>CAWUXP010000065.1:0-7942 GCA_963926495.1 Candidatus Ilumatobacter herschelensis
GCCGGGCTCGTCGATTGTGCGGGCAGCAGCGACGAGGGCCTGGCCGGCGACCTGGCCGCCGAAGACCCGTTGACGATCTTCATCAGTCGACGCACCCCGGAACATGTTGACCTCGATCACCTCGAGGTCGAGCAGCTTGACAAGATTGTCGAGCGCTGCCTGATTGCGTGGTGTCGGATCGGCTGGATAGTGGGGGCTTTCGCTGTCAGCGGTCATGCCCTACCAATGCTGCCACGATTCGGGCCCGAATTGGTCGCCCGTTCTATGGTCTCTGTATGTCACAGCTCGATTTGTCGTCCGACCAGTTGCTCTCCACCACCCGCGCGGTGCGCAAACGCCTCGATTTCGATCGGCCAGTTGATGACGAGTTGATCCGTGAGTGCGTGGCAATGGCGATGCAGTCACCGTCCGGTTCGAACACGATGACGATGCAGTTCGTCGTGGTCACCGACCCGGCAAAGCGGGCTGCAATCGGTGAAATCTACGGCAAGTGCTTTGACATTTACCGCAGCATGGACGGCGTGTACGCCGGGTCACTGAAGCGCGAAACCGCAGAGGGGCAAGCGCAGCAGGACCGCGTGACCGACTCGGCTGAGTACCTCGCAGCCCACATGGGGGAGGCTCCTGCGCTGGTGATTGCGTGTACGAAGGCGGGTCGGCTGGACGGTGCACCGGCAATGTCGGCAGCGTCTTCGATGGGCAATGTACTGCCGGCAATGTGGAGCTTCATGTTGGCGGCACGCGCCCGGGGGCTCGGCACCTGCTGGACCACCGTCGGGTTGATGATGGAAGAGCAGATCGCCGATGTTGTTGGGATCCCGTTTGACTCGGTGCAGCAAGCCGTACTCAGTCCGCTTGCGTATACGAAGGGGACAGACTTCAAGACGGCAATGCGCCCCGAACCCGACACGATTATTCACTGGAACACTTGGTCGAGCTGAACGATTGACTGTCGCCATGCTGTCTGAGGGCCGTCGTTCGCTTGCGCTTTACACCAGGGGCTTCATGCCGGCTGAAGAGGGCGATGCGCTGTGGGAGGCGGCCGCTGCTGCAACTGCGGCGTTGCCCGCGATACCGATGCTCGAACTCGGCTCGTACTGTGGCCGCTCAACGGTGTGGCTCGGCGATGTCGCCGAGCGCACCGGTACCTTGCTGTTCGCTCTCGACCATCACCGTGGCTCTGAAGAGAACCAGGCCGGCTGGGACCATCACGACAGCGCGGTCGTCGACGACCGTATTGGCAAGATGGACACGCTGCCGTTCTTCCGGGCGACGATTCACGACGCTGGCCTCGAAGACTCTGTCGTGGGCTTGATCGGGCGTGCGCCGACGATTGGCGCGGCCTGGACCACTCCGTTGAGCTTGCTCTTTATCGACGGCGGCCACGGTGAAGAACCGGCACGGCTTGACTATGAACATTGGACGCCCCATGTTGCAGTGGGCGGCACGCTGGCAATCCACGACGTGTTTCCGGATCCGACCGAAGGAGGCCGGCCGCCGTACGAGCAGATTTATCTGCCGGCCCTGGCGTCAGGTTGCTTTGAGGAACGCTCGGCCACCGGGTCGCTGCGCATCCTCACTCGCACCAACTGACAGCTATTTCACGAGGCTGCTGCGTGTCACACTTGGTCTGACCAAAGTGTGACAGGTCAGGAGGGCTCAGGTGGTTTCGATGCGCAGTTGCATCGCAGTGGCACCTTTGGAGAATCCAGCCCGGATCATTTCGGCGATGGCATCTGTAAGCACCGCGATGTCACCCTCGATTTCGGTGGCGAACGGGCCCATGTCGGGGTCGAGGCCTGCAGCAGTCGCGGCCTCGATGACGGCTGTGACATGTGGGCCGGGATCATTCTCGCGAAACGGCTCCACGAAAACTTCGAGATGTGCGTTCGCCATCTGTCCAGATTACTCGTCCCGCTCTCTGGGCCATGACGGAACGATGAATGCAGAATGAACCGCTGAGCGATCCTTGACGTTTTGTAAAGCATTTTTGTTACTGTCTGCCTGGTGAACAACGGCACGTCTGAGGAAATGTCAATTGATCCCAAGCGGTTGGTGGCGCGCATCGAGGCACTCGGGGAGATCGGTGCGATTCCTGGAACGACCGGGTGTGCCCGGCTTGCGCTGACCGACGAAGACAAGGGGGGCCGCGACCTGGTCGTCACGTGGATGCGAGACCTTGGCCTCGAGGTCACGATCGACGGCATCGGCAACGTCATCGCGACGATGCCCGGGTTCACGCCCGGGACCCCACCGGTCATGACTGGCTCGCACATCGACACGGTTGGAACCGGCGGTAAGTACGACGGCAATCTGGGGGTGCTTGCCGGCCTCGAAGTGATCGAAACGGTGATCGCTGCTGGGCTCGAACTCGTTCGGCCCCTCGCCGTCGGGTTCTTCACCAACGAAGAAGGCGCCCGGTTTCAGCCGGACATGCTTGGCAGTCTCGTGTACGTCGGCGGTCTGGCGCTCGAAGATGCCCTCCTCATTGAAGATCGTGACGGGGCTGCGGTCGGCGAGGAACTCGACTGCATTGGCTACTCCGGTCCGGCACCGATTCCTGGGCCCGTGCCGCATGCGTTCGTCGAACTGCACATCGAACAGGGCCCGGTCCTCGAAGACGAAGACATCACCATCGGCGTCGTCGAGGGCGTACAGGGCATCTCGTGGACCGAGCTGACGCTGCAGGGACAGTCGTGCCACGCCGGCACGACGCCGATGCACCTCCGCCATGATCCCGCCTACGTTGCATCGAAAATTGTGACCTTCGTACGCGATCTGACTACTGAGTTCGGCGAGTCGCAGGTCGGGACTGTCGGGGCAATCGACCTCATCCCGAATCTCGTGAACGTCGTGCCGTCGGTGGTCAGGATGACCGTTGACCTCCGAAATACCGACGAAGCAGTGCTGCAGAAGGCCGAGACCAAGTTTCGCGGCTTCGTCGCCCAGGCAGCTGAGCGCGAAGGAGTCGGTGTGCACACCCGCACGCTGGCCCGCTTCGAGCCGGTCGACTTCGACCCACGTGTTATCCACCTCGTCGAACAGGCCGCTGAGGCAGCCGGCCTGACGCATCGCCGAATGCCGTCAGGGGCCGGTCACGATGCTCAAATGTTCGCTCGGGTATGTCCGACGGCGATGATCTTCACCAAGAGCGTCAATGGCATCAGCCACAACGTCACGGAATACACTGCACCGGCTGACCTTGAAGCCGGGGCCAACGTGCTACTCCGAACGATGCTCGCCCTCGCAGAAACAGACTTCTGATGCCGCGCTATCTCAATGTCGGCGCCGCCCAACTCGGGCCTATTGCCCGGGACGAACCGCGCGCTACGGTCATTGCGCGCTTGATTGACCTACTGCAGCAGGGTGCTGAGGCTGGCTGCGACCTGGTGGTCTTCCCCGAGTTGGCGCTCACCACGTTCTTTCCCCGCTGGTACCTCGATGAGGGAGACGCTTCAAACATCTCTGGCGACACAACCGAGCTCGACTCCTACTACGAGCGCTCGATGCCGGGCCCGCAAACGCAGCCGCTGTTTGATGAGGCCAAGCGACTTGGTGTCGGCTTCAGCCTCGGATATGCCGAACTCACCGAACCTGACGATGGTGGTGTGGCCCATCGTTTCAACACCACGATCCTGGTCGAACGCGACGGCACGATCGTTGGCCGGTTCCGTAAGGTCCACATCCCCGGCCATGAAGCGCACGAGCCGTGGCGCCAGTTTCAGCATCTGGAGCGGCGGTACTTCGAAGAGTCCAACGAGGGCTTTCCGGTGTTCCAAGCGTTCGACGGCATCGTTGGCATGGCTACATGCAACGACCGGCGTTGGCCCGAGACATACCGGGTCATGGGTTTGCAGGGCGTCGAGTTGGTGATGATCGGCTACAACACGCCGATGTTCTACGCCCCTGACCCCACGCAGAACGCGCTCGCTGGCTTCCACAACCACCTGGTGATGCAGGCCGGCGCTTATCAGAACGGCACCTGGGTCGTCGGTGTTGCCAAGGGCGGCATCGAAGAGGGCGTCGAATCGCTCGCTCAATCGGCGATCATCGCGCCGTCAGGCCAGATCGTTGCGCAGGCCGTAACGATCGGCGACGAACTGATCACGGCCCGGTGCGACCTCGACTGGTGCAAGCAATACAAAGAGACACTGTTCGACTTCGAGCGCTACCGGCGCCCTGAGGTCTACGCACGGATCACGGCACAGAAGGGCGCAATCGCGCCCGGCGCGACCAAAGAAGACGGAGTCATCTCATGAGCGAATTTATCCTCAACGGCGACAAGGTCACCGCCCGCGACGACCACCCGCACTTGTTGGCGGCGCTGCGCGACGAACTCGGGATCACGTCGGCGAAAGATGGTTGCTCCCCGTCGGGTCAGTGCGGTTGCTGCACCGTGCTGATTGGCGGCAAGGCGCGTGTCTCGTGCCAGACATCGATGGAGAAAATCAACGGCGGAGAGGTCACGACGCTCGAAGGCTTCGATCCAGCTGAAGTGAGTCGGATGGCCGACGCGTTCGCTGCGTGTGGCGCGCTGCAGTGTGGCTTCTGTACACCGGGCATCGTCGTCCGAACGAAGGCATTGATCGACAAGAACGGTGCCGACCTGACCCGCGAGCAGGCCTCGCGCCACCTGGGTGCCCACCTCTGCCGCTGTACCGGCTACATCAAGGTCCTCGACGCTGTCGAAGCATTGGCTCAAGATGACATCCCGGTCGTCGTGCAACCCCGCGGCATCGGTTCGCGCGGCATCAAGTACGAAGGCCGTGAGCTGTCGATCGGCATTCGCGACTTCATCGACGACATGAACCCGCAGGGCTGTCTTCACGGCGCACTTCGTCTGACCGATCACGCTCGCGCCGACATCATCTCGATTGATGTGTCCGCGGCACGTGCAGTCGACGGCGTGCGCGGCGTCTTCACGGCTGCGGACATCCCTGGTGTGAAGCGCGTCGGGATCATCCACAAGGACTGGCCGATCATGATTCCGGTCGGTGGACGCACCTCATACCTCGGTGATGTACTGGCAGTCGTCGTGGCCGACACTCGACAGATCGCCCGTGCCGCGGCCGAACTCGTCGTCGTTGCATACGAAGTTCACGAACCAATGGTCGATCCGGTCCGGGTCATCACGTCGTCTGAGTCAGCGGTGTGGGAGCTCGACGGGAACATCCTGTCGACCTCCGCATACACCCGCGGCGACGCCGACGGCGCCCTCGCATCGTCGTTGTTTACGGTGTCGGAGACCTTTCAGACGCAACGCATCGAGCATGCGTTTCTCGAACCCGAATCGACGCTTGCCCTCCCGATCCGAGTGGGCAAGGGGGAGGGGGAACTGGGCCTCTATGTGTACTCCGGGGGTCAGGGAATTTGGGACGATCGCAATGACATCGCGGCGATGCTCGACATCGACACCAGCCGGGTCACGACTGAACTCGTCTCCAACGGTGGCGCGTTCGGTGGCAAGGAAGACATGTCGAACCAGGCGCACACGGCGCTCGCGGCATGGCACCTCGAAGCACCGGTGAAGATCACGTTGTCGCGCGAAGAGTCGCTGCTGATGCACCCGAAGCGCCACCCAATTCGGATGCAGTACGACGCCGGCTGTGATGCCGACGGCAAGCTGACGGCAATTAAGGTCCGCATGATCGGCGATTCCGGTCCGTACGCATCCGTCGGCATGAAGGTGCTCGAACGAGCGGCCGGTCACGCAACTGGTCCCTATGCCGTCGGCAACGTCGACGTTGAAGCCATCGCTGCTCGCACGAACAACTCGGTATGTGGAGCGTTCCGTGGGTTCGGTGCCAACCAGGCGCAGTTCGCCATGGAGGGTGTGCTCGATCGATTGGCCGAGCAAGTCGGTATCTCGGGTTGGGAGATCCGCGACCGCAACGTCGTGATGCCCGGTGACACGTGGGGCCCCGGCCAGGTGATGGACGACGGTTGTCAGGGGGCACGTCAATGCCTCGACGCTGTGAAGCCTGCATATGACGCCGCTGTCGCCGCAGGCAAGTCGGTCGGTATGGGCCTCGGGTTGAAAAACTCTGGCCTCGGTAACGGCTTCAAAGAGATCGCCAAGGCCGTCATCCACTTCCGCGAAGACGGTCGAGTCGAGATCCGTCACTGCTGGACCGAGATGGGTCAGGGCGTTCACACCGTCGTGATGCAGGTCGCGATCGAGGAACTGGGCATCGAGGCTGAGCAGATTGATGTGATCGTCGACTCAACACGTGAACTTGGTGCGGGGCAGACCACGGGCAGCCGAGGCACGCTGATGGGCGCTGGCTCAGTCAAGGCCGCGTGCGAAGCAGCCATCGCTGGCGGTCGCGAAGTCGGTGTTGACTACGAGGGCGAGTACCGGGTCGACTGGACCAGCTCGTTGGGCGAGATCGCGGCTGCGAAGGCTGCTGGCGAACCGATCGAGAACCCGATCATCCACTCGACGTTCGGTTACGCGGCGCAGGTCGTCGTGCTCGCCGAGGACGGAACGGTGGAGAACGTCACGGCTGCACATGACGTTGGTCGTGCCGTCAACCCAATGCTCTGCGAAGGCCAGATCGAAGGCGCTGTCCACATGGGTCTGGGCTACGCGATGACCGAGGGATTCCCGTGTGACGAGAACGGCCGTCCGACTAACACGACGCTCAAGTCACTCGACATCATCCGGCCGAAAGACATGCCGACGGTCGATGTAATTCTTGTCGAAGCCGCCCAGCCTGACTCTCCGTACGGCATTAAGGGCGTTGGCGAAATCGGACTCGTGCCGACCGCTGGCGCCGTTGCTGCTGCGCTCCGTCAGCACTCCGGCACGTGGCACAACGAACTCCCGATGATCAATGCGAGCAACCGTGAGCGCTCCAGTGCCTGGACCTGAGATGAACCAGTCGCCCCGTGACGGACGCAGGAGTTGACCGTGGCTGAGCGAGGCACCACGCCGGGCCTCGTTTGCGCGCACCACCACCTCTACTCGTCGATGGCGCGGGGCATGCCCGCACCACCGGCGATACCGTTGAATTTCCTCGGGATCCTCGAGAACATCTGGTGGCGGCTCGACACCGCGCTTGATCTCGAGATGATCGAATGGTCGGCGAAACTTGGCGCGCTCGAAGCGCTCGAAGCGGGTACGACGGCGATCATTGACCATCACGAATCGCCAAACGCAATCGAAGGATCGCTGTCGGTCATCGCCGGTGCCGTCAACGAGATAGGGGTACGAATCAACACGTGTTACGGCATCACCGACCGCCACGGTGTCGACGGCGCTGAGCTCGGGTTGGCCGAGAACGACCGGTACCTCCAGGAGTTAGAGACACCTGGAGACGGCATGCGTAAGGGGATGGTCGGCGTGCATGCGGCGTTCACCTGTTCGGACGACTCGCTCGCGGCCGCGGCCGCTCTGGCACAGAAGCATGGCGTTGGTGTACACATCCATGTGGCCGAGGGCCCAGATGACATCGGCGTAGAAGAACGCATTCGCGGACTGACGCAAGATAGTTGGTTGCTCATTCACGGCGTCCACCTGCCCGACGATCACGGCTTGCGTGGAACGATCGTGCATAACCCCCGTTCGAACATGAACAACTCGGTCGGCTACGCCAATCCGGCTCGGTTCAGTAACCCGACTGCACTCGGGACCGACGGCATCGGTGCTGACATGCTTGCGGAGTTCCAGTTGGCGTACGTCAAACAGCGCGACCACGATGTCGAGGCGAGCCCTGCTGCGGCCTGGTCGTGGCTGGAGGGGGGCTGGGAGCTCTTCCCCGAAGCGAAAGATGATCGAGTCACCTGGTCATATCGGGAAATCGAGCCCTGGCACGTGGCGTTCACCCCGACGATCCGTGCCATTGATGTCGACGTCAACGGCGAGCCGGCATTGCGTGACGGTGTTGCCACCCGCGTTGATGGTGAAGAGATCCGCGCGAAGGCCGCCGAACAGGCTGTC
>CAWUXP010000066.1:0-4839 GCA_963926495.1 Candidatus Ilumatobacter herschelensis
TCCGCCCAACAAGTTCCTCGAAACTGCCGGCGAACAAAAGATGGATATTAAAGCCATCGAGAAGCGGGGCGAAATGCTGCAAGAGTCGCTCTTGTCGCACAACGTCGAGACCGAGTTGATCGGCATGACCGTCGGCCCGACGGTCACTCGGTACGAGCTTGAACTCGGCCCCGGCGTCAAGGTCGCCAAGGTCACGAACCTGCAGAAAGACATCGCCTACGCGATGGCGGCAACCGACGTCCGCATCCTGGCGCCGATCCCGGGTCGGTCGGCCATCGGCGTTGAGGTGCCGAACCACCAACGTCAGCTTGTCGCACTTGGTGACCTCATGGTGTCGCCTGAGGCGAAGAAAGCTGATTCGCCGCTCGACGTCGCGATCGGCAAAGACATCGCGGGCAAGGCCGTCTTCCTCGATCTCGCGTCGACCCCACACATGCTCATCGCTGGTGCGACGGGCGCCGGTAAGTCGTCCGGTATCAACTGCATCATCACGTCGCTGCTGATGCGGACGACGCCCGACGATGTGCGCCTGATCCTGATTGACCCCAAGCAGGTCGAAATGGGTCAATACCAGCGTTTACCGCACCTGCTGACGCAGCCGGTCACGAACCCGAAGAAGGCAGCCAACGCACTCGGGTGGGCGGTCAAGGAGATGGAGCGTCGCTACGACGTACTCTCCGAGGTCGGCTACCGCGACATCGGTGGCTACAACAAGTCCATTAAGCAGGGCGAAATAGAACAACCCCTGGGCTGGGATCCCGACAGTGCGCCGGTCTACGAGCACATGCCGTACATCGTCATTGTGGTCGATGAGCTCAACGACTTGATGATGGTTGCTGCACGCGATGTCGAGGAGTCGATCACCCGCATTGCCCAGAAGGCACGTGCGGTTGGTATTCACCTCATCGTCGCCACGCAACGCCCGTCGGTCAATGTCATCACCGGCGTCATCAAGGCGAACATCCCGGCACGTATGGCGTTTGCGGTCTCGTCGTTGACTGATTCGCGAGTCATCCTCGACCAGCCTGGTGCCGACAAGCTTGTTGGCAAGGGCGACATGCTGTTACTGCCGGGCAACTCGTCGGTCGCCAACCGCATTCAAGGTGCCTTCATCACCGAAGAAGAGGTCCGCAAGGTTGTCGCTCATTGGCGGGCGCAAGCGCCGGAGGCGATCCATTCGACGGCTGTCGAAGAGGGCGACGACGTCCCCAAGTTTGACGCAAACGGGTTCGCCGGTAGCGATCAGCCTGCACTTGTGCCGCCGTCACTCGGTGCGCCCGGCGCTGCTCCGATGGGGTCGATGGATCTCACCTCCGACGCCAACGCCTTCTCCGCTGGCGAAGAAGACGAAGACACCATCATGATGCGCCAGGCAATGGAGCTCATCGTGCGCAGTCAACTCGGCTCGACGTCGATGTTGCAGCGCAAGCTCAAAGTCGGCTTCGCGCGAGCCGGTCGCATTATGGATCTCCTCGAAACTCGCGGTGTCGTCGGCCCCAGCGAGGGCTCGAAGGCGCGCTCCGTGCTGATGACGGTCGAAGAGTTCGAGCTGCTCCAACAAAACGGCCAGCTCTAGCTGACACGGTTGCGATCTGCCAGCATGGGCGTATGGCCCATTCTGTTTTGACGCCGCAGCTCACCGAGATCACTGATGGGCTGCGTTTTCCCGAAGGGCCGATCGCGATGCCTGACGGATCGGTCATCGTGGTTGAACTTTTCTCGGCATGCCTCACTCGGGTGTGGCCTGACGGCACCAAGGACAAGGTTGCCGAGACGCCGGGCGGTCCGAACGGAGCCGCCATCGGGCCCGACGGTGCGATCTATTTATGCAACAACGGAGGGTGCTTCACGCCGATCGAACGCAATGGTCGATCTCAACCGGGCCGCTACGACCCGGCGCGCTACCTCGGCGGCAAGATCCAGCGGGTGGATCTGCACGACGGTTCGGTCACGGATCTGTACACCGAGTGTGCGGGACGCCCGCTTCGAGCCCCGAACGACCTGGTGATGGACGGTCACGGTGGTTTTTGGTTCACGGATCACGGCATTCGTGATCTCGACGCGCGTACGGCGGATCTCACAGCGATCTATCACGCGAAGTGCGATGGTTCCGAGATCACCGAGGCCATTTTCCCGGTGGAGGGCCCCAATGGGATCGGCCTGTCACCTGCTGGCACGACCCTGTACTGGGCAGAAACGCACACCGGTCGCGTGTTCGAGCGGGATCTCGAAGAGCCCGGCCGCCTGGCGCCTGGTGGGCGCTCACGGGTCCTGCATGGGTTGTCCGGTCATCAACTGCTCGACTCGCTCGCTGTTGATCACGACGGTTGGGTGTGCGTGGCGACGCTGCTCAACGGTGGGATCACCGCAATCTCACCCGACGGTGAACACACCGAGCATCACGCCACCGGCGACATGTTCACCACCAACATTTGTTTCGGTGGTGACGACATGTCGACGGCGTTCGTCACGTTGTCGGGCACGGGGCGCTTGGTCTCGTTCCCATGGCCGCGGCTCGGTCTGCGCCTTGCGCACCAATAACGGCATTCAAACGTGCCCCAACGGGCAGAGGTGTGTCCGAATTGGTGGCAGATAGCGTCTAGGTAATGGTCCAGCGGTTCTATATCGAAACACTGGGCTGCCCAAAGAACGATGTCGATTCAGACAAGCTCGTCGGCGCACTGCTTGCGGATGGCATGGAAGCCACCGAAGATGCCTCATCGGCCGACCTCGTGGTCGTCAATACGTGTGCGTTTATCGACGAGGCGCGACGCGAATCGATCGACACCATTTTGGCGCTCGACGCGCAGCGGCTCAAGGGTTCGAAGCTTGTCGTCACCGGCTGCATGGCCGAGCGCTACGGCGACGAGTTGGCCGCCGAACTTCCCGAGGTCGATCAGGTCGCCGGGTTTGGCATGGCGTTCAACATGCGCCCCGAGCAGCGTGACGGCACCGAAGTCCCGAAACTGAAGAGCGGGCGCAAGCTCATCCCGGTATCCGAAGCGCCGCTGCCCGACTTCGACCTGCTCAACTTGCCGCGGCCGAAATCAGCCGTGCCGTGGGCGTACGTCAAGATCGCCGAAGGCTGCGACCGGTCGTGTGGCTTCTGCGCCATTCCGAGCTTCCGTGGTCCGCAGCGCAGCCGTGACGCGTCGTCGATCCTCACCGAGGTCGAACAGCTGGAGGCACGCGAAATCGTTCTCGTCGCTCAAGACCTCGCTTCGTACGGCAAGGACCGCCCCGACGAAATGGGCGCCGGTTCGATCGTGCCGCTCATCAATGCCGTGGCGGCACAAGTCGACCGAGTCCGGTTGCTCTATTTGTACCCGAGCGATCTCACCGACGGGCTGATCGATTCGATCTGCAACTCGGGTGTGCCGTATTTCGACCTCTCGCTCCAGCATGTGAGCAAGCCACTGCTGCGCAAGATGCGCCGTTGGGGCGACGGTCAGCGCTTCCTCGATCGCATCGCCGATATTCGTGAACGCGAGCCCGAAGCAGCATTCCGTAGCAACTTCATCGTCGGCTACCCGGGCGAAACCGAAGACGACCACGACCAGATGCTGCGCTTCATTGAAGAGGCCCAGCTCGATTGGTGCGGCTTCTTCTCGTACAGCAACGAAGACGGTACCTATGCCGCCGACTTGGTCAAGAAGGGCGAAGGCGTTGTGCCCGCCGGGCTGATGCACGAGCGGCTCGCCGAACTCCGTGAGATGCAAGACGACATCACGGCTGCTCGACGCGACGACCTGATTGGCACCACGATGTCTGTGCTCGTCGATGCTCCGGGCGTGGCTCGCAGCCACCGTGAAGCTCCCGAGATCGATGGCATTATCCACGTCGGCCATGATGTGACTGTGGGAGAGTTCGCCGAGGTCGAAATCGTCGACGCACTCGGGCCTGATTTGGTCGCCGCTGGCGTCGATGTCGCATCGCTCGACACTGAGGAATCGGCAGCGCTGTAGTGGCAACGACGGAGGCAACGCAGAGTCAAGGCTTGTCGATCGCCAGCTGGGCCAACGCCATCACCACTGCGCGTCTGCTGTTGTCGCCCGTCATGTTCTGGGTGATTCCAAATCATCAGCGCGGCGCATGGATTGCTTGTTTCCTCTGGTTTGTTCTGTGCTTTAGCGACTTCATCGACGGCTACGTCGCCAGGCGGCGTGGACCCACCACAGCAGGCGCATTCCTCGACCCGCTCGCGGACAAGGTGCTCATTCTCGGCGCCATGTTCACGCTGGTCAGTACCGATGTCTTTTGGGTCGTCCCCGTGATCATCATCGCGGTACGTGAACTCATCATCAGCGTCTACCGGGTCTTGGTGAGCGGCAAGGGCATCAGCGTTCCTGCATCGCAACTTGCCAAGTACAAGACGTTTGCGCAGCAGCTCGCGGTTGGGTTTGCACTCCTGCCATGGACGGCGCTTGACGCCACGTGGTTGTGGAAGGGCCTGCTCTGGACGGCAGTCGTGCTCGCCTTGATCAGTGGCGCCCAGTACCTGAATCACGCCCGCAACCCGCAATAGCTCGCTGAGATACCACGCCAGAGCCTGGCACAAGGTCGAATCTGGGCCACACTGAGCTGATGCGTTGTGATGTGTTGGCTGTCGGAACCGAGTTGTTGCTGGGGCAGATCATCGATTCGAACTCGGCCTGGATGGGGAGTGAGTTGGCGCTCCATGGGATCGACTCGCTGGTGCAGGTCAAGGTTGGCGACAACATCGGCCGGATCGAAGTACAGCTTCGGCGGATGCTGGTCGACGCCGACGCAGTCATCATGTGCGGCGGGCTCGGCCCGACGCATGACGATTTGACGCGCAGCGCGATCGCCGCCGTGATG
>CAWUXP010000067.1:0-15411 GCA_963926495.1 Candidatus Ilumatobacter herschelensis
ACGGGTCGTCGTCGGCACCGCGTGAGGTTGCTGCGTACCGCAGCGACCGGCTGGCAGCCGACCTCATCGAACTCCTTGATGACGTCAATGCCGAACAGGCCACCTTCGTCGGCCACGACTGGGGGGCGCTGGTGGTCTGGGATCTCGCCCGCTACCACCCGAATCGCGTGAGTGGTCTCGTCAACGTCAGCGTTCCGTACACGCCGTGGCCGATGCTGCCAACCGAGCTGTTCCGTGCGACCTACGGCGACCGATTTTTCTACATGCTGTACTTCCAACTGCCACACCTCGCTGAGAATGAACTCGACGCAGACGTTGCGCGTTCGCTGCGCACGGTGATCTGGGGCGGATCGGGCGAAACGGCATCGGCACCCACCCCGACCGACCAGCTCCCGCCAATGGCCGGGACCGGGCTGCTCGACACATGGGGCGGAGCAGCAGGGGTCCCCGATGGCCTTCCCGCATGGCTCCCCGCCGACGACTTCAGCGAGTTCGTCGATCAGTTCACCACAAGCGGCTTCTTCGGCCCGATCAGTTGGTACCGCAACCTCGATGCCGACTGGACGCTCACCAAAGACCTCCCTGCGCCGCCGATGCCAACTGCGTTTATCGGGGGCAACAAGGACATGGTGATCGCGCACCGCATGGAGTACGTCAAGTCGATGACGGTGATGTTGCCCGACTACCGCGGCCACATAATCATCCCCGGCGCCGGCCACTGGACGCAGCAGGAGAAGCCTGACGAGTTCAACGTTGCACTCACCCAGCAGCTCGACGCACTCCGCTGATCACACGCACTCCGAGTGGGACGGCGTGTCAGGCTTGGGCTGACGAAGGATCGGCGACCACGACCTGGGCGAGCCCCGACGGCCGCCCTGGCTTCGCCTCGGTGAGCGGTCGACAGCACGGCCGCTGCCAGCCGAAGCCGACAACCTTGCCCTTCGGTGGCCAGTAGCCATCGCGACTGTAGGCCCACCATTCAAACGGGTTGAGAAAGTACGCAGCCGTTTCAACTGTGCCGAACAACGAGTCGCCCTTGCGGCGCTGGGCGATGAGCCAGCGCACTGCGCCGACCACTCCCCCGAGCACCATCCAACCGACATAGAGCAACGGGTAGAACGGTCCAAACCAGCGGGCTTGCCACACGTGGACGTCTTCGTGGTCGGTGATCAACTTAGCGCGACGTGGCTGCGCAACGTCACCGGCACCGCCGATCACGTTGCCGAGCGTGATGGCAAAACCCTTGCGGGGCACGTAGCCACGGCGGTACACGTGTCGGTTGCGTCGTTCACTCAGCGCCGGGACGTACCCCGAATCGTGCTTGAGGAGTCCAATGGCGTTGGCAACGAGGCCCGCGCTCGTCATCGGTAGCGCCCACGTGGAATCGAGCACGAACGCGATCAACCCGTGGGAGCAACTCCAGCCATAGATCCGGCGGTAGCCCGAGATTGCTCCGTTCAACCCACCAACGACAGCTGCCGGGGCGCCGACACCGACGGCGGTACCAACGGCACCTGCGAACCCGGCCCCGAGTGCGGCAGCACCCGCCGCCTCGGCGAGACGACGGGTGCTGCCAGCGAGCATTCGGCTGTGACCGAAAACCGGAGTGGTGTTCAGCGCTGCTGCAGCTTCGAGAGCAGTCGCAGGATCTCGAGGTACAACCACACGATGGTGACCAGCAATCCGAGCGCAGCAACCCACTCGTAGGCCTTGGGCATGCCGGCTGCGACGCCAGACTCGATGCGGTCAAAGTCAAGCGCGAGCATCAACGCCGCGACGCCACAGACCACGACGGAGAAGCCAATGCCGAACAGGCTCGGGCTGTTGATGAAGGCGATTTCACCGCCAAACAGGCTCATCACGAACGACACGCCGTACAGCACCATGATGCCGAGTGTGGCAAAAATGACGTTGCGACGGAACTTGTCGGTGACCTTAATAATGCGAGTGCGATACAGCACGAGCATCACGAAGAACACAGCGGCAGTGGCGCCCACCGCCTGGATGACGATGCCGTTCTGGAAGGTCTCGTAGCCCTTGGAGATAGCTCCGACGGCGAAGCCGTAGCCGAGGGCGTAGACCGGACCGAGGAACTTCGCCCACATCGGCTTGAACGACGACGCAATCACTGCGCCAAAGCCCGCGAGGATGCCGACCATTGCGATGGGCGGGAACGAATACGTGGCTTCACCGGTGAGCGTGGTGCCGCCCGCAGCGGACCATCCAAACGATGCTGAGATGAGGAGGAGTACGAAGAGGGAAGCAACGGCGGTGATCGTGCCGTTGACGGTCATGACGTCCTTGGACCACGGAGTGGTCGGGCCGTCGTTGGTGGGGGCGTTGAGCGGCGATCCGGTAGATATAGGAGCAGCGTTTCCGCCACGTACCGGTGCTGCCCATCCGGCGGCATCGCGCCGCATGGTGTCGTCGTTAAAGACTGGGTTGGCCATGTACCAAGTGTACAGGCGCCAAGATCTGGACCGCCTCAGCGCAGGTCATGTGCACTCGTACCTTCCCACATATCGATCTCCGGCGCCGACGACAAGATGCCGGCGCACGACGTAGCCATCTCGACCATCAGCGGGGAATCAAAATGCTGCCGTTGCATCTCGTTCGAATCCCACTTCTGGATCACGAGGTGCCGGCCGGGCTTGGTGACGCTGGAACACAGATCAACGTTGCGGCAACCGTCATGCATGCGTGTCAGCACGATGTATTTCGACAGGACCGCAAGCAACTCTGCATTGGCGGCCTGACTCGGGTTTGCGCCAAAGGTCATCGTGACGACGACCAGTTCAATTTCGATGTCATCGCTCATTACGATCGTTGGTCTTTCTGTATCGCTGATGGAGATACTCGCGAATTGACACGCGAAACGCGCATTCGCGGGTTGACGCAAGGATCCGCCTCGGTATCGTGACGTTTGTCTCGGGGAATGGGCGGGTCTACCACACTACCCCCGAGATGTCTTGCACACCGAAGAACCAACGACTGAATAGTAGGAGCCGCCGGTGGCCAAAGATCGCGTTGAACGGGATGACGAAGACCTCGTCCGTCTCTACCTCACTGATATCGGGCAGTACACGCTGCTCACAAAGGATGACGAAGTCCGCCTCGCGAAGGCCATCGAAGCCGGAAACGGCGCTATCGAGCAATTGGACGCCGGTGGTAAAGAACTTACGGCTGCCAAGAAGCGGGAGTTGCGTCGCACCGCCCGTAAGGGTGAAGAGGCCGAGCGCCAGTTCGTCCAATCGAACCTTCGGCTCGTGGTGTCGATTGCCAAGAAGTACCAGGCGTCGGGCCTGCCACTGCTTGACCTGATCCAAGAGGGCAACCTCGGCCTCATGCACGCTGTCGAGAAGTTCGACTGGCGCAAGGGCTTCAAGTTCTCCACCTACGCCACATGGTGGATCCGTCAGGCCATTACTCGCGGCATCGCCAACACGGGCCGGACGATTCGTCTCCCCGTTCACGCCGGTGACACGCTTGCACGCTTGCAAAAAGCGCGCTCGCGCCTCGAACTCAAGTTTGGCCGCCCTGCCACGCTCTCCGAGTTGGCGAAAGAAGTCGAGATGCCCGAGGACAAGGTCACCGAGGCGCTGCGCTTCGCTGCCGAGCCACTCTCGTTGTCCGAGCCCCTGCGTGAAGACGGCGATGCCGAACTCGGCGACGTCGTCGAAGACCGCTCGGCCGAGTCGCCTTTCGAAGTCGCCGCCACTGCGCTGCTGCCCGACGAGATCAGCCGGCTGCTCGCTCCGCTCGACGAGCGCGAACGCGAAATCCTCAAGCTTCGCTTCGGCCTCGACCGCGGCGAACCACGGACCCTCGAAGAGGTTGGTGAACATTTCAACCTCACGCGTGAGCGCATCCGTCAAATCGAAGCTCGCGCTATGAGCAAGCTGCGCCACCCATCGAGCGACACCGGCGCACGCGACCTTCTCGCCGTCTAAGGCGGAGTAACTCGACACCACCAGGGTTCCGACCGAGAACATACGGCTGAAATTTCGTCGCAAGACTCAAGAATTGACCAGCCCCTGCCGAAGAGGATCTGTGCTTGCAATTCGCCGAGCGACACTTGACGACCTTGAGTCGATGACCAGCGTCTACACCGCGTCGTGGCGACAGGGTTTTCAACACATGTTTTCTGACGGAGTCTTTGCTCGCGACGACTTCGCCAGCGATCGGGCCGCAGAGTGCCGTGAGGTGCTCACCAACGAATTGACCGACACGTTCGTAATCGAAGGCGACCACAGTCTCATTGGCTTCGCATCAGCCCACATCCAACGCTCTGGCGCCGACCTTGAAGACATCTGGCTCCACCCAAGTGCATGGGGCACCGGGGCAGGTGCTGCACTCGTGTCGACCATCGAAAAAGAGCTTCGATCGGTCGGCGGCGCCCGGCTCACCACCTGGATCCCCGAAGACAGCCCAAGCGGTCGGCGCTTCTTCGACAAACTGGGTTGGCGTGCTACCGGAACGATCGAGCCGATGGGCCTCTACGTCGAACAGCCGAATCGTTTGTTCGAGTACGAGCGCATTCTCGCCCCGATGGATATGACCCGAGGCAAGCCTCGGCCAATGGCGCAGCTCCCATTCTGACATCCAGCCCTGGCGCGCAACGGCCGGCGCCCTCACAATGAAGAACGCCGGCCGTTGTTCGACCTGCTAGCAGGTCACGTCAGAATCAGGCCGGACCGGAGAAGGCGCCTTCCTTCACTTCGGAGTTGTTCGCGAGGAACGCCTCCTTCGGGTTGTAGCCACGGGCCTTGTCTTCGCCATCGTTGACTTCCTTACGACCCACAACCATCCAATGGACTTCGTCCGGGCCGTCAGCCAGACGCAACGTGCGCTGGCTGGTGTACATGTCAGCGAGTGGCGTCCACTGCGACACACCGGTAGCACCGTGCATCTGGATGGCCTGGTCAATGATCTCACAGACCCGAATCGGAACCATTGCCTTCACCGCCGACACCCACACACGAGCTTCAGAGTTACCGAGCTTGTCCATCGCGTTCGCAGCAGTGAGCACCATACGGCGCATCGACTCGATCTCGATACGAGCCTTCGCAATCATCTCGGTGTTCCCACCAAGCTTGGCAAGCGGCTTGCCGAAACCGTCACGGCTGATACCGCGAGACACCATCATCTCAAGGGCCTTCTCGGCCTGACCAATGGCCCGCATGCAGTGATGGATGCGGCCCGGGCCAAGGCGCACCTGGCTGATCTCGAAACCGCGGCCTTCGCCGAGCAGAATATTCTCATACGGCACACGAACATTGTCGAACTTGATGTGCATATGGCCGTGCGGCGCATCGTCTTTACCAAACACATGCATCGGGCCAAGGATCTGCACACCAGGCGTATCAATCGGCACCAAGATCTGCGACTGACGCTGGTGCGGCGGACCATCAGGGCTCGTCTGCACCATCGTGATCATGATCTTGCAACGCGGATCACCAGCACCAGAGATGTAGTACTTCTCGCCGTTGATCAACCACTCGTCGCCGTCACGCTCAGCCACACACGCAATATTCTTCGCGTCAGACGAAGCAACATCAGGCTCAGTCATCGCGTACGCCGAACGAATCTCGCCAGCCAAAAGCGGCTTCAACCACTTCTCCTTCTGCGCTGCGGTGCCAACACGCTCAAGCACTTCCATGTTGCCCGTGTCAGGCGCAGCACAGTTCATCGACTCCGAAGCAAGCGGGTTCTTACCTAACTCGATCGCAATGTACGCGTAATCGAGGTTCGACAGACCCTCACCAGTCTCGGCGTCGGGAAGGAAAAAGTTCCACAGACCATTGGCCTTGGCCTTGTCTTTAACGACCTGCAGCACTTCAAGCTGCCCCGGGGCATAACCCCAACGATCCTCACGCGTCGCGCCGAGACGGAAAAACTCTTCCGACATCGGCTGAACTTCCTCCGCAATGAAGGCCTTGACCTTCTCATACAGCGGGCGCACACCTTCAGACATCCGAAGGTCGTACATGTCAACAGTTGATTCAAGAGCAGCCATGATTTGAACTTAGTGATGAGAGCCCGAGGTTGCATTATCGGATGCGCGTATCTCTGAGCGGCGACGCCCGGCCAGGACCGTGGCGACTTGTGACGTCGTCGATGTTTGCCGTACCCGCGACGAGTGCCTGGGCGACGCTCGTGAGTCCCGCGTTGTTATTTTGCGAATAGCTACGAAGAAGCGCAAACGCCTCGTCCATTTCGACGTCAAAATGCTCGGCAATCATCCCTTGCGCCTGCTCGATCGCGATCCGACTCGTCAGGGCGTGGGAGAGTTGCCCTTCACGTATCGCAGCATTGCGGCTGGCCTCATCTTGGATAATGACGACGGTGGCGACCTCGGCGAACGCTTGGGCGAGGTTGACGTCGCCATCGGTGGGCCCACCATCGCTGGGGCGAAACAAGTTCAGGCAGCCAATCGTTCGGCTCTGGAGACGCATCGGCACCGCACACACCGACGCAAAGCCTGCTTCCGTATACTCTTTACTGAACAGAGGCCATGGTGAGGACAGGTTGAGATTCGGGTGCAGGACGACTTCACCGGCCTGGAAGCAATCCATGCAGGGGCCTTCGTCGTTCTGAATCTGAAAGAGTTCTAGAAGTTCAATCGCCTCGCTCGACGCACCAATCACGCGTAGACAGCCATCGCTGTCCGCAAGCAAGACTCCCGCCGCCTCTACGTCGAGCAGTGCGACCACTCGCGATGTCAGTGCCGTGAGCACTTCGATCAGGTCAAACTCGCCAACAAGCGTTCCCACGATCTCGACCAAGGTGGTTGCGGTCTCTGCCCGAGCAGCTCCGGATACCGATGAAACGCGTTCGCCGCTTCGGTTTGGCTGTCCGTCATGGGGTTTGCCCGTCATTCCTGGCTGCTTTGTCGGCGGCTAGAATTTGCAGTCCGATCCGTGCCACATCTTTATCTTGCTACAAATCGGCCAGGTACGCCACCACTCCGTCGCAGGCAGCCCGCTAGATAACGCCGCCCCCTACCCGACCCGTTTCGATGTCGTTGAGGAGCGAAAGTCGACGAATAAAGGCGCGCTCGCCGGTCACCACGACCACTCTGATCTGCGAGCAAGGCTCCGCTAACGGCCACGAACGCCCGTGGATCGAATTTCGAATAATCCCAGCGTATGGAGCTTTCGAAACACATCAGCGGACGTCCGTGGACCCGTTGGCGGAGATGGACGGGAATCGAACCCGCCGGACGGGGATCGCCCGTCCCAACCGCTTTGAAGGCGGCGGAGCCCACCAGGTACCCGGACATCTCCGCTTTTGACGTTAGCTGTCGCGCGGCGAACTCGGGACACCCAGCAGCGCTTTCCGCCCCAAATCGTCCCGAGTTCGCCGCTGTAGCGCGACTCAATGTGCAGGCCCGTACTCTGCGGCCACCGACTCCCTCCATGTCACTCACCCCAATCGCCACATCGGCAGGGAGAACACATGGTCACACTCTGTTGGGCCGTCAAAGGCGGCTCGGGAACCACCGTTGTCACGTCAACGCTCGCACTCGAATCCACGCGGCCGGCGCTCCTCGTCGACCTCGACGGTGAGATCGAAACGGTACTCGGGCTCCCCGAACCCGACCGTCCCGGTGTCGTTGACTGGCTACTCGGCAACGGGCCGGCAGCCCAACTGCACGACCTGCTCGTCGACATCGACGACACCACCTTCCTCCTGCCCTGCGGGCTCAGTGGCACAGCGGGGTCGACGACGCTGATGCCGTCACCAGACCGATGGGCCGCGCTCCTTGCGTGGTTCGCCGAGTGGGAGGCCCACTCGGCCGGCGAGGTCTGGATCGACGGCGGCACCGGCACACCTGCGACGGCGTTCGCAAGCGGCATCGAGCAGCGCTGGCTCGTCACCAAAGCGTGTTACCTCTCATTACGTCGAGCGGCTCGATCCCCCATCCGACCAACGGGCGTCTTGTTCGTAAGCGGGTACGGTCGTCAACTTCGTCCTAAAGACGTCGAACGATCGGTCGGCGCGCCGATCGTGGCGACAATTGCTGACGACCCGCGCATCGCCCGGGCCGTCGACTCGGGCCTACTCGCGAGCCGGCCTCCGCTCATCATCCGCAAGAGTCTCCGAGAGATCGCATGAATGGCCAGCGTCTCGACGCTGCCATGACCGTGACCGCTCCGGTTGGCGTTGCCGGCACGTTGTTGACACCAGACCATGTCGCCGACATCTGTCGACGAATCGACGACGTCGCCGGCGACGTCGCTGAGGCGGCACACGTCGAAGCGCGCCACGTCGCACCGCTGGCAACCACCGACGAACAGCACCGACTCGCCGAGGCGGCCGTCGCTCGCCTCACGGGCCTCGGAGAACTCGACGAATGGGTCAACGACGTAACCGTGGACGAAGTATTGGTCAACGCCGACAACCACATCTGGGTCGACCGAGGTGGTGAGCTGCTGCGAGTTGGCAAGCTCACCAGCCAGCCACTCGGCAACATCATCGAACGAATTCTTGCGCCGATCGGCCGCCGTCTCGACCTGACCACACCCATCGTCGACGCTCGCCTGGCTGACGGCGCACGGGTGTGCGCTGTCATTGGCCCGGTCGGCGTCGACGGCGCGATCCTTTCAATCCGTCGCTTTGCACGCTCACCGCGTCATATTGCTGGATTCACCGATCCCCTCGGCGTCGAAATCCTCAACCAGGTTGTTGACCGGCGCTGCAACGTTGTTGTCAGTGGCGCAACGTCGTCGGGTAAAACTTCGCTGCTCGCTGCACTGATCGCCACTCTCCCGACCAACGAACGCATCGTCGTCTTGGAAGACACTGCCGAGCTCCCCATCGGCGCACAGCATGTTGTACGGCTCGAGGCCAGACCCCCATCGCCGGAAGGCCCCCCTGCCATCGACCTCAACGACCTGGTACGCACCGCGCTACGGCTCCGGCCGGATCGCCTCGTCGTCGGTGAAATCCGTGGGCCCGAAGTGCTGGGCCTCGTGCAGGCAATGAACACCGGCCACGACGGTTCGTTTTCGACGTGCCACGCCAATGGGCCCCTCGACGCACTCCTCCGGCTGGAGTCGCTCGTATTGCAAGCGGCACCAACCTGGCCGCTCTCAGCGATTCGGCAGCAGCTCGCGCGGTCGCTTGATGTCGTCGTTCACATGGGCCGATCGCGCTCCAACGGCAGGCGTCGCCTGGTATCGATCTGCGAGGTCGGGGCCCCCGACCACGACGGCGAGCCGCGCCTCATTCCGGTTGCTGAACTCAATACGGACGAATGCCTTGCGCAGGTCGGCGACCTGCGGAGTCGGCGATGAGCACAGCATTCGGCGCGCCCGCCCTGACTGCCATCTTGACTGCGCTGTTGTCCCTAACGATCTTCGCCTCGGCAGCGATGCGCGCAGGCGTTCCACCCCGCCGTGGGTCGCTGCCAGTGGCCCATGCCCGCACGCACCTGTTCGTCACGTCAGTAGCGGCCCTCCGGGAGCGCCGGGGCCAGAGGCGAACCACCCGCACCATTCTCTCGCCTGGCGCAGTTGCCGAGTGGTGCGATGCGCTCGCCCGTTCGCTTCGTGCTGGCACCACCTTGCGCTCGGCCCTGATCAGCATCGAACCCACCGACCCGGTGCTCGCTGATCGATCCCAGGCTGTTCGACAGGCGCTCGGGCGAGGCGCAACCGTCTCGACGGCGGTGATCGGTCTCCAAGCCGGTACCACATCGCGCCCCCGCCGACAGTCATCCCATCTCGCGCTGGCCGCCGCTGTCCTGGCAACCTCGGGCAGCATCGGTGGGCCGACTGCCGCATCGCTCGATCGACTCGCCGGAGCACTGCGACTCCGCGTCGCCGACAGGCAAGAGCGTGCGGCGCACAGTGCACAGGCACGTCTCAGTGCACACGTTTTAACGTTCGTCCCGCTCGGCTTACTCGCCTTGTTGGCAGCCACCGACTCTGATGTTCGGGCCGTACTCAGCCAACCCACCGGATTCGCCCTCGTGTCGATCGGTCTCGCTCTGAACCTTTCTGGCTGGTGGTGGATGCGTTGCATCGTCACAGCGGGGGCATGACGTGTTCGCTGTCGCCCCAGCCATGGTTGCCCTGCTCTGTGTGATGGTCGCTGTTGTAGGAGCCAAGCCGATGACCAACCAGCGGCGCGCTCCGGCCGCTGCCCTGCACGAGGTTCTGCCCCCCACGCCACCACCTCGGTTCGGGCGCACCTATCGGCGCCGTCTGGGTGGGGTGGTTTTGTGGTTCGTCGGGGTCGCGACCTTCGGTGCGCTCCCTGTCGCGATCATGACGGTCATCGGCTGCGTAGCAGTACGGACGCGGCGGCGGCTGGCCACTCGATCAGCTGCCGCTGCCCGGGTTGCCGCACTCCCCGACGCGATCGACACCTTCGTCCTTCTCGTGCACGCCGGGCTCACTCCGCAGCTCGCGATCGAACGGCTGGTCGACGCAGCGCCGCCGATAACCCGACCAGCGTTCGCCGAAGTCGTCCATCGCACTCGGCGAGGCGCAACGTTCGCCGACGCGCTGGCCGCGCTGAACACCCACTTCGGAACCCGTGCGATTGCGCTCGTCGATCTCGTTGCAGCGTCGAGCCGTTACGGCCTCCCGATAGCCGACGTCCTCACCCAACTCTCGGTAGAAACACGCGCAACTCGACGGCGCCTCGACGAGGCGGCGGCTCGAGCCCTGCCGGTCAAGCTGTCGTTTCCGCTGGTCATCTGCACTCTGCCCTCATTTGTCTTGCTCGCCATCGCCCCTGCGGTCCTGGCAGCCCTCTCGTCACTCAGCAACAACGTCTGGTGACCGACCGTTCCCGCACACTTCTTCGGAGGCACCCATGCCACATCTCATCCTGACCTGTTATCTCTCCCTCACCACAGCATCTCTGAATCTGACCAATCGGCTCGACGGCCTGGCCAAACAGCGTCGACCGCGTTGCACCGGCGATCGCGGGCAGGCAACCACCGAATACGCACTCGTCTTGCTCGCTGCTGCTTTGGTTGCTCTCCTGGTCGTCGCCTGGGCCACCGCTGGCGGAGGGGCCGCTCGCATTAGTCGCCTGTTCAACGCGGTGATCGATGCCGTGATCAGCAAAGTCTGATGTCAAGGCGCGGACGCAATGATGCCGGCCAGGCAACGGTCGAGTTCGCACTGGCGCTGCCCGTGGTACTGATCGTCATGCTCGGACTCGTCCAGGTCGGTGTTGCGATCCGCAACGAACTCGCCGTCGAACTCGCTGCTCGGGAAGGCGCACGCGCTGCAGTCGTGTCATCCGACCCGAGCGGCGCCGCCGATCGCGCCGCACGCCGCTCGGTCGTGCTGCCGATCGACGTGTTGACGCAGACAACCCCAGATGACGTGATGGTCACCGTCACGTACACCGATCCGACCGACATCCCGATCATCGGCCGCTTCCTCGGCCCCAGCACACATCGGGCAACAGCGACCATGGCGACCGAGCCCGACTGACACGAGCGGGCGGGATGCTCGTGTCGATGCCGTTAACTTGACCGCCATGGACCTGCGAGCGACGACAAGCATCGTGGCTGGCGTACCGACCGTTGCTGTCGACGGTGTCGTCGACCTCGGTTCGATCGCCGCCTTTCGCGACGCCTTGCTGCGCACTGTCCATGCCAACAGCGGCGCCCTCGTGGTTGTTGACCTCGATGGAGTCGTCGCGCTCGACGACGCGGGCCTCGGGATGCTGCTCGGCGCAGCAGCCGCAGCACGACAGGCTGATGGCGACCTCGAGATCGTGTGCACCAACAAGCGGCTTCGCACCCGCCTGGAACGCACCCGCCTCGACCAATCGATCACCCTTCGAGACACCATCTCATGACCGACAATGTGACCGCGACCGATATCGCTACCGAAACTGCGGCTGGGTCCGGCGACGAACCAATCTTCCACCTCGCGCTTCCCGAGGACTGGCAAGGCGCCTTCGAGACCGGCGAGTACCGCTGGTCGACCCGCGGTCAAACGCTTGACGCAGTCGGCTTTATCCACTGCTCGACGACCGTGCAGATCGAGGCCACGGCTAATCGCTTCTACGGCGACCTCTCCAACCTCGTGCTCTTGACGATCGACCCCGTCGCCGTCCCCTCCGAGGTCCTCTGGGAACCACCAGCACCCGGCGTCGACGAGCTCTTCCCCCATATCTACGGCCCGCTTCCCATCGCCGCCGTCAACATGACCACGATGTGGACACGCCACGGCGAAGGCTGGGTTCTCAGAACCTGAGCGTGCACACCGCCCGCGCCAAAGGCGCGATCGGCGCCAGCGAGATCACCAGTGCAGGGTGCCAGGGCCTCCCTTGAACGGGCCCGTCACGTTGCTCGTGATCCAGCCGCCGTAGAACGAACCGTCGTTGCTACCAACACGTTCGTCGTCGACCCAGCACTCATCGAACCGCTGCGCGTAGAACGCCCAATGATGGGCCAATCCGATAAACGCCGGTGTCGGCGTTCGATAGGTCCAGGCTGCATCGGCGATTGGATTGACGGAACTACCGGTGTCGACACCAGCAAGATCGACCGACGTGTAGGTGGCCAAGCCCTTCCATTCACACAGCGTCCGACTGGCAGATTGCACAAACGCAGAATTGATGTGCCCCGGGTTTGGTGGACTTGGTTTGTTGGATTCGGTCATGCTCCTGAGATGAAGGAGATACCGAGATGCCACGCGCATACGCACCCGAGCTTCGCCGCCGCGTCATCGATCTGATCGAGGGCGGCCGAAGCGTCGCCGAGGTCGCAGCGATGGTCGAACCGACCGAACAGACCATCTACAACTGGTGGAACCGCCACCTCGTCGACACCGGTCGACGAGCCGGCACACCAACGATCGAGAACAGCGAACTCCTCGCGGCACGCCGTCGGATCGCGGAGCTGGAGAAGGAGCTTGCGGCGACTCGTCGTGCGAACGAGTTGTTGAAGGAGGTGGTTCCCCCAAAAGCAAGTTCGAGGCCATCTCGGTGATGGCCAGCGAGGGCCACGCCGTCGAACGGGCCTGCCGGATCACCGGGGTCTCTCACGCCGGCTACTACATGTGGCGTCTCCGGGCGCCGTCTGAACGAGCAATCCGCCACGCGTGGTTGCTCGATCAGATCATCGAGGTGCACGCCGCATCCCGAGGCACCTACGGCGCCCGACGCGTCCACGCCGAACTCACCCTCGGCCGAGGCGTCAAGGTCGGCCACAACGCCATCGAGATGTTGATGTCTCGAGCCCAGATTTACGGCCTCCCAGGCCCGAAACGACGCAAGAAGGTCCCACGCGTCGTTACCGCTACCGACCTCGTCGACCGCGACTTCGCCCGAGTCGAACCGGACCGGTTGTGGGTCACCGACATCACCGAGCACCCCACGCGAGAAGGAAAGCTTTACTGCTGCGTCGTGCTCGACACGTTCAGTCGACGCGTCGTTGGCTGGTCGATCGATCACCGCCAAGACTCCGCGCTCGTCACGAACGCGCTCGGCATGGCCATCACCAACCGCAACCCCGACGCCGACCGCGAAGTCGTGATCCATAGCGATCACGGCACGCAATTCACCTCATGGGCCTTCACCCACCGAGCCCGACAGTCCGGCCTCGTGCCATCGATGGGCAGCATCGGCGACTGCTACGACAACGCCGTCATCGAGTCGTTCTGGGGACGGATGCAGACCGAGCTACTGGACCGGAAGCGATGGAACACGCGCGTCGAACTGGCGTCGGCGATGTTCGAATACGTCGAGGTATTCCACAACCGACAACGCCGCCACAGCTCGATCGGGATGCTCACCCCGATCGAGTATGAGAAGATCCACCACACCAAAACGGCATGACCGATCCCAGCATCCCGACGTCACGAAATCGGGGGCACATCAAATCGTTCACGAATTCCGGGGCAACGTAGTACGCCGGCGGCTGGCTGGTCTCCAGAACTCGCAACGCTCGAGGGGCATCGACAATCGTCACGCCGGCATGGAGCACACGAATGCGCCAGTCGACATGCTGAAGCGACGGTGGCCGAGGAAAGTCCCAGACAGATTCAAACGGCTTGCCGTTCGGGGCAATTCCGTCGTTCCGATGTACCTTCGGTCGTCGCTTAATCATCATGTAACCCTTCTGTTTCCGGTCACCTACTGGAACTCCGACTTCTCGGGTGGCTTTTTGCCACCACGTCGCCTGTCCGCCACCTTCTCCCGCGCACGCTGCTCTTCTTCGAGCGCGGCCTCTTCTTCGACCAATTTCTCGAGCGCATAGAGCCGCACCGGGGCGAGTTCACCAGCACTGATCGCAGCCTGAACAGCACATCCAGGCTCTTGGTCGTGCTTGCAATTTCGGAAACGGCACCCGTCCATCAGGTCGAACACATCGGCAAACGCACGCTCGATGCCGTTGCCCGACAACCAGAGGCTGAGCGCGCGAACGCCCGGCGTATCGATCAACCAGCCACCGGTCACCGAGTCGTCGAGCGGAACGAGTTCGGCTGCAACCGTGGTGTGGCGCCCCCGCTGATCGCCTTCGCGGACCTCAAAAGTCGCCTGCCGTTGGTTGCCGACCAAAGCGTTCACGATCGTCGACTTGCCCACGCCGCTCGCACCGAGGAATGTCAGCGTTCGATTGCCCTGCGCATACGACCGGAGTGCTTCGATGCCGTCGCCGGTCACGCCGCTCGCGAGGAGCACTGGCACACCGAGGGCGACCTCGACGAGTTCGAGACGAGTCGGTTCGGGGTCGTCGACGAGGTCAGTCTTGGTCAGCACGACAACCGGTTCTGCGCCCGAGTCGAACGCCAATACGAGCTCGCGTTCGAGCCGACGTGGACTCGGTGGCGAGCCGAGGGCATGCACGAGGAACACGACGTCAATGTTCGCGGCCAACGTGTGCGAAACGGCACGCATGCCATCGAAAGAGGCGCGGCGGGTGAACGCCGAGGTCCGTTCGAGAACGTGTTCGACCTTCTCACCGTCGTCGGAGACGATAATCCAATCGCCGACTGCAACTTCAGCCCCGATATTACGCATTCGGATGGGATCGATGAGCCCCCGCGCCTGGTCCATCGAGGAGATTGCCGTGCTCCAGCCACGGTCGAGCCGCGAAACACGGACGGGGACGCCGGGCGATCCAATCGATTCCCATGCCGCCTCGAACTCGTCCGACCAGCCCAGTGCAACACGGTCAGCGGAGGAGGACATTGCCTGAGAACGTACCCTCCCCTCGGCTCTCAAACCGACCGTTCCTCGATGTGGTTTGCCAAGCCGCGACGTGGAACCGTCTCATTTCAGGCACACTCCACTTGACAACTCTGTTGCAATCCCCTAGCGAAAGACCCTGATGTCTAAGCCACTCGTCATCGTCGAATCTCCTGCGAAGGCGAAAACCCTCTCAAAGTTTCTCGGCAGCGGCTACGACGTGCGCGCCTCTGTTGGCCACGT
>CAWUXP010000068.1:0-11100 GCA_963926495.1 Candidatus Ilumatobacter herschelensis
GAACGCGCACCGACCGGCCAGTGGTGCTCGCACCGATCGTGCTGGGCGGCCGAGCAATTAATGCCGAGATCACTCTCACAAGCCGCGACGAAATGGGCTTCCGCATGCTGATTGGCCGCGAGGCGCTTATTCAAGGCTTCACCGTCGATTCAACCGCCTCGTATCTTGGCGGTCGGCCCAAGAAAGACGTCCGCCAGAAAAACCGAGGTCACACATGACCCTGCGCAAGTCGTTCAAGATCGGCGACCTCGAGGTCGCTCCCGGCGCAGAAGCAATGGGTGATCTGCCCCTCGCCAGGCTCGTTACCGGCAACACCATTTCAATGCCGCTACGCGTCGTCCATGGCCGAGATGAAGGGCCAACCGTCTGGTTGAGCGCTGCGGTACACGGCGATGAGATCGCCGGCGTCGAGATCATTCGGCGCGTCCTCGATCAGGTCACTGCACTCACGCTTGCAGGCACCATCATCGCCGTGCCGATTGTCAACGTGCACGGCTTTTTGAACGGCGACCGCTACTTCCCCGATCGACGCGATCTCAATCGATCCTTTCCCGGGTCGGCAAATGGGTCGCTCGCCGGGCGCGTCGCGCATCTGTTCATGAACCAGATCGTCGACCGCTGCGATGTCGGCATCGACCTCCACACAGGCTCGGACCACAGGATCAACCTGCCGCAGATTCGTGCCGACCTCGACGATCCGTTCACCCGCGAGCTGGCGGTCGCGTTCGGGGCGCCGCTGATGCTGCACGCCAAGCTGCGCGACGGCTCGATGCGCGCCGCTGCGACAAGTCGTGGCGCCACCGTGCTGCTCTACGAAGGCGGCGAGGCCTGGCGTTTCAACCAGAAAGCAGTTGAAGCCGGAACGCGTGGTGTCCTGCGAGTGCTTGAGCGACTCAGCATGACCGGCGACGGCGAACCGCGCGACGAACCCGACGTGCCGGAGAGCCGATCGAGTTCGTGGGTCCGCGCCCGCCGAACCGGGCTGGTCCAGTTGCACGCCAAGCTCGGCGAATACGTCGAAAAGGGATCACCCCTGGTCACCATTCACGATTCAGTCGGCCGCCGACTGGGCTCGACCAAGGCGCCGACGAGCGGCATCGTGATCGGCCATACACAACAACCGCTCGTCAACCAGGGCGACGCGATTGTGCACATTGCTCGTCTCGATTCTGAACCGGATACGGTCGCACCACACAGCAAGGATTTCACATGAAGCTCGCAATTCTTTCGCGTTCGCCAGGCGCCTACAGCACCGCCCGGCTCAAGTCAGCGGCATTGGAGCGGGGCCACGAGTGCAGGGTGCTGAACACCTTGCGATTCGCGATCGACCTTTCGGGCGACGAGCCAGATATGCAGTTCCGCGGCAAGCAATTATCAGACTATGACGCGGTTCTCCCACGCATCGGCGCGTCGGTCACCTACTTCGGCACCGCCGTGGTTCGTCAGTTCGAGCAGATGGACGTCTACACGCCGAATACGGCGAACGGCATCGCCAACTCGCGTGACAAGTTGCGGGCCACACAGATCCTGAGCCGCCACGAAATTGGCATGCCGGCCACAACGTTCGTTCGCGACAAGGCCGATGTACTCTCGGCAATCGACCTCGTCGGTGGCGCGCCTGTCGTGATCAAGTTGCTCGAAGGCACCCAGGGCATTGGCGTGATCCTGGCGCCTGACAAAAAGGTTGCCGAGGCGATCATCGAGACGTTGCAGTCAACGAAACAGAACGTGCTGATCCAGCAGTTCATCGCAGAGAGCAAGGGCCGCGACATCCGCGCCCTCGTGGTCGGCGACCGGGTGGTCGGAGCAATGCGTCGCACCGCGCAAGGCGACGAATTCCGCTCCAACGTCCACCGCGGTGGATCTGTCGAAGCCGTCGAACTCGACGCTGAGTACGAGCGCACCGCCGTTCGCGCTGCGCAGATCATGGGCCTCCGGGTCGCCGGTGTCGACATGCTCGAAGGCAATGACGGGCCACTCGTCATGGAAGTGAACTCGTCGCCCGGCCTCGAAGGCATCGAGCGGGCAACTGGGCTCGACATCGCCGGTGCAATCATCGATCACATCGATAACCAGGTTGCGTTCCCCGAACTCGATGTGCGCCAGCGACTCACCGTCAGTACCGGCTACGGCGTTGCCGAACTGCACATCCCAGAAGGTTCCAAATTCGTCGGACAGACCATTGACGAATCCGGCTTGCGTGAACTTGACATCACGATTCTGACCCTCCATCGCGATCGCAGCGTCATTCCGAACCCGAAGACAACCCGCGCACTCCAAGCCGATGATCGCCTGACGTGTTTCGGCAAGCTCGAAGAAATGCGCGGGATGATTCCGACGCGCCGTAAACGTCGGGCCAAGGTCCGCAAGCTTCCCAAGGAAGTACTCGACGCCAACTCCGAAGCCTGACGCGACGTATCACTCGCCCTGTGCTGTGGCTTGGCTTTGCTCGTAGGAGATCGTTGGATACTTCGGCGGGTTGCCCGGCACCTGGCAGGTGGCCAGGCACTCCATCGGGTAGCCGGATACTGCGTTGGAGAAAAATTGAATCGAGTACCGCGGCTCGGCAACTTGCGCGAGTACATCGCCGTGTCTGCAGCTCGCACCAAACGTCACGGTGCTGCCAAGCTCTCAAAATGACACATGGCCTCGACACCGGAACGACCGACCTCCTCGCCGACATCGACGGACACGTCGGGGTTATCACCTTCAACCGACCCGACCGACGCAATGCGCTGAGCGACGCGATGTACGCCGGGTTCGCCAAGGTGCTGCCGGTGCTCGCAGCCGACGACGCCGTGCGTGTCGTGATGATCACCGGCAACGGCGGTGCGTTCTGTGCTGGTGGCGACGTCAAGGGAATGCACGAGAGCCACCAACCCGGAGCCGCTCCGCGCCGCGGTGCCACAATCCAAAGCTCGACGGATCATCTGCGCATGATTCAGAAGCAGGTCTCGCTCGCGATCCATCGATTTCCCAAGCCGGTCATTGCCGCCCTGCCCGGCGCAGCCGCCGGTGCCGGAATGTCGATCGCACTTGCTTGCGACATCCGCCTCGCTGCTGAGCGAGCAATCATCGTGCCGGCGTTCGCCAACGTCGGTGCGTCGGGCGACTTCGGTGGCAGCTGGTTCCTCACCCAGCTCGTCGGCACGGCCAAGGCAAAAGAGCTCTACTTCACCTCGCCCCGACTCTCGGCAGCCGAGGCTCGCGATCTTGGGATCGTCAACCAAGTGCTGGCCGACGAGGGCTTCGACGAGGCCGCACTGGCGTGGTGCCGCAGCCTCGCCGACCGTGCGCCGATCGCGATGCGCTACATGAAGGAGAACCTGAATCGGGCCGTCACGAGCGACGTCGAGACTGCACTCGATGCCGAAGCGGCGAACATGGTCTTGTCGATGGGCACGTCCGACCATCGCGAAGCCGCTGCCGCATTCGTCGAGAAACGCACGCCGAACTTCACGGGCGAGTAGACACTCGTGCGATGACGATCGCAATCACCGATCCGGCTGACGCTCGCGTCGACGACTATCGGGAACTGAACAACCAGGCTGCCCGCACCGCAATGGAGGGCGACGAGTTTTTCATGGCCGAGGGCTACCTGGCGATCGATCGGCTGATCGACTCCGGGCACCGCTTGCGATCCGTGCTGCTCGGAACAAGCCGCGTCGAACGCTTCGCGCCGTACCTCGAACACCCGACGTTGACGGACGTTCCCGTGTTTGTCGCTGACCGGGCGGTCATGCAGGGAATCGTCGGGTTCAACCTGCACCGTGGCGTGCTGGCATCCGCGTTCCGCAAACCAATGCCGACCGTCGCCGAACTTGCAGCGACAGCAACACGGATCGCCGTCCTCGAGGCGTTAAACGACAATGAAAATGTTGGCGCAATCTCGCGTGCGGCGCGAGCTTTCGGCATCGATGGCATGGTGATCAGCCCGACATGCACCGACCCCTACTACCGACGCACCGTGCGCGTCAGTATGGGCGAGGTGCTGCACATGCCGATCGCGCGAGCCAGCGCCGACGACTGGCCCGGGGCACTCGACACCTTGCACGAGGCAGGTTTCGAGACCTGGGCAATGACACCTGGCGATGACGCCGTCGATTTGTGGGCGACCGCCGTCCCCAAGCGCCTCGCAATCGTCCTGGGTGCCGAAGGCCCAGGCCTGGAGCGGTCAACTCTGCAACGCACAACCCGCCGCGTGCGCATTCCGATCTCGCCAGACGTCGACAGCCTCAATGTTGGTCATGCCGCGGCGATCACGTTCGCGGCAATCAGCCGGAAGGCTCCGGCTGGCTGATGGCTGACTGAGGGGTGGCAGGATGCACGTGTGCTGACGACGCTGACCGACCATCGCGAGGCCACCGATCCGGAGCCGTTTGCTGGACCCGATCACCCCATTCGCAAGATCACCCGGATCATGGCCTTTGGCGGGACTTGGACCGACGACAACAAAACCAACATGGGCGGCTTGTTCGATGGCATGGCTGCGGAATGGTCAGAACGCCACGTCGACCCGACCAAACGCGCCCCGGTCGAAGATGCATTGGAGCGCGGCGACGTACCCCTCGACGGCGACTGGCTCGAGTTGGGGTCAGGAACCGGCGCCGGTGCTCGGGTGCTCAGTGGACGCGTCGGGTCGCTGGTGTGTAGCGATCTGTCGATGGGGATGCTGTCGTACGCTCCGGGCGAGCTGGCGCCGCGTGCTCAAGCCGACGCATCGGTGTTGCCGTTCGTCGATGATGCCGTTGACGCCATTTTGATGATCAACATGATCCTCTTCCCAGCCGAAGTCGACCGTGTGTTGCGGCCAGGCGGCACGATCGTGTGGGTCAACACGCTGGGCGATCAGACGCCGATCCACCTGCCAGCCTCCGACGTCCTTGCAGCTCTCCCAGGAGAATGGACCGGCGTAACCGCCCGCGCTGGCACCGGCTTCTGGCTTACGGCACGCCGGGGCGTGCGATGACCGAATCACCGGAGCGCCACTTCTGGACGCTGATCGAACCGATCCACGCGATCACCTACTTTGCACCCGAGTGCCAAGCGGTGTTTGAAACAGCCGGCTTGAAAGGCTTCTGGCGGGGATACTTCGGCGGCCGGGCAGCGCCGCTGGGTGCTGTCGACGCCGGGCCGATCGTGGCGCTGTTCTTCGGGTTCCACCAAGATTTCGTGGAGCGCGCCGTGCCTGACATTTGGCAGCGCTGCTCGCCCACTGACGCGCTGGGCGCCCGGCTCGCCGGCGTCGATGCAGCGTGGTCGGTGCACGTCGAACGGGTCGACAAGATGCAGCTCAAACGGGCTGCATTCATTCTGCGGATGGCTGCGGAGTCAGTCGCTGATGATCGGCGACCGATGTTCCAGGCCAACCTTGCGCTCGACGCGCCCACCGAGCCCCACCTGGCGCTGTGGCACTGGGCCACCGTCCTCCGTGAGCACCGCGGCGACGGCCATCTCATCGCGCTCGGAGCACATGACATCGGGCCGTGCGATGCGCACGTCCTACGGCTGGCCAGCACAGGCGACGGTGTCGAAACGATCAAGCCGTTCCGCGGGTGGAGCGACGACGACTGGATTGCGGCGGTCGGTCGGCTCTTCAATCGCGGCGCCATTGATGAACTGGGCGCGATCACCGACGAAGGTCTTGCGCTGCACGACGACGTCGAGGCCCTCACCGACGAGTTGGCTCGTCAGCCGGTGAGCGCAATCCAGTCGGAGCTCGCCGAACTGGCACACATCGTGGGCCCCGTGCTGCGCAACCTCGCGATTGCGCCGAGGTCGCCCGGGGTGATTCCGTACCCGAACCCGATGGGCGTCGAGCCGTTCGATCCGAGCTGATCAGCCCTGGCAATCGGCTGGACACGGGATGGCCATGACCGGGACATCAACCTTGCCGATGAGGCGGTTGGTTGCCGATAATCGGAACCGATCCCACCATCGACGGCGACGTCGGGTCCCGACCACGATCATCGCAAAGCCCTCACCTTGATCGCCAAGCACGCGATCAATGGGTCCAGAGCTGACCACATGTTCGACGACGAGTAGTGCCGTGCTGTCGCCGAGTACGTCGACGACGACAGCGGCTGCACGCTCCCGTGCGATTTCTGCCGCGTCGACATCGAGGATGGCGATCGGCATCGGATGATCAAGTGCGACATGCGGCGTGATGTACGCGGTAACGACTCTGATGGCGAAGCCATGACTCTCGGCGTGGATCACCGCCCATTCGAGGGCGTGGCGCGACTCGTGGCTGCCGTCGACCGCAACGGCAATCACGTTCGGCCTGGCATCGCGAGTGATGGTCCGCATGTCATCTTCCTTTCGTGGCGGGCTCATCATCGACCAGAGGCTGGCCTTGGGTTGACAACGAGTGGGACTTCAGGAATTAAAAGACCGACTTTAACACACCCTTTTTAAATGGTTTATTGTTGTCTATCTTTGCTTGAGCCATAGGCTTTGGTCAATCGTGTTGTGGTCGCTCCTTGTCGTTCATCTCTTGGGGGTCGCCGTCGTTTCGATGGTTGGTGCACGCCTTGCGCGATGGTCATTTCTCGTTGCTGCGCTGCCCATGGCGTTCTCGGCAACCGTCGCCGCCATTGCGCTGGTCGATCAGACGACAACCCGTGCGGAGTTCACGTGGGTCGGCCCACTCGATCTGACGATTGCGCTGCGACTCGACGCCTTCTCGTCGTTCATTGCCCTCCTCGTCTCCGGCATCGGGGTGCTCGTCTGCGTCTATGCAGCCGGCTATTTCTCAGCCTCCGCGCAGGGCCTCGGCCGGTTCGCTGCAACACTGCTCGGTTTCTCGGCCGCAATGCTCGGCCTGGTCCTCGCCGACACCGTCTGGACAATGTTCCTCTCCTGGGAGCTCACCTCGATCACCTCATTCCTGCTCGTCGGGCACCAGCGGACCGATCCGGTGGCCAGGACCGCAGCGCGACGTGCCCTCGTGATAACAGCAGGTGGCGGCCTCGTGCTGCTTGGCGGGTTCGTCGTACTGAACGATGCCGCTCCTGGCCGGTACCTCAGCGATCTGGAACCGGTCACCGGCACTGGCGCAACCGTCGCAGCCATCTTGATCCTCATCGCGGCTGCCACAAAGTCGGCCCAAGTCCCGTTCCACATTTGGCTCCCCGGCGCAATGAAGGCACCGACGCCGGTGAGCGCCTACCTGCACTCGGCCACGATGGTGAAAGCTGGCGTCGTCCTCGTCGCCGTGGCATCACCGGCACTCGCGCAGACGTCGGTATGGACGCCCCTTGGCGTCACGTTCGGAACCGCCTCAATGGTCTGGGGCGCCATTGGTGCGCTCCGTCATCTCGACGCCAAGCTGATCCTGGCGTGGGGCACCGTCTCTCAGCTCGGACTGATGATCGTGCTGCTGTCGTTCGGGTCGGGCAAGGCCGTCTTCGCTGCGATATCGATTCTGTTCGCCCACGCCATCTTTAAGGCCGCGCTCTTCATGATTGTCGGCGAGATCGACATCCGGACCGGCACGCGTGACATTCGTGAACTGTCAGGCCTCTACCGGTCGATGCCGCTTGCCTACGGCGTTGCACTCGTGTCGTCGCTATCCATGGCTGGCGTGCCACCAATGCTCGGCTTTCCTGCAAAGGAGGCGGCGGTCGAAGCGGCCCTCGGTCTCAGTGGCGGCGAGCGCACCGTTGCTCTCGTCGCGATTATTGGTGGGTCGGTCCTCACGGTGGCCTACACGGCTCGCTTCATCCTCACCGTGTTCCACGGCGGCAACGGCACCCCGACTGCGGTTGCTCCTCGGCGATGGCTGATGGCCGCGCCAGCTGCATTCCTCGGCGCCTGCACACTCTTCGGCTTCGCGTTCCTCGGGAACATCACCGACTGGGTTCGTCCAGCTGCCGTCACGATCAACAACAAGGCCGAGGTCTACTCACTGATCCGCTGGCCGGGGCTCACCGACGCGTTCTTGATTTCGGCAGGGATCGTCGCCGCAGGCGCCGCACTTGGGTGGGCCATTAGCCGTCGCGCTACCGACACCGCCCCGCGCACGATTGGTGCCGACACGGTCGACATGAGTATCGACGGATCGATCACGATTGCACGTCATATCGCAGCGCGCGTCCAGCACGGATCGCTGCCCGGCTACGTGCTCACCATGGTTGCCGTCGCAGCGCTTGCCACCATCCCGTTCATCGGCGCGATCGACTTCGACATGATCACCGGTGCCGACAATGCCGCCCAAATGGTCCTCGCAATATTCGTCGCGGCGAGCGCCGTCGCCTCCACCCAGGTCAGGACGCGGCTCGGAGCGGCCCTCGTGCTCGGCTCGGTCGGTTTCGCCATTGCTGGCCTCTTCGTCACCAGCGGCGCACCTGACCTCGTCCTCACCCAACTGCTTGTCGAAACCGTCATCGTGGTCGGCTTTGTACTCGGCCTCGGTCGCCTCACGACCACGTTCCCCCGCCACGGTGCACTTTGGCAGACCACTCGCATCGGCGTATCACTGATGGCTGCGGCCGCAGTGGCTGTCGGCCTCACCGCAAGTGCTCGAGGGCCGGTGCCAGCATCGAATGTCGAGCGTTTGAGTGACGAAGCGGTGTCCGAGGGTGGCGGCAAAAATGTGGTCAATGTCATCCTCACCGACATCCGTGCACTCGACACGCTCGGCGAAATCGTCGTGCTCGTCGTCGTGGCAGTCGGCGTGTTGGCGCTGCTGCGTCGCCGACCCGAAGTTGTGCTCTCGCCCGACGAGCCGAGCCGTCTTCCCGAGCCCACTGACAATCTGACGGGAGCCGACCGATGATCGATCAGACCACCGGCCCCTCCCCGATCGTGAGCCTCGGCGTTCGTGCAGCCACGCCGCTGGCGCTGGTTATCGCCGTGTTCGTGTTCTTCGCGGGGCACAACAGGCCGGGCGGCGGCTTTGCCGCGGGCCTGCTGATCGGCGCCGTGCTCGTGCTGCGCAGCATCGCTGGGTTCCCGTTACCGTTCCGCGCAATCCCGCTTCTGGCAACTGGCACGATCATCGCCTGCACCGTTGCCCTTGCGCCGATGCTCTGGGGCAATGTGTTTCTTGATCAGGTCGTTGTCGAACAGACACTTCCGTTGCTCGGAAAAGTGAAGAGCGGCTCAGCACTGGTCTTTGACATCGGCGTCACCTTGATCGTCTCCGGGCTGATCGTCGCTGTGCTTGATGGGTTCCGTGCCGACCACTTGGCAACGCCTCCGCCTGACTTGGCGAACGAGAAAACAAACGCGGAGAACAGCTCATGAGCGCCGCACTGATCGCTGCTGTCGCCGCCCTCGTGGGCTCTGGCGTCTATCTCATCACGTCGCGTTCGCTCAGCCGGATCGTTCTCGGCTTCTCACTGCTCGGCCATTCCGCTGTGTTGGCACTTCTCGCAGCCGGAGGGTCAGCAGGAGCACCGCCGATCGTCGGCAGTTCCGACCTGCCATCATCTGACCCGCTCCCCCAGGCATTCTCCCTGACCGCCATTGTCATCTCGTTCGGCCTCACGCTGTTCGTCTTGGCACTCGCTTCGCGACAGCGTCAGCTCACGGGTGACGACCTCGTCGAAGACGACGTGGAAGACCGACGCGTCGCACAGCTGTCTACGAAACCAGCTGATGACCGCGAAGGTGAGACCGCATGAACGCAATCATCGCACTCGCCATCGTCGGCCCGTTGGCGGCTTCGGGCATCGGGCTACTCGTGCGCGAGCGGCATCACCTGCGTGACGCGATCACACTCATGGGCCTGTCGGCCACCGCGCTTGCTGCCATCGCATTACTGATCGACGTACAGCGCAACGGCACCACCGTCGTACGCGTCGGTGGATGGGATCCCGAGTTGGGAATCGTCCTCGTTGCCGACCAATTCGCCGCACTCATCCTGGTCGTTGCCACCTTGACGATCCTCGTGGTCGACATCTTCGCGATTGGCCAGCGCGGCACTGCGTCGACTGGCGACCAGACCGTTGTCGGGCCGATGCTGCTCGTGCTGACTGCCGGCGTCAGCTTGGCCATCCTGACCGGCGATCTCTTCACCCTGTTCGTCGCGTTCGAATTGATTCTCGTGTCGAGCTACGTGCTGCTCACCCACCAGGGCCGTGCCGCTCAGCTGCGATCTGGCATGACGTACGTCGTCATCAACCTGCTCGCATCAACGCTGTTTCTGCTCGGCCTCGCCTACGTCTACGCAGCGACGCGCACGGTCAATATCGCCCTGCTGGCCGAGCGGATCCCCGAACTTGACGACGGTGTTCGCCTCGGCATTGGGCTCTGGTTCCTTGTTGTGTTCGGCACAAAGGCGGCAATGTTTCCGCTGTTTTCATGGCTGCCCGACAGCTACCCGACCGCACCAACCACTGTCACTGCGGTCTTCGCCGGCCTGCTCACGAAAATCGGTGTGTACGTGATGATCCGCTTCCACACCCTGACGGGAATGGACGATCTTGGCCCCGTTATCTTGGTCGCTGCCGGACTCACCATGCTCGTCGGTGTGGCGGGGGCGCTGGCTCAAAACGATGTGAAGCGGATCCTTTCGTTCCACGTCGTCAGCCAAATTGGCTACATGCTGATGGGCCTCGGCCTGTTCACCGTTGCCGGTGTCGCCGGTGCGGTGCTCTTCCTCGTGCACCAGATCCCCGTCAAGACCGTGATGTTTCTCGTCGGCGGTCTGATCGAAGACGACCAGGGCAACTCGAGCCTCGACCGAGTCGGCGGCCTCGCAGCACGCCGGCCAATTATCGCGGTGCTCTTCGCAATCCCGGCACTCAGCCTCGCCGGTATCCCGCCGTTCTCGGGGTTCGTCGCCAAGCTGTCGCTGATCGACGCCGGTATTAATGCAGGTTCGGTAGCGATCGTGGTCGTCGCCCTCGTCGCCAGCATGTTCACACTGCTGTCGATGTCGAAGATCTGGCTCGGCGTCTTCTGGCGTGAACCGACACCACCCTCAGAGCCCGCATCGTCGAAAGCCTCGAAGCGAACGATGAACGGGGCCACCATGGCTGCCGTGGCAGGCACCCTCGCCGTGGTCGCCTTCGCCGGGCCACTCTGGAATATGAGTGAAGAGATCGCCCGCGACCTGCTCGACGGGCAGACCTACATCGACGAGGTGCTCGG
>CAWUXP010000069.1:0-4967 GCA_963926495.1 Candidatus Ilumatobacter herschelensis
GCTGGGCGTCGGCACGTCGCTGCGCTATCTGTCGAAGAACAAGAAGGCACTCGGCAAAATGATGACGCAGCGCTCGTTCGAACCTGATCAACTGCTCAAGCCGCTGACACCGCACCTCGACGAACTCGGCATTGGCGGCATCCATCTGTACACGTTCAACCAGGTCGCGACCACCGAAGCCTGGCGCCAAAAAACCCTCGCCTGAGTCTCCAGTTCCCCGTCGAACGAACGATGCGGCACACAACGTTCGCGGCGTCGAGACACCACGAACGTCGTGTCCACTCTTGGCCCGAATGGACGTGGACCCACGCTGACGATCAGCGCGGGTCGTGATGTTCGTGGCGGCGCGACACGACGGCTCGGCTGACGACCTTGGTGGCCTTCACCGGAAGTACGACGAGACGAATCGCAACGTTCGAGGCTCGCGCCGGAAACGGTACGAACTTGGTTTGACGTTCGCTCGGTAGCGCATCCTTGAAGGCAATCCGGTACGCGACGAAGACGAGGATCACCGAGAACCACGCGCTCATCGAGAAGAAGAAAGCGTCGTCACCGAACCACGCCATGAGTGGTGCAGCGACAAGCGGACCCACCAGGGCACCCGATCCGTTGATTCGCACCAACGTGCCAGCTGCACCCACGGTCTTTTCGGCCGGTGTCCAGTCAAGTGTGTACGAGACAACGAGTGAGTACAGCGGGAACATCGTGCCCCCGATCCCGAACATGACGAGCAGCATGAGCGCACTGCCTGGCGCCACCAGCGGTGCGGTCACGGTCAACGCCGCCGCCACGACAACGACGCCGAAGATCACGGCCCGCCGCGACACCCGGTCAGACAGACGACCAATTGGCCACTGCAGAGCAATAGCGCCGATCGTCGGGGCGATCAGAAACGCGGCTGTCCGGTCGACAGACAGGCCGCTCCGTGTTGCGTAGACCGCTGCCAGGCTGAGCAATACACCGGCCGAAGCGCCACTCATGAACGAACCAGCCACGCCCGTCGGGACGTAGCCGATCAGTTCTCGGATAGAGACCTTTTCGACCGGGCGACTCGGTGGCACCCTTGCAGCAGCTGCAAGCGTCACAGGCACCAGCGCCAGCGAGACCAGCACCGACGAAACGATGAACAGGTGAAAGCCATTCGGGTCAGCAACGGCAATGAGGTACTGACCGATGCCGAGACCGGCCATCGAGACGATCATGTAGACGGCAAGTGTGCGTCCGCGATTCTTTGGGGTCGAGAGTTCGGCCAGCCACGACTCGATCACGATGTACAGCCCGGCGAAGCAGAAGCCAAACACGAAACGCATTGCAGTCCACGTGACCGGCACAACCGACAGAGCATGAATCAGCACTGCACTCGACGCCAACGATGCCAGCCCGGCGAACACACGGATGTGACCGACGGAGGCGATCATTTTCACGACAAGGCTTGGCGCAATCAGGAACCCAGCGAAGTAGCCCGCCATGATCACGCCGGTGACCACGACACTGAAACCCTCGTTGCCTGAACGGACACCGATCACTGCACCATTGAGCCCGTTGCCAATCATCAGCAGGCCGAGGCCGAGAAACAGCGCCCAGAGACCCGCGGCCGAATTGCCTTCGGGAGCAGCTGCGAGATCCTCGTCCTCAGTCGTCTGATCGGCAGCGCGTATCAACCCACCGTCGTGAGGCGCGTCGATTTCGACGTTTGCCGCTGGGATCTCTCCGTCCTCAGCAATGGGCGGCTGTTGCGTCGTTGGCAAGGGCTGCAACCTACCTTCTCCCAACTCCATCGAAAATCAAGAACCGGTAGGTCAGCAGACCACGAAGCCGCGCTCAGCGCTGGCGACCGCGGAGCTTGTCGAGTTGCCGCCGATCACGCTTGGTCGGCCGACCAGCACCGCGGTCCCGCTCGAATATCGACGGGGACAGCGGATCGCGCTCGGGCAGCGGCGGACTGTGATCAACGAAGCACGTAACCGCGACGAGAGCTCCGACGCGCTTCGCAACGACAATGACCACATCGGCAATTCGCTCCCGCTGGTTCAGGCGCGCCTCGATTCGATCGCCCACCTGGACCGCAGACGACGGCTTCGCAGGCTTCCCGTTGATCTTCACATGGCCCGCTCGGCACGCACCGGCTGCGTCGGCCCGTGTCTTGGTCAGCCGAACCGACCACAACCACTGGTCAACTCGCGCGCTCTCCACGGCCCCATCTTGCACCAGAAACTGGCTGTTTGTCGCGACTGGCTGGCATGACTACCTACTGGTCGGTAGGCTGCAGGTTGTGAACGAGCAGGAAATCCTCCAAGCGATCACTCCCGACGTCGAGCAGTTGCTCGAACGGCATCTGGAGACCACCAAAGAGTGGTTCCCGCACGAGTACGTGCCTTACAGCCGCGGTCGGGACCACATGGAGGGACATCAGTGGACCCCCGAGGATGCCGATCTCGCCGGTGCCAAACTTTCTGAAGAGGTTCGTAGCGCACTGCTGGTGAACCTGCTCACCGAAGACAACCTGCCGTATTACTTCCGGTCCGTCGAGCGGATGTTCGGCAAAGACGGCGCCTGGGGCGAATGGGCTCGCCGTTGGACTGCCGAAGAGGGCCGTCACTCGATGGCGATCTACGGATACATCACCGTCACGCGAGCAATCGACCCCATCGAGCTCGAGCGGAGCCGAATGGTCCAGGTCAGCAAGGGCGAAACGCCTGACCCCGAGACCACCCACGACGGTTTCATTTACCTCGCCCTGCAGGAACTCGCCACGCGGATCTCGCATCGCAATACCGGTGCACAACTTGGTGACGATGTCGGCTTCAACCTGCTCAAGCGAGTGTGCGGCGACGAGAATCTGCACCAACTTTTCTACCGGGACCTCGCAGCAGCTGCCATCAAGGCTGACCCGAACACGATGATGATCGCGATGGAGCGCCAGGTCCGCTCGTTCGCGATGCCCGGTACCGGTATTCCCGATTTCGAGCGGCATGCCAAGGCCATTGCTCGCGCTGGCATCTACGACCTGCAGATCCATCACGAGCAGATCCTCGCCCCTGTCGTCCTGCGTCAGTGGGACGCCGCGAACATCGCTGGCCTGTCGGGCGAGGGCGCTGCTGCACAGGAACGCTTGATGAAGCGGATGGCGACCAGCGCACGTGTTGCCAAGCGGTACGCCGAAAAGCGCGCCGCCGAAATGCAACCGGCCTGACGCTCGGTTAGGCGAACGCCGTTCCGGCGACCAGGGCAACGATGAGCACCATCAGCCCGAACAACACGAGGCGGCGCTTCATGTCCGAATGCTGTGATTGCATGAGTCCATTCTCGCCCGTTTCGACGAGAAGCGTCCAGTCACCCTGCTGGACCCGAGCGAAGTCTGGGTTGAGAACACCCCACCGCCTGCAACACTGGTCGTGATGAGTCGACTGTTTCTCGCCGTTCGACCACCGGTCGATGTCGTCGAAATGCTCACCGAACTGCCCCGAAAAGACCAACCGGGGGTGCGGTTCGTTGCCCCCGAGAACTGGCATGCGACGCTGAGATTTCTCGGCGAGGCCGACATCAACGACGTGTGCGAAGCAATGAATCGTGCAGATCTCCAGCGCGCCACGGCTCGCGTCGGGCCGGCCATCGACATGCTCGGCACGCACTCGGCGATCGCACCGGTCAACGGGCTCGACGGTCTGTCCGCAGCCGTCGTCGAGGCAACAGCCGGCATCGGCAGCCTCGACCCACGGCCAACGTTTACTGGCCACATCACTGTGGCGCGGGTGAAGCGCGGCGCCCTCGTGCGCAAGGTCGTCGGCATGCTCTGCCAGGCAGAGTTCGAGGTAACTGAGGTTGCCCTCGTCGAGAGTCACCTGCACCCGGACGGCGCTCGCTACGCCACCGTTGCGACCTGGCCCACCTGCTAACACGACCCGCGAAACTCGACCTGTCAGGCAATCGCTACTGTGCGGCCAGCACTACTGTCAGGCCATGATCGACGGCGCCGACGAACGACTTCCGACACGCGTCCAAACACCCCGACTACTCCTGCGGTGTTGGCAGCACGACGAAGCCTCGATACTCGGCGACCTTGTCGAGGGCAACGTTGAGCATCTCCGACCGTGGATGCCCTGGATCAAATTCGAACCCCAAACGGTCACCGAACGCGTCGCGCTGATCGAAACGTGGACTCGGCAGCGGGAAGAAGATGGCGGTGTCGTGTTCGGCACGTTCTTCGACGGCTTCGCCATCGGAAGCTGCGGGCTTCAGCGTCGCGTCGGCGCCGGCGCACTCGATATCGGCTACTGGATCGCTGATGACCACACGCGTCGCGGATTCGCCACCGAGATCACCTCGGCGTTGACGACCACGGCGTTCGATATCGCCGGTATCGAACGCGTCGAGGTCCACACCGATGAGGCCAACGAGGCAAGCGCGGGGGTTCCCGCCAAGCTCGGCTTCCACCGCGACCGAGTAATCGAACGCGCACCCGCGGCACCTGCGGAGTCCGGCCGGTTGATCATCTGGACGATGGCCGCAGCCGACTGGCGCTAACTGTCCACTACGACCAAGCGTTCCCGAACGTGTCGCGGAAGGCGAGCTGGCTGGGGGGCTGCCGTGTAATCGGGCCGTGGCCCTTGCCGACCGGGTAGCCGATCGGGACGAGTGCGGCCGTGGCCCAACCCTCGGGAATCTTGAGGAGTTCCATTACTTCAGCCTCGCGGAGGCAGTGCAGCGTTGTCAGTGTGCAGCCCAGCCCTTCGGCGACGCAGGCCAGCATCGCGTTCTGCACTGCCGGATAGATCGACCCGCCACCGACCACGCTGACCCGATCGAGCTTGGCATCAGTAATCGCCATCATCTTGGGATTGGCACAAAACACGAGAATGGCCGGCGCCTCATGCAGGTGCTCGGCGAGATGGTCGCCGGCGGCAGCGACGCGTTCCCACGGGGCGAGTTGTTCGGGCGGCAGCCCTTCCATCATCTTCATGAAGCCG
>CAWUXP010000070.1:0-3058 GCA_963926495.1 Candidatus Ilumatobacter herschelensis
CGTTACCGAAGAAATCCGCATCATCGGGAACCAGGCAGACGATCAGAAGCGTCCAACAGATTCAACATGAACGACGACCTGACTCTTCTTGCGAGCGCGTATCTCGACGGCGACACCACTCCAGCCGAACGCGCCCAAGTCGATGGGGACCCCGCGACCCTCGCCGCAGTGGAACGGCTCCGCCAGGTCCGCGCCGTTCTCAGCCAAACCGACAGCGCGCCAATCTCAACACGCGAGCGGCACCTCGCGGTGGCCTTCGAAGTGTGGGACCGTCTACCGACGAGCGAATTCGGCGGCGACGCCACACCCGCCGGTGCGCAGTCTGCAGCCGCGGCTGGGCAGGCATCGATCACGTCACCGAGATCGGTTGGTGTGTCGCGTCAACGCCGCGGCAACAGCCGAGTTCTCGCGGTCGCGGCGAGCCTGGTCGTCGTCGTTGGCGGTGGCCTCGTCGCTCGAGGCTTCATCTCCTCAAACAACAACAACGACAGCGTCACCAGTGAAGCTGCTGACACCGCTGACCAAAACCTCAGCCTTCGCGCGGAACTCGAGGTAGACGCAGCCGACGAGACGTTTAGCGACGCAGGCGGTGTCGTTGCGAGCGAGTTAAACACCGCCGATGCCCCCGCAGCGCCTGAGGCTGACACGTTGATCGGTGGCGAAAGTGAGGGTCCGCCAGACGAAAAACTCGAAGTGCTACAGAGCGACGAAGAGCTAGCAGTTTTCGCCAACGATCTCAACCGCACGATGCTCCAGGTCGAGAACGACCGCGCCACTGTGGCGCCAGCCGAAGCGCCTGCCGAGACCGATGCCCCCTTCGATAACAACGTTCAAGCCGCTCCCGCCGAGGCCACTGCCTCATCGTTTCCACTTTGTGACGTCGTTAATCGCATCGTTGGTCCGGCTCTTTGGGATGCCCCTGGCCTCTTCGACGAACCCGTGATCGTCGGCATCAACGACGTCACCGGAGAGGCCGTGGCGTATCTGCCCGACAGTTGCACAGTCATTGCTCGGACCGCGTTGTAACGCTGCGCCGTCACCCTGAGGTCTCAAGGAACCTGCTTCATGAGGCGAGCGACGACGAGCGCGGCTAGCCTTTGAGGCTTATGCCTGGTAATCCGCTGACAGATCCGAACTGGGCCGACGAGACGACCGATACGGTCGTCCGACTGGTCGGCAGCGTGCGTGACAAGACGACGACCCCGATCGTGTACGCCGCTCGAGGGCTTGTCTTCGGTCTGATTGCGTTGTTCCTCGGCGTATTCGCCTTAGTCATTCTGCTCGTCGGGCTGACCCGTGGCCTGCAGTCGGCACTCGACTGGCAGTTCGCACATGCCCGCTCGGTGTATATCAGTTACCTGCTCGTCGGGGGAATCTTCTCCTTCATCGGGTTGTTGTTGTTTAAGAAGCGCAACGTCAACGCTTCCTGATCGTCCGGCATCGTTGCCGGGTCGTTCTGGGAACTATCGGCGCGAGGCGCACCGATTCCCCTCTCATCACACCCGGAGTTGCTCATGTCCGAATCCACCCCATCCACGCCTGACGTCCGCGACGTCATCATCATCGGTTCAGGCCCCGCCGGCCTCACCGCAGCGATCTATACCGCCCGTGCCTCGCTCGCACCGTTGTTAATCGAGGGCGAACCGTCGAGCACCAGTGACCAGCCCGGTGGCCAACTCATGTTGACCACCGAAGTCGAGAACTTCCCCGGATTCCGTGAAGGCATCATGGGCCCGGAATTAATGGCCGAAATGCGCGCCCAAGCGGAACGCTTCGGTACAGAAGTGATCACCGAGAAGGTCACCGACGTCGACTTCAGTGTCCGGCCCTTCAAGGTCACCATTCGTGACCAGGAGTTCTTTGCGAACTCAATCATCGTCAGCACCGGCGCACAGTCGCTCATGCTCGGCCTCCCAGAAGAGCAGCGCCTGATTGGTTACGGCCTCTCCACATGCGCCACCTGCGACGGATTCTTCTTCCGTGGCCATGATATTGCGGTGGTCGGCGGTGGCGACTCTGCTCTCGAGGAAGCAACATTCCTCACCAAATTCGCGGACAAGGTCACCATCGTCGTTCGCCGTGACGAGCTGCGTGCCTCGAAGATCATGCAGGATCGGGCTCGTGCCAATCCAAAGATCGAATTCCTGTGGAATTCACAGGTGACCAAGATCCACGGAGAGGACAAGGTCAGCGGCGCCGAAATCACCAGCACGGTTGATGGGTCCACCACCGAACTGCCAATCACCGGCGTCTTCATCGCCATCGGCCACAAGCCGAACACTGATCTCTTCCGCGGCAAGCTCGACATGGACGAGGCAACTGGCTACCTGCAGACTTTGCCCGACTCGACATACACCAATGTCGCTGGCGTCTTTGCCTGTGGCGACGTACAGGACTCTGTCTACCGACAGGCCATCACCGCAGCCGGGTCTGGATGTATGGCGGCAATCGATGCCGAGCGTTGGCTCGAAGACGCCCACGACATCAAGGCGAACATCCCCAACTACTGACGCGAGCCCTGCTCTGCGCCCATTGCCGCTAGGCGGGAATGATCTCGTCACCCTCCCGGTTGTACTATTACAATCCATAAGGCGGCGGGTGTTATGTCATTCAGGGCAGACACCCACTTGTGAAAGGATGTCTTCTCATGGCAAACGGAATCACTCATCTCTCCAGCGCGACCTTCGATGAAATGGTCGGATCGTCCTCTGTCCCGGTGGTCGTCGACTTCTGGGCTGAATGGTGCGGACCCTGCAAGCAAATCGCTCCAATCCTCGAAGAGATCAGCGCCGAGCATGGTGACACCATCGCAATTACCAAGTTGAATGTCGATGACAACCCCGACCTCGCCATGAAGTACAACGTCATGAGCATCCCGACGCTACTCGTGTTCAAGAATGGCGAAGTCGAGAAACGACTCGTCGGCGCCAAGAGCAAGGGCGCACTACTGCAGGAGCTCGAGGAATTCCTTTCAAACAGCTGACCCCGTTTCCCCTCACGCAGGGGCAGCGAGGCGAACCAATCCGAGATTTGCAGCGCCGCCTCGGTGCCGCCGGGT
>CAWUXP010000071.1:0-4079 GCA_963926495.1 Candidatus Ilumatobacter herschelensis
CATCTGTCTTGACCGCGCTGGTCGCACTGGCTGGCTGCGCCTCCAATGGTCCAGACATGGCTGGCACGGCCTTGGGGACAGGCCCCGTTGAGTCTGCTGCTGCCGAGGAGCCCGCACTGGTGGCAAGTGGCGTCGGGGTGATCGCCGAGGGCTGCAGCCTGGTCGCCAACCTCGGAAGTGGGGTCGTCGTCGAGCGTTCCGCTCAGGTGGCGACCGCTGCCCACACAGTGCGCGGCGCGTCGATGCTCACTGTCGTCGATGCCGAAGGCCGTCAACACCCAGCGTCCGTCACCAGCTTCGACAAGGACAGCGACCTGGCATTGCTCGACGTCCCGACGCTCAGCGCTCCGCCCCTCAGCATCGGCACCGCTCGAGTTGGACCCGCCACCTTGATCACCTGGCGCCGCTCCGACGGCGTCACGCTGCAACTTGTCGGTGTCACCCGACTACTGAAGATCAACATCGAAGACATCTATACCGACGAGGTCGTGCAGCGGACCGGTCTGGAAGTCGACGGGGAAGTCATCGTCGGCCAATCGGGCGGACCAGTCGTCGACGCCAGCGGCGAGGTGATCGGGATCATCTACGCAACTTCAAAAGACCGAGGTGCCGTCGGCTTCGCGACCGACCACACCGAGCTGCGCGAACTGATCGAGGCTCGATCACCCGACGGGGTGGCCAACGGCCGGTGCCCCTGAACGCATCCCGGCAAAAAAGACGAACACCGTCGCCACCGCTGCAGCGATGGTGACCATCACCAGCGCGGTCGAGATCGTGAGCACCGAAGCGATCGACGTCACGATAAGCGGCATGGTCATCCCGGGATAGCCGAGCAGATACACCGTCGAGGTCAACGATCCACGCTGCTCGTTCGTCGCCATTGCCCCGGCGAGCGCCAGGCACGACATCGTGATCACGCCCGACGCAACACCGAGCAACGGTGCAGCGACCAGCACCAGCGGCCAGCGATCCGTTGCAAATGCAATGGTGCCGATCACGTAGCCAAGGGTGCCACACGCCATTCCAATGGGGAGCGCCACCCGACCACCGAGGCGCCCGACGATCGACTTCGCACCGAGGCCACCCCAGGCTGTGATAGCTCCCGCCGCAGCAGCAATCGCCACCTCGCCGCCCTCGACTGCGTCGCTAATCAGCACGGGGAACAATGCAAAACCCATTGAGGGAAACGCGAACATCCAGATCACTGCCGGAAGAATCACCATCAGGAACGTGCGCCGGGCAGCAACCGGGACACCGAACGATGGCCTGAGTCGATGGCCTGCTTTGGACCGATGTGTTTCCCTGACAGGCCAGACGATGACGAGTACGCCCACGATGGCGACCACATGCAGCAAAAACGGAAGGACCAGCGGCGCAGGGAGCAACCAATGAAAGACCGCCGAAACTGGCGCCCCTCCGCCGAAGCCCGCAAACGACACCAGCGTCGTCGTGAGCGCAGCGCGATGCTCGTTGCCCGGGCCAAACAACTCGAGCAACCACGCTGCTCCGACACCAAGCACTGCGCCGCTGGCCGCCCCCAGCACGAGCCGGCTGACGAGCAGAGCAATGAACTCATCGCGCCCGAAGATCATGCCGACCGAGGCGAGGCCCGACATCGCAATCATCGGCAGCACAATCGGCCGGCGACCGAAACGATCCGAGAGCGCCCCACCGAGCACGAGGCTGGCGAGAATGCCCACGACGTACACGACGAAGATCGCCATCGTCTGAGAGGTCGACAAGGCGAGGCGGCTCTTGTAGAGCACGAGGAACGGTGTCGACACGTTCGTGCCGTACGCAACCACGAACATGCCGATCGCGATTCGAACGACCTGTCGATTCATTGGGGGTCGTTCCTGCATCGGCGGCGACGCTACGTCGCATGCGCGACAGATCTCCTAACGTGCTACTCCGTGACTATCCCACCAGCACCAGCACCGAAGAGCAGGCCATCGAACATCGATCTCGGCGCCTACGCGGAATACGATCGGCTGCTGTTTGACCTTCCGAGCGGAAGTGCTGGGGGTGTGCTGCGAATCACGCTCAACGATCCCGACAAGTTCAATGCAACCGACGCCGCCGTCCACCTGCAGTTGTCACGGATTTTCCGAACGATCCACGACGACGAGTCCGTTCGGGCCGTCGTGGTCACCGGCGCAGGCCGGGCCTTCTCAGCTGGCGGCGACCTCGACTGGATTAGCGAACAGGTCGGTGATTACGCGCAGACGATGCGCGTGATGAAAGAGGCCGGCGACATCGTCCGCACGATGATCGAATGCGACACGCCGATCGTGTCGGCGATCAACGGTGTCGCTGTCGGAGCCGGACTCGCTGTGGCATTGATGGCCGACGTGAGCATCATGAACGAGTCGGCCAAACTGACCGACGGGCACATCCGCCTCGGCGTAGGTGCAGGCGATCACGCTGTCGCGATCTGGCCGCTGCTGTGCGGCATGGCGAAGGCAAAGTACTACCTCCTCACGGCCGACTTCGTCGACGGTAAAGAGGCCGAACGGATCGGTCTCGTCTCCAAGGCAGTGCCCGCTGACGACGTGATGACGACGGCACTCGAAGTCGCGAACAAACTTGCTGCGGGCCCGGTCGACGCCACGCGTTTGACAAAGCGTGCGCTGAACCACTGGATCCGCCAGGCCCTTCCGAACTTCGAGGCCTCGCTGGCCTATGAGATGCTCAACTTTCTCGGTCCAGATGCCGCCGAAGGACTCGCTGCGCTCAAGGAAAAGCGCGCGCCGAACTTCCAACGGGTCGACGAGACTGCTGACTGATGGATCTCACTGACCAGTTCGTCAAGCCGTTTGAGAAGCAGCTTGCAAGCGAACTCGAACTTGCGCTGAGCGTCGCCGACGCGGCCGACGCGTTCACGCTGCCGCGCTTCATCAATCGCGACTTCAGTGTTGATTGGAAAAGCAACGCGACCGAGGTCACGGAGATCGATTGCGAAGCCGAAACACTGATCATCGGCGCCCTGGTGGGCGAGCGACCAAGCCATGGCGCATTCGGCGAAGAGCACGGCGCCGCCGGCGACCAGAGCTCCCCGTGGCGCTGGGTGATCGATCCGATCGATGGAACTTCCGGTTTCGTGCGCGGCATTCCGGTGTGGGCCTCGCTCATCGCACTGACTCATGAGAACGAGGCCGTGCTCGGCGTCGTGTCTGCTCCGGCGCTCGGCTTCCGCTGGTGGGGCGGCGTTGGCCTGGGCGCACATGTGCGATCGCACACCGGCACGACGCGACCAATGACAGTTTCTGCGGTCACCGCACTCGACGAAGCCCAGGTCAGCATCACCCACAACTCCGGTTGGGATCGACTGGGCAAAACCGATCGACTGGTTGCACTCCAGCAGCGCGCCCGACGCAGCCGCGGCATGGGCGACTTCTGGCAACACATGCTCGTTGCCGAGGGTGCAATGGACGTGGCGGTCGACGCTGTCGGTGTGGCCGCCTACGACCTGGCCGCGATCAAGCCCATTGTCGAAGCCGCTGGCGGCACCTTCACTGACCGTTTCGGCGAAGCAACATATGAACATGACACGGCCATCAGCTCGAACGGCCACCTGCACGACACGGTGATCGCCCTGCTCAAGTAGGCGTAGCCTCGGCTCGATGGACGTACATGTCGACTCGGAAACAGCACCGCTTCGATCGGTGATTGTCGGCTACCCGGATAATTTTTTGGACGTCGAGCCTGAGATCATCAACGAGACACAACGCAAGTTCTACGACGGCCCCGACGCTCCAACGAAGGAAGCGGTCACCAAGCAGCTCAACCGGTTCATCTCAGTGATCGAGGCACACGGAGTCACGGTGTACCAACCCCGGCCACTCCCGTACATCCCCGACCAGATGATGACACGCGACATCGGCGTCGTGATCGGTGACACCTTCGTGGTGACCACCATGGCGGCGAAGAGCAGGCGACACGAGTGGCGCGGCTACGCCCACCTGTTCGAGCACTTCTCCCCGCATACGAAGGTTCTGTTCGGCCCAGAAGACCTCGTTATCGAAGGCGGCGACGTGATCGTCGACAAGGGCAAAGTGTTCGTTGGCATCGGCCAGCGA
>CAWUXP010000072.1:0-4256 GCA_963926495.1 Candidatus Ilumatobacter herschelensis
GTGAAGCTGCGATCGAGATTGTCGGCGTGGGCAACCCAGTACCGAGCGTCGGCACCTTTGGCTGGGCCAGAACGCCAGAGCAGCCACGGCCCGATGCGTCGCTTGTAGTCCGCTACCGGCTGGTCGGGCAGGTCGTTGCCCAGCAGCAGCAGGCTGGCGGGCGCCTCGATCCACGCAGTCGCTTTGATGTTGCGATCCCGTGTGGGCGTCGGCGGAAGGTCGCCGGTGTTGATCGGTGTCTCGTCGTCAGGGCGCTCGTCGTAACGAGTCACCAGCCGCGTTCGATCCATTCGTCGAGGTGTGGTCGTTCGGACCCGATTGTCGTGTTGTCGCCATGGCCGGGGAGCACGATCGTCTTGTCGTCGAAGGTGAAGAGTCGATCGGTGATCGACCGGATGATGGTGTCAAAGTCGCCAATGTCGGACTTCGTGTTGCCGGGGCCGCCAGGGAAGAGGGTGTCGCCGGTAAAAAGCAGGGGAGTGTTCTCCAACGCAAACGAGATCGAACCCGGTGTGTGCCCTGGGTTGTGGATTGCGTGCAATCGGAGTTTGCCGACCTCGATGACCTCGGTGTCGTCGAGAAACACGTCGTAGCCGACGTCGGCGAGCATCGGTGCGTCGAGTCTGGTGACGGCGACTTCGTAGCCGGCTTCGCGCATTGCCGGGACGGCCTGGATGTGGTCCCAGTGGCCGTGGGTCTCAAGCACTCGCTTCACACCCAGTGCGTCACACAGTTCGAGGAGCTGCTCGTGTTCGTTGGCTGCATCGAGCAGCACCCCCTCACCGGTGGCCTTGCAGCGGACGACGAACACGTTGTTCTCGTAGGGTCCGACGACGACCTTGTGCACTTCGGTGTCGGCATCTGACCAATGCAGTGTCTTGCTCATGGATCCATTCTGCCAGCACTTCTGATCGTGACGCGGAGTCACACACTTCCGCACACTCGCCTCGGCACGGCTTCCGGCTGCGCTTCGGCGGGTATTGTGCGGGGCGTGGCACGTCGCACAAAGATCATCGCAACCATCGGGCCGGCATCGGCAGACGAGGCCACGCTCATTGCAATGATGCAGGCGGGCATGGATGTCGCCCGCATCGCGTTGGCGCACACGCCGCTCGACGAGGCACTCGAACGCCATCAGCGCATCCGTGATGTCGCCGAACGACTCGGCCTCAATATTGGCACGATGATCGACCTTCCCGGCTCGAAGACGCGCACCGGTCGGTTCCCGGCCGAGGGCGTCGAATTTTCGGTCGACGACACGGTGACCTTGGTTCCCGGAACCGGCGCCAGCACCGCCGAGCAAATCTCGATCGACTACGCACACCTTGTCGACGACTGCCATGTGGGTGACGAGATCATGGTTGGCGGCTCGGTCGTCCTCGCCGTGCAGAAGGTAAGCGGCCAGAGCATCACGGCCAAGGTCATTTCGAGCGGCCCGCTGAGTGGCCGCGCCGGCGTGCACATTCCGTTCGGCTCCACCGTGTACCGGCCGGTGACAGATTTCGACCGGGAAGCCCTGGAGAAGTTCGTCGAGGTTGGCGTCGACATGGTCGCAATCTCGGTCAACTCCGGCCGTGATCTTCGTGAGCTCGCTCTCGAACCGCACCCTCGTGGTCCAATGGTCATTGCCAAGATCGAGACCATGGCGGCAGTCGAGAATCTGTCCAGCATCATCGAGGATGCTGCCGGCATCATGGTCGAGCGTGGTGCGCTCGGCATCGAGGCGAACCTCGAAGATCTGCCCCACATCCAGAAGAGCGTCATCCGTGAGTGCATTGCGGGTGGCCTGCCGGTGATCACCGCGGCCCAAATGCTCGACTCGATGGCTAAGGCGCAGGCGCCGACCCGCGCCGAGGCGACCGACATTGCGAATGCGGTGTTCGACGGCACGTCTGCCGTCATGCTGTCGGCCGAAACGGCGATCGGAGAGCACCCCGTACTCGTTGTCGAAACGATGGCGCGTATTGCCGAACGGTCCGACGACCAGTTCAACCATCAAGCGTGGGCCGAGCGCGTCGCCGCGATCCGTATGGCCGGTCACGAGCATAGCGATGCAGCGATCACCGACGCGATGACGATCGCCGCGGCACGTGCCGCGGAAGAACTCAGCGTGCGCGCTCTGCTCTGCATCTCGGCGAGCGGTTTCACCGTTCGTTCGATGGCGCGGTTCCGGCCAAGCGCGAAGATCCTCGGGTTCAGTGGTCAGAAGACGACAGTCCGTCAGCTCGCATCGAGTTGGGGTGTCACGCCGATCTTCTTCGAAGGCGGCACTGCTGACTACGAAGAGCGCGTCAGGCTCGCTGTCAATCAGGCACGTCGAGAAGGCCATGTGGCCACGGGCGACCTGATTGGTGTGGTTGCCGGCATTGCTTCGGTGGCGCGGGCGACCGACACGTTCCGCATGATGCGCGTCCCGTAGGGAGCAGCCGGCTTAGCTCGACACGACGTCGAAGCCGAGTCCGAGTGCTACGCCGATCTGCGGCGGGTCAAACGTGACGAACCGGCGCGGCTCGGGAAGCCGCTCGGTTGCTGCGAGATGAATCGCATCGGTCAGCCGTACCGGCTGGGTGCGGGCGAGCGCAGCAGCACGATCGAGGCATCGCTGATCGACCGGTACGACGTGGAGGTGGTCCCATATGCGCCGGACTGCGTCTTCGAGATCGAGGCGGACGAAGCGGTTGTCGGAAAGCCGATCGATCGCGGGCAGTGCCTCGGTTAAGGCCATGGCCGACGCAGCCCACACCGGGTCGCTCGCCAGTGCTGCTTCGGCCACAAGGCGTTGTGGGCCATCGATTGCAAGCGCAAGTACGGCGCTGGTGTCGAGGACAACGGTCATGTCAACCGCGCAGCTCGCGCAACACCTGGTCGATGCGTGAGCCGGCGTGTACCTGGACCGCTTCAGGCGCACGCCACTCGCCAGTGCGGCGCGGCGGGACAACGCCACCCGCACCGATCAAGCGGTCGAGGTCGGGGGCGTCGGCATCGAGCGGGCCGAGCTGTGCGACCGGCCGCCCGCCTGTCGTTACCACCGTTCGCTGCCCTGACTGGGCGCGACGAACGGCATCGGTGAGGCCGGAGCGCAGTTCTCTGATGCCGAGGCTGAGTGCGCCACCATCGACGTCCCTTTGATTCTCTTCCGTAGTTGTGTCCACATGTGTACACAAGCAGATTTGCGGAGCCAGCGCAACCGCGCCATGATCTCGCCCATGAACTTCGCATTCACTGAAGAGCAAGAAGAACTCCGCAAGACCGTGCGCGCCTTCCTCGAAGCCAAGAGCTCCGAAGAAGCCGTGCGCGAGCAGATGGAGACCGACAACGGTTTTGACGATGCCGTCTGGGCCCAGATGGGTGAGCAGATGGGCCTCCAAGGCCTCGCAATCCCCGAAGAATTCGGTGGCTCCGGCTACGGCTACGTCGAGCTCGGCATCGTGCTTGAAGAGATGGGCCGCAGCCTCCTGTGCGCACCGTTCTTCTCGACCGTCGTGCTCGCTGCCAACGCGCTGATCCTCTCTGGTGACGACGCGGCCAAGCAGGCCCACCTTCCGGGCATCGCTGCGGGCGCCACGAAGGCCACGGTTGCCTTCACCGAGCCGAACGGCAAGTGGGACGAATCGGGTATCGAAGCAACCGCCGATGCCGATGGCAAGATCACCGGCACCAAGAGCTTCGTGCTCGACGGCAACACCGCTGACTTGATCATTGTCGCCGCCAAGACAGCGGCCGGCACGAGCCTGTTCGCCGTCGCCGGTGATGCCGCTGGCCTCACCAAGACTGCGCTGTCCACGATGGATCAGACCCGCAAGCAGGCCAAGCTCGAACTCGACGGTGTGCAGGGCACGCTCATCGGCACCGACGGTGGCGGCTGGGCAATTCTCCAGGGCATGCTCGACCTCGCAGCCGTCGGCCTCGCCGCCGAGCAGGTCGGTGGAGCACAGATGGTGCTCGACATGGCGGTTGAGTACGCCAAGGTTCGCGTGCAGTTCGGTCGCCCGATCGGCTCGTTCCAGGCCATCAAGCACAAGTGCGCCGACATGCTCCTCGAAGTGGAGTCGGCCAAGTCCGCTGCCTACTACGGCATGTGGTGCGCCGCTGAGATGAACGACGAGCTCGCCTCGACCGCTTCGCTCGCCAAGGCCTACTGCTCGGAGGCGTACTTCCACGCCGCAGCCGAAAACATTCAGATCCATGGTGGCATCGGCTTCACTTGGGAGCACCCGGCGCACCTCTACTTCAAGCGTGCCAAGAGCTCCGAGCTG
>CAWUXP010000073.1:0-15844 GCA_963926495.1 Candidatus Ilumatobacter herschelensis
AAGTTCTTCTCGATGTCGAACGCCAACGCGCGCAACGGCGAGATGTACAGCACACGGGTGCGGTGCGATCGTTCCTCGGGTCGCGGCGTGGTGGTTAACCGATCGATCGACGAGAGGAACGACGCGAGCGTCTTGCCCGAGCCAGTCGGGGCGCAGATCAGTGTGTGTTCGCCAGCCTGAATGTGCGGCCAGCCCTGAATTTGTGGAGGCGTCGGCGCCGGAAATGAGCTCGCGAACCAGTCTCGGACTGCCGGCGAGAATGCCTGGAGGACATCATGATCTGCGATACGGCGAGACTATCCACCGCCTGTCACAGCCCATCCGAGTTCTGAACCGCAGTTCGCGTCACGACTCGATGGTGATCGCACCGTCCGACAGGTGAAATGTCCTGGTCAGGCGGACCCGTTCGAGGAGCGACCGATCGTGCGTGACGAGGAGGACCGTGCCAGAAAACGTGTCGAGGGCTTGTTCGAGCTGCTCGATCGCTTCGATATCGAGGTGGTTGGTTGGTTCGTCCAACACCAACAGGTTGGCACCCGTGGCCATAAGTAGCGCGAGCGACGCACGGGTTCGTTCCCCCGGTGACAGCGAATCGACCGGGCGGTTGACGTGCTCGGCGCCGAGACCGAACTTCGCGAGCAGGGTGCGCGTGTCGGCGACCGTCTCCGCTGAGGCCGTACCGGCAGCGGCGTCCATAAAAGCTCGAACGAGGGTCGCGTCGCCAAGCAGATGCGAGCGAGCCTGCTCGATTTCACCGACCTGCACGCTGCGACCGAGGTGCGCTGAACCCGCCGACGGTGGGAGGCGCCCGAGCAGCAGATTGATCAGCGTCGTTTTGCCGGCGCCGTTCGCACCGACGAGCGCGATCCGGTCGCCGTAGGCAATCGACATGTCGATCGGGCCGAGCCGAAAGTCGCCACGCTCAACAACGGCACCCCGAGCTTCGGCGACCAGGTCACCGCTTCGTTCAGCGGTCGGGATCGTGAGCTGCAACTGCCACTGCTCGTGCGGTTCCTCGACCAAGTCGAGCCGAGAGATCGCCTTTTCGGTGCGCGCCGCCTTACCGGCGAGTTGCTCGGTCTGATTCATCTTGAAGCTCTTGATGAACTTGTCGGTTTCTCCCGACTTACGGACCTTCGACTGCCCCTGCGACGCCCATTCGCGCTCGCGCTGCGCTCGGTTCAACAGGTTTTGCCGCTTGCCGTCGAACTCGTCGTATGCATCTTGCGCGTGCTGTTTGGCCAATTCACGCTCGGCAATGAACGCCTGCCATCCACCTGCAAACCATTCGGCCTGGTGCGTGTGATGGTTGATCTCGACGACGTCGGTGACGGTCCGTTCGAGAAAGGTGCGGTCGTGGCTGACCACCATGAGCGGCGCAGCCAGGCCGAGTACCCATTCTTCGAGCCGGGCAAGGCCGTCGATGTCGAGGTCGTTGGTCGGTTCGTCGAGCAGCACGATGTCGAAGCGCGAAAGCAGCAACGAGGCCAGCGACGACCGGGCCGCTTCACCTCCCGACAACGTGGCGGTCGGTTGCTCCAGCAGTCGTTCGGCGAGGCCGAGCGACGCCCAGGTTTCACCCACACGGGCCTCGAAGTCGGCCGCGCCCAGGGCCAACCAGCGGTCGAGCGCATCGGAGTAGGCATCGTCAGCTCCGGCCGCCCCCGCGGCGAGGCCCTGCGTCGTGACGTCGAGTGTTGTCTGCGCCTCCGTGACCCCTGTACGGCGGCCGAGGAACTCACGGACCGTTTCGCTGGTTGAACGCTCGGGTTCCTGTGGGAGCAACCCGACGTTGGATGTGCGGGGCATCCGTTCGACTCGGCCTGCATCGATGTCGATCCGGCCGGCAAGCGCTGCCAACAACGTCGATTTACCGACACCATTCGGGCCGATCAGCCCAACGCGGTCACCTGGAGAGAGCGTCAGGTCGATCTGGTCGAGCACGATCAGGGGACCGCGGGAGATGGTGAGGGAACGGGTGACGAGTGAAGCAGCCATGAGGGCACCTTTCAGGAGAGCGAACGGACGATGGGTTCAGCTCTGGTCGGTCACGTTGACGACTCTACACAACGGTCAGACACACCCACGCTTCGATTCCTGACCCCATTTGTCACTCGTTCGGGTCGGAAGTTGCGGCGCGCAGAGTGATTCGACACAATCGGGAGCCGCTCATGTCGACCGTCATCCTCCGCCCGTGGCAGCGTGCCGCGTTCGATCTCTTTCGTGCCACAACGGGGCCCGACTACCTTGCGGTCGCTACGCCGGGCGCTGGAAAGACAACGTTTGCACTCGCGTGTGCCCGAGCCTCGTTGGCTGATGAGAACCGCCCGCTGATCGTCGTTGCGCCGACGAGTCACCTGAAAGTGCAGTGGTCGCGAGCCGCTCACCGGATGGGCCTCCAGCTCGATCCAGCCTGGTCGCCAGGCGACGGCCTCGCCCGTGACATGCACGGCCTCGTCACCACCTATCAACAGCTCGCAATGGGCGCAGCTGCGAAGAAACTGGCCGGGCTCTCGGCCGGAGCGTTCGTCATCCTCGACGAAATCCACCACGCGGGCCACGAGAAGGCGTGGGGCGAGGGTGTGCGTAAGTCGTTTGGTCACGCGCATAAACGGCTGTCGCTGTCGGGCACGCCGTTCCGCAGCGACGCTGCTCCAATCCCCTTCGTCCGGTACGACAACACCGCCGAGGGCGAGCTCGCTCACGCCGACTACACGTACGGCTACGCCGACGCGCTCCGCGACGGCGGCGTCGTGCGACCAGTCTATTTTCCGCGCGTCGATGGCGAGATGGAATGGACGTCGGCATCGGGCGACACCGTGTCGGCCAACTTTCAGGACGAGTTGACCAAGGACCAGTCATCAATGCGCTTACGCACGGCACTCAGCCTCGAAGGCGAGTGGATGCCAGCTGTGCTTAAGAAGGCGAACGACCAGCTCCGGATCATCCGCTCCGAGCAACGCGACGCCGGCGGCCTCATCATCGCGACCGACCAAGAACATGCACAACACATCGCCATCCTGCTGCGTGACCGCTTTGGTGTACCGGCCGACGTCGTGGTCAGCGACGATCCCGGGGCGTCGAAGAAAATCGCCGAGTTCAGTGAGAACGATCGGCCCTGGCTCGTGTCCGTGCGGATGGTCTCCGAGGGCGTTGACATCCCCCGGTTGCGCGTCGGAGTGTTCGCCACCACCACATCGACTGAGCTGTTTTTCCGCCAGGCCGTGGGTCGCTTCGTCCGCTGGCAAGCCGGACGAGCGAGCCAGAAGGCGTACGTCTACATCCCCGATGACCCACGCCTTCGTGCGCACGCGTTCACCATTGCCGAGGCCCGCCGCCACGTCCTGCGCCCGCCGGGTAAGGGCGACGACGACGACTTCAAGCCTGACGGTGGCTTGGAGAACCAGGTCCACGAAGATGACATGGAGCAGATGTCTTTGTTTTCCGTGGTTGCGTCGACGGTCACCGATATCACCATGCACACGGTCGGCGAAGACGGCAAGCATCTCGACGGAATTGACTTCGAGCTGAACTTCTCCCCCGCGGACCTCGGAATGGTCGCGTACGACGACGAGCCGAACCCGCCCGACCCGTTCTTCGCCGACGATCCAGCTCTCGGGCTCGATCTACCGGAAATCCCAACGGCGGCAGGCCTCATTCCTCACGGGTCGATGAGCGTCGCTGAGATCAAAGATGATCTCCGGACGCGCAATGCGCACGTGGCCAAGCGGCTCGTCGACATCACCGGGTGGAACCACGCCCGGGTTCAGGGCGAGATGAACAATCTGGCCGGAGTGGCCCGCGTCGCCAGCGCCACCAACGACCAGCTCGCCCGTCGCCTCCGGTACGCCGAAAGCTGGCTCCGCCGAATCCAGCGTTGAGGAAACACGGACCAGAGTTGGCCTGAGGTATTGAGCTCGTCGAGACGGCCCCTCGAGACCTCGGTACACTCAGGGGCATGCCCAGTCCTGGTGAACATCATCCGGCGTTCGAGGAGTACTGCGAGTGCATCTTCGAACTGCAGGAAGACGACCTCGACGTCATCCAAGCGCGTATTGCCGAACGGTTGCAGGTCAGCCGCCCAGCAGTGAGCGAGATGATGAAGCGGCTCGAAGCCGAAGGCCTCATCACCGCTGACAAAGCAATTGTGCTGACGTCTGCGGGTAAGCGCCTCGCCGAACAGGTGGTCCGCCGCCACCGTCTTGCCGAGCGATTCTTGACCGACGTCTTGAAGCTGTCATGGGCCGAAGCACACCACGAAGCCGGCCGCTGGGAGCACATCATCAGCGACTCGGTCGAAGTGGCGATGAACGAGCTTCTCGGCGATCCGACCACGTGCCCGCACGGCAACCCCATCCCAGGTTCTGCCTACGAAGCCGCACCCGACTCGGGGCCGCTCTCCGAGGTCGAGGTCGGCAACGGATTCACCGTACGTCGCATTACCGAAGAACTCGAGTTCGAACCGGGCCTCCTCGAGTTCCTCGAAGCATCAGCCATCCAGCCCGGCAACACGGGCACCGTCACCGCAGCATCGCCCGACGGCACGCTGACAGTCAAGATCGATGGTCGCCACGTCGGCGTCGGCTCGTTTGCCAGCGAACGGATTCTGGTCACCGCGTGAACCGACTGATTGTTGACGCCCTGGGCGGCGCACTGACGTTGACCGCGTGCGCCACCACGGTCAACGCTCCCGAACCGGCCGCGGGTGGCCCCACCACGGTTGACGTCACGAACGTACCCGTTGGCGCCGAGCCAGCACTGGAAAGCGGCGAGCCAATCGAAGGCGGCGTCATCGTCGATGCCGATACGCCCGAAACCACGATCCCACTCACCGGCTCAGCCAGCGACCTGCTGCCCGAACTGGCGATCGAAATGAGCCGCCTCAGCGAACTCGTCGTGCAGAGCGAAGGCGACGACGAGGCACTTGCGAACATCGTGCAGATCTGGGATCGCATTCGCCCCGAGATCGCTACCGATCGGCCCGAACTCGTCAATGGGATCGGCGCCACTGTCGACATGGCACGCATCGCCGTCGAACGGACGCGACCAGCCGACGCCGACAAGGCGTTCAAATTGCTGACCGACCTCGTCGATCAGTTCACTGGCGACGATTGACGGTCACGTTTCGACTGTCACACTTTGGTCTGACCAGAGTGTGACGCGCCGAGCCAATCCCTGAGGGCGCGTTTGCGCTTGGTTGACGACTGGGCGATCACTCGAAGGTCAACGAGACGCTGCAACGTCGCCATTGCGAACACGTTGGCAATCGCTTCTGAATCGAGCGGTTCACCTGCATCGCTGCTGCTCACGACGACCTTCGCAACATGATCGAGGTGTCGCCGAGACACCGGCTCGCCGGTGGCTGCGGCACTGTCGCGGGCACTGCGGGTCAGTTCGTTAATCATGCGCGTGCTCGGCGCCCGAGTACCGAGCCGCCGCCATGCATCGGCGAGTTGTTCGTAGATCCGGACCCATTGCTCGGTACCGATCACCGGGAAAGTCCGGTCGGCTCGACGCAGTTCGGCCGCCTCACGCGGCGCTTCGATCTCGGGCGCAACTGCGACCGACTCGAGGTCCGGCACAGTCTCGGGCTCGATCGGCGGCAGCAAATACACCTGCCGGCCGGTACTGAGTTCGGCAGCCGGCAACGCCAGTCGAAGGAACCGCTTGAAGCTGCGATGACCGAACCAGTCGTCGCTGACCTCAGCGCCGAACTCTTTCTGCAGTTCCCACGCAAGGCTGGACAGCTCCGTCGGGCGGTCAAGCGTGTGCCACCGGTCGGCGAGCAGCTCAGCAGCGTCGGCTTCGATCGCTGATAGGTCACGCTCGTCGACCTGGCTCTCGTCTGACTGATCGTCGGTGCCGTCAACGGCAGCCTCATCGATCCGGTCGAGTTCGCTCCGCAGATCCTCGGCGATGTCATCGAGGGTGGCCAACAGGTCGGCCATTCGCTTCGACAAGATCTCGACGAGCGGCGGCAGCTCGCCAGCCTTGCTATAGGAGTCTTCGTGAGTCAGCTCGCCCCAACTGTCTTGCAGCAGCGTTCTGACCTGTAGTTCACAGGTGACCGACGTGGATTCGAGCAGCAGCCGGAGGTTGACGTGCCAACCGCGGTAGCCCGACTCCTTCGGCGATTCGACGTAGTCCCGTTCGGACGACTCGTCGATTGCCAACGGCTGTTTGGTGCTCGGCCGTTTCGGTAAGCCGTCGAGCGCAACCTGCACCATGTCGAGATCGCGGAGGTTGGTGCAGGTGACCCGCAGGCCAACGAGGTCGTCGATCACGGCCGGGATGTCATCGACTGAGTGGATCTGGTCTCGGTACCTCGGTTGGCGGAGCTTGCGCCACGTGCGCCGCTTCGACTTGACCCGGCCACCGATACTGCGAAGGCGAGCCACGTCTCGATCGGTGAGCTGCTCGACGAGTTGATGTTCGAGCTCTTCCATGGCGACCTCGAGCGCCGGCTCAAGCACCTCGGAACGGTACGCGTCATACCACGCGCCGAACTCGCCATATCCGAACCCGGTCATACCCACGGGGCCGACCCTACTGTGGAGCGGCGATGGCGTCGGGGAGGTCGGCAGCGTGCACCACGGTGAGTCGCTGTGTGCTGCGAGTCAGCGCAACGTACAAAGCTCGGAGGCCATGCTCGATGCTGTCGACGATGCCCGCCGGTTCGACGACGACCACGCCGTCGAGTTCCAGGCCTTTGACGACGCTGACCGGCACCAGCGTGATGCCGGCCTCGAGGCCGGTCCGTGTTGCGGTGCCGTGGTCGATTCCGGCCGCAGTGAGCGCCTCGGACAGATCGTCGATTATCCCATCGGGTGCCACCACGCCGATGCTGGCACCGGGAATCGCTTCAGCCATGGCTTGCACTTCGCTCGCGACAGTCTTGGCGAGCAGATCGGCCGACGAGGCACGAACAATGCTCGGCGACACGTCACCGAGCCGCACCGAATCGGGTGCCCGGAGCGACGGCGTGGCGACCGCCATCACCCGATTGGCAAGTTCCATGATCTGGCCGGGGATCCGATAACCGACCGACAGCCCAATCACACGCGCAGCCCTGCGATCGGGCAGGTAGCGCAGCACGTCGCCCCACTCATCAGGGGCGAGCGGGCCAGTGGCCTGTGCGAGGTCGCCAACGATCGTCATGGCGCCATTGAGTGAGCGACGAGTGGCCATCTTCAACTGCATTGGCGTGAGGTCTTGCACCTCGTCGATCACGATGTGGCCATAGGTGCGGATCTCGTCGAGTTCGTCGACCTTGCCGCCCTTGCCGGTCTTTGGCCCGAGCACATCGCGCGCGTCGTCGAGGATCGCCACGTCGGCTGCAGTCCATCGAACTTCATCAACCGACGCCGAACGAGGGCGGTATAACAACAGCGCTTCGGCCTCGGTCATCACGCCTCGAGAAGCGAGTTTGAGGAGCGCACGAGAACCGAACAGATCGTGCAGCAGCTGTGCTGGGGTCAGGACCGGCCACATCCCGTCGAGCGCCCGGCGAGCTTCTTCCGAACGGCGCAATGCGTCCTTGACGTCACGTGGGCCAATCTTGGGGTCACGGTACGAATCGGCGAGCGCCGTCCAGAACTCGCCCTCGACGGCACGACGCCCGGCGTTGTGGCGCTTAAACCGGCGACGCGCGTTCTTAACAATTTGGGCTGTTTCACTGGCCCGGATACGGACGTAGCCGGCACGGAACGGCATCTCAAGGTCGACATTCAGCGCTCGCTTCCGATCTGCGATCGCATTGTCGACGAGATCACTCATGCGATCTTCGCCCTTGAGCTTGATGGCCTCGCGGCTGTCACCTGGCTCGTCGGCCCGGCGGAACTTGACGCCTGGGATCAAGTCAGCCAGCACCGCTTGCTTGACACCGGCTTCGCCGAGCGACGGCAAGACGCGTTCGATGTAGCGCAGGAACACACGGTTCGGCCCAAGGACCAACACGCCCTGGTCTTCGAGCGGGAATCGATGCGTGTAAAGAAGGTATGCAGCGCGGTGTAGCGCAACGACAGTCTTGCCAGTGCCAGGGCCACCCTGCACGACGAGCACGCCCTGCTGCGGTGAACGGATGATCTCGTCTTGCTCACCCTGAATGGTGGCAACGATGTCGCCGAGTGTGCCTGTGCGGCCCTTCTCAAGCGCAGCGAGCAGTGTCGAATGGCCCCGAAGGCCGGTGTCACCGGCGCGCACGACGCCACTGCCCTCGGTATCGGCCAGACCATCATCGTGTCCGACGCCAAGGTGCCCCTCACCGAAGAGTTCGTCTTCGATGCCCAGCAGGGTCTTGCTCTCGACAATGAAGTGACGACGCCGAGCAAGGCCCATCGTGTCACGGCCAGTTGCCCGGTAGAAGGGCTCAGAGACAGGCGCACGCCAGTCGACCACGACTGGTTCACGGTCTTCGTCAGCGATCGCAAGACGGCCGATGTGGAACGCCTCGGTCTGATCCGGTGACTCGCCGTAGCGGTCGATCCGCCCGAAGACGAGTGAAGCAGTGCCGAGTTCGAGTTCTTCAAGCCGACGGACGAGCTGCGCGTCGAAGGCATTGCGTTCGAAGCGGGCCTGGAATGTGCCGCCCATGCTCGCCTCATTCAGCGTGCGGATGCGGAATGCCGCCTTACGGCTGGTTTCGAGACAGTCGTAGGCATGTTCGATGTACGCCTGCTCGTCAGCGATGTCAGGATGCTGGTACGTCATAATCGGTCGGGAAATGCTACCGACGTAAGTGGGCGAAGCCGACCCCCAGCGCCTGTGGCTACCGTCCCGATATCCTCGCCACGGCATGACTGAACAAGCACCTTTCTTGGCAGCGGCTAGCGGCGAACCGGCCAGGCACACGCCGGTGTGGTTCATGCGTCAGGCCGGACGTTCGCTTCCCGAGTACCACGCTGTGCGCGGCGAGGGGTCAATCCTGCATGCGATTAAGCAGCCCGAGCTTTCGGCTGAGATCACGCTGCAGCCGGTCAAGCGCTACGGCGTCGACGCTGCCGTGCTGTACAGCGACATTGTGGTCCCGCCGCACGCCGTCGGTTTTGGTATCGATGTCCAACCCGGCCTTGGGCCAGTAGCCGAGCAACCGTTCCGCAACCGCGCCGACCTCGACCGGCTCCGCCCGCTCGACTACGACGACATCAGCTATGTGATCGACACCGTCGACCTGCTCGTCAAAGAACTCCCAAGCGACGTTCCGTTGCTGGCGTTCGCCGGTGCGCCGTTCACCGTCGGCAGCTACCTCATCGAAGGTCGGCCGTCGAAGGACTACCGCTACACCAAGGCAATGATGCACACCGACCCGGTGCTGTTCGGTGACATGATGGACCGGCTCGCCACCAGCGCGATCACCTTTATCGACGCGCAACTCGAACATGGCGCCCGCGCCTTCCAGCTGTTTGACTCGTGGGCCGGCGCACTCAGCAAGGCCGATTACGAGCACTTCGTGCTCCCCCACTCCAAGCGGGTCTTCGCCGAACTGATCGATCGCCACCCTGATGTCGCAGGCATCCACTTCGGGATCGGCTGCGATCATCTTCTCGAGTCGATGAACTCTGTCGGCAACCAAGTGCTCGGCCTCGACTGGCGCACCACGATCACCGACGCACGGGCACGCATGGGCAACGATCTCGTCGTGCAGGGCAACCTCGACCCTTCGCTCGTGCTGGCCGGAACCGAGGCTGCGCTGCCCGGTGCCGAAGCAGTGCTCGCCGACAACGCGGGAAACCCCGGCCACATCTTCAATCTCGGCCACGGTGTCCATAAGGACTCCGACCCCGGCGTGCTGCAGGCCGTCGTCGACCTCGTCCACGAGCGCACCACCCGCTGAAGATGCGCACGGGGTCAGGCCCCTTTCGCAACTCTGTCACTGTTTGCGGCAAATAGTTGCCGCTGGGTCGCAGGTCCCTTACGCATCCGGCCGCTCGCTGGTGCATGCTTGAGATAGATGATTGATAACGCAGCGCGCACCGCCGTCGTCTTGATGGCATACGGCACCCCTCGGACGCCCGAGGAGATTGAGCCGTATTACACCGACATCCGTCGTGGCCGACCGCCGACCCCTGAGGCGCTCGCCGACCTGATCGCGCGGTACGACGCGATCGGCGGTATTTCTCCGCTCGGCGAACTCACCGAGGCCCAGCGCGATGCGCTCCAAGCCGCGCTCGACGCCACAGCGCCCGGCGAATATCACGTGACCCTTGGGCTCAAGCACGCTGATCCGAAGGTCGAAGCAGCTGCAGCCGAGGTGGCGACCAGCGGATTTGGCAAGATCGTCGGCCTGGTGCTCGCACCGCATTACTCGTCGTATTCGATCGGGCAGTACCTCGAGCGGACGCGTGTCGGCGTCGAGCAGGCTGAACGGGAAACTCCCGTTGTCGGTATCGACAGCTGGGCAGTTGAGCCCGCCTTCGTCGACTTCCTCGCCAATGACCTGCGCACGCGCCTCGACACTATGCGCGCCGCGGTCGAGCATCCGGTGCGCGTCCTGTTTACGGCGCACTCACTCCCGCAACGAATTATCGACGGCGGCGACCCCTATCCCGACGAGCTCCGCTCAACCGCCGAAGCCGTTGCGGCCAAGCTCGGCCTGACCGAGGGCGACGACTGGACCATTGCATGGCAGTCGGCTGGCCGGACGCCCGAACCGTGGATCGGTCCCGACATCCTCGACGTAATCGAAGGGCTCGGAAACGGTGGCGGGCACGCCGGACAGTGCGGGGGCGTGATCGTCAGCGCTGTCGGGTTCGTGGCTGATCACCTCGAAGTGCTGTTCGATCTCGACATCGAGGCATCGCAGCGTGCCAAATCTGTCGGCCTCGCCTTCGATCGAACTGCCTGCGTCAACGATGATGCGGCGATCATGGCTGCCCTTGCTCAGCGCGTCATCAACGCAAGCTGATCTTGCGGTCACACTGTGCCCGACACAGTGTGACCGTCAGTCGCGCAGGATGGGCCGCGTCAGGCAGGTGGGGCCGCCTTCGCAGGGGATGCAAAGTTCGTCGGCGGTGAAGGTCTGGACTTCGCAACCGGCGTCGCGCATCAGCTCCAGCGTGTTGGGGAAGCCATCGACGGCAATCACATGCCGCGGCGCCACTGCAAGCACATTCAAGTTCAGCCCAAGGCTGGCGTCGAACTCGGCAGCAGGTGCTTCGAGCAAGGTGTAGCCCATCTCGATCATTCGCTGGTAGAGGGCGGTCGGTAACAACGGCATGTGCACGAGCGCCAGGTCGCTGTCGAGTGAGCTGACGACCGACATCAGGTGCAGGCATGCTTCAGGGCCGAGGTGGTACGGCAAATCGTAGACCTCGAGCGTGACTCCAGCCGGGCGCAGAAGGGCGGCCATTTGGTCGATGCCCGACTGGTTCGTGCGGAAGCCGCGGCCGACCGCGAGTGTCGTGTTGTCGAGCCAGAAACTGTCGCCGCCCTCGAACGTGCCAGGCGCCTCGATGCGACCAAGCACGGGTACGCCAATTGTTGTGTAAAACTGCTCGTGAAGGTCGGCCTCACCGGAGCGCAGGGGCTTGCCTGGTCGCAAGATGACCGCTCCCCCGGGCACAACGAACGATGGGTCGTACGTAAAAATCGAGTCGGCCAGGTCGTCGTCAATCTCGGGCAGCCACTCGATCTGTGCCCCGCTGTCGGCGACAAGTCGGGCAAACACGTCGTATTGCTCGACGAGCGCATCCGGGTTGAGCGGCTTGGTGTAGTGCCAGCGCTCGTGGTCTGCGACGAGGATCGCCTTAGGACGCCTCATCCCGACGCGCCGCAGCGTGCTCGACGACGACGCGACGCCGACGTTCGTTGTCTGGTCGTTCATGTCACTCATTGCCCTGTACCCGTTCGATCTCGTCGGCGTTGCTGGTCAGCAACCCCTGTGCGTTGTGGCCGGTGATTGCGGTGCAGAACTCACCATGCAGGTTGGCAATGGTCATGTCGTGCACGAGTTGCGCATCATGGTCGGTGCCGTCGAGGCCGACTCGGTTGGTCGTCGCGCACCCGTCGTGAACGAGGTACGTGTCGAAGCCGAGGTTGCCTGCCATCCGTGTCGTTGTCTCGACGCAGAAGTTAGTGAAGAAGCCGACAACCACCAGTCGGTTGATGCCGTGGCGGCGCAAATCGACTTCGAGCGAGGTGCCGATGAAGCCGCTGTTGACGTCTTTGTCGACAACGATCTCACCTTCACGAATCTCGAACCCCGGCTTCTGATCTCCGGTCGGCAGTGAAAACTTGAGCGGGGAAGCTTCCTCGCGCGAGTCGTGGCGAGTCCAGGCAACCTGCCGTCCGGCGCTGCGCCAGGCAGCGAGGAGGTCCAGCATGACCTGTTCGGCCCCAGAGTTGTTGCGGCGGCCGGTTGGCCCGCCCCAGTGGTCGAGCACGTCGACGCCGATCTGCACATCAATCAACAGCAGCGCCGTGTCCGGCCCAAACATAAGAATCACACTGCGCAATCTACGACTGCTCTGACCCGCAATTTTTCACTTGTTCCAGTTTCGAGATCTGACCTGGAGTTTTGCCGGACGGAGCGGCCCCAAGCTGCTGGGTGATGTCGAGGCGGTGGTGCCCTCGCTCAAGGTGTCGGCAGCCACGGTGCGGATGGTCCAAGAGACGCGCCCGCGAAAGTAGTAGTTCTCGGGGGCAGCGACCTTGTCGATGTCGGATTTGAAGACCGCCGCCGTGCCTTTGGTGAGATGAAATTAGAGCACGTCGGTGTCGGCGAACGTCTCGTGGATGACGAGAGCGTCGGCACCGTCGACTCGGTACGTCTCGAAACGAAGCAGTCCCTCTTCGAGCGTGTGGGCTTCGGTACCGACGCGTTCCCACCAACCACCCAATTCAGCAGCAATGAGGTCGACAGCGCCTTCCAGACAGCTTCAGCAATACGCTGATCAGCATGAGCTCGCGATCGGTCGCAATCGTCGGTGCCGGCATTGCCGGGCTCGCCGCCGCCGAACAATTGACTCGCGACCGCGACATCGCGGTCACACTCTTCGAGCGCTCCGACCGTGTCGGCGGCAAGCTCGTTGCGTCCCCGTTTGCCGGTCTGGCACATGTCGATGAGAGCGCCGACGCATTCTTGGCCCGCGTTCCCGACGCAACAAATCTCGCAGCGACTGTCGGCCTCAGCGAATCACTCGTCCACCCCGAAGCCGTGGGCGCTGCAGTCTGGCACAACCAGCTGCATCCCATCCCCGACGGGCTTCTCCTCGGCGTACCCGGAAAGCTGGGCCCGCTCGCGCGGACCGGGCTGATCAGCTGGAAAGGCAAACTTCGCGCCGCCCTCGAGCCAATACTGCCGCGACAATCACTCGCCCATGACTCCGTTGGGCAATACGTTCGCGGGCGGTTCGGGACAGAGGTGCACGAGCGTCTCGTCGACGCTCTCGTCGGCAGCATCTACGCCACCGACACCGACCAGTTCAGCCTCGCCGAAGTTCCGCAACTCCATGCCATCGCCTCCGACCATCGGTCGGCCTTGCTCGCAGCACGTCGCACACGCTCAGCTGGAACCGCCTCCGCTTCGGCCAGCCCAATCTTTGCGAGCCCGACATCCGGGATCGGCGCCCTAGCAACAGCAACAGCCGACCACGCCGTTACCGCTGGGCTCGAACTCCGCCTCGGCAACCCGGTCGGCACGATCCGCGAGGCAGGCTCCGGCAACGGCTGGGAGCTCGACGGGCAACGGTTCGACGCGGTCATCGTGGCAACCCCTGCTGGCGCAGCAGCATCGACACTCAGCGCCGCCGCCCCGGCAGCGGCGCAAGGCCTGGCCGGCGCCGAGACCGCCGATGTTGTCCTTGTCACACTCCACATCGCCGCCGATGAATGGCCCGACCGGCTCGCCGGGCGGAGCGGCTACTTGATCCCAAAGCCGGTGCAACGCTCGATCACGGCCGTCTCGTTCGGTACCCAAAAATGGGCACACTGGGCCCCACCCGGTGGTGGCCAGATCCTTCGAGTGTCGCTCGGCCGCGACGGCAAGCCGGTGCTGCATTTGAGCGACGAAGACATCATCGCCCGAGTCCTCGACGACCTCCATTTGCATCTCGGCGTGCGGTTCACCCCACGCGAAGTCAGGGTTTCACGCTGGCCCGGCGCCTTTGCTCAGTACCGGCCCCACCACCGACGTTGGGTCGACGACATCGAAGCCACACTTCCTGCAGGGATCTTCCTCGCCGGCGCCAGCTACCGAGGCATCGGTGTTCCGGCCTGTATTCGGGATGGGCAAACAATTGCGAAGGCGAGTGCAGAATTCGTTCGTTCGTTCTCTGACATGATTTATCGAGATGTCAGCCCCTGAGCCGCAGTTCGACGCCGCGGTAGCGCCGCGTGTCGAGCCAGCCATGGCGCACCATTTCTGAAGCGCATTCGCCTCAACACGCTCCACAATTGGCCCGGGCGCTGGCCCGGAACGGCAATGCCAGGCCGAAACGGCATCGTCGTCGTCACTGGACATCGAACGAGTCACGGCGCTATATTCCAGACTGACGACCCCGAGCGATTTGTTTCTTGCGTCCCCACGGTGTTGAGTTGTCGCCGTGTCGAGCCCTGATGTTTCTGGTGTTGCCGAGTCGGACGACAGCGCGCCGCGCAACCGCCACCGCAACCGTCACGTTCGGCTCGCCCGACCGGCGCTGGCGCTCGGCGCCGGAGCACTCACCGCGTTTTCGCTTCCACCCTGGGGTTTCTGGCCGCTGGCGATCGTCGGGGTCATGCTCTTCGATGTCAGCCTCGGAGCAACGCCGACTCGGCGCGAACGACTCCGGCTCGGCGCGCTTTTTGGCGCCGGCTGGATGTACCTCGGCATGGGGTGGATGGTCCAGCTCACGCTCCCCGGCTATATCGCAGCCTGCCTGATCTTCGCCTCGCTGCACGGCGTCGCAGCGATGGCCGCACCCACGGGCCCGTGGCGGGTCATTGCGCGACCGGCCGCACACACCCTGGTCGAGGCACTGCGTTTCTCATTTCCGTTCGGCGGCGTTCCATTGGCAACGCTCGGTATCTCCCAGGTCGCCGGACCGCTCTCTGGCATTGCACGTGTCGGAGGAGTCATCGTCATCACCTGGGTCGTGTTCCAGATCGGTTTCGCCCTTGCCGACCGGCGGACGGCACTTTGGAACCTGCCCGCCGCCCTTGCCAAACGAGACTGGTCCGTGCTGCCAAACGCGCTCGGCCGTGCCGGTGTGGTGTTGGTGATCGTGCTGTCGCTGGTTGCACCATCAGGCCGCTCAACAGGGGACACACTCGATGTGGCCGCGGTACAGGGCGGCGGCGAGCAGGGAACATCAGCGCTTGAAGTCCCGTCGTCACTGGTCACCCAGCGACACCTCGACGCGACCGCCACGATCCCCACCGGTACCGACCTCGACCTCGTCCTCTGGCCGGAGAACACCATCGACATCAACGATCAGCGGGCAACCGAGATCTTCGAAGACTTCTCAAATTCAGACATCCGTGGCCAGATCGCCGCTGAAGCCTCCCGGCTTGGCTCCCCAATCGCTGTCGGCATCACCGAAGATGCCCCCGCCGCGAACGGTCAACGCCGCTACACAAATGCACACATCATGGTCTTGGCTGACGGCGCGCTCGGCACCCGCTACGACAAGGTTCGGCGCGTACCGTTCGGCGAATATGTTCCGCTGCGCGGCGCGCTCGAAAAGGTCACGAGTGCGGTCGATGTCGTCGGCGAAGCCGTCGCCGGAACCGAACGCGCCTACCTTGACCTGCCCGCCACGGCCGAACATGGCAGCGTGCGAATGGCCACCGTCATTTCGTGGGAGGTGTTCTTCGGCGGGCGGGCACGCGAAGGGGTGACCGACGGGGCCACCGTCATCCTCAACCC
>CAWUXP010000074.1:0-3301 GCA_963926495.1 Candidatus Ilumatobacter herschelensis
GAACTCGGTCGGTGGTGCTTCGAGACGACGACGCCGCTGACGGAGGGCACCTTCGAAGCTGCGACCTCGGCAGTTGACGTTGCGCTGAGTGCCACATCGCTGGTGCTGGGCGGCGAACGAGCGGTGTACGGCCTGTGTCGCCCGCCGGGGCACCATGCGCCGATGTCGCTCTATGGCGGCTATTGCTTTTTCAATAACGCAGCCGTTGCAGCGCATCATGCGGCCTCGACCACGGGCTCGAAGGTCACGGTGCTTGACGTCGACTATCACCACGGCAACGGCACGCAGCAGATTTTCTACCAGCGTGACGACGTGCAGTACGTGTCGTTGCACGGCGATCCGGTACGTGCCTATCCGTACATCACTGGCTACGCCGACGAGGTCGGTGCCGGCCGTGGGCGCGGCGCCAATTTAAACGTCCCGCTGCCGCTTGGCGCCGACGACGACCACTACGCCACGGCGCTGACCGGAGCACTGCAGGCCATCGACGCGTTTGGGCCGGATCTCCTCGTGGTATCGCTCGGCGTTGACGCCTTCCACAACGACCCGATCTCGGATCTGGCGGTCACTGCCGACGGATTCGAGGCGCAAGGAGCACTTGTCGCACAACTTTCTTTGCCGACTGTGGTGGTGCAAGAAGGCGGGTATGACGTGGCCTCGCTCGGCAACAATGTCAACCGATGGCTTGCAGGCCTCGCAACGCTTTAAGCCGTTGACGGCCCGAAATGTGACGGTCGTCATTCCACAATGTGGAACTGTGCTAAATTGGGCAACGGCTGTGCCAAAACTTCGTCAGCCGTGTGAATGACTTGTCCACAGGGTTTGAAGTCGGTATGGTCGAGGCGCTGCGGGTAGTCCGCTCGGGCGTGAACTCATTGCTCTACAAGGGGAAATTACATAGATGGACTTCAAACGTTTAGATCAAACACGTAGCTCGGTCGGACCGATCGAGCTCGATCTCATCGAGTCATATGCACAAGGAAAGGTCAGTCGTCGCAACTTCGTTCGTCGCGGCACGATGATCGGCCTGTCCGTTCCTGTCATGGGTGGCATCATCGCCGCTTGCGGCGGTAGCGACAGCGATTCTGCACCGGTCACCGATGCTGCAAGTGGGGAGACCGGCAGCACCGAGCCAAAGACCACAGAAGCCGCAGCACCCGCGGCACCCGCTGCAGCCGGTGGCGACATCATCGCTGGCATTCAAAGCGGTGACACCACCTCGGGCCTCGACCCAGTCAACATGCTTGACCTCGGCACGTACGCCGTAGTGGCGCAGTCTTTCGAGTATCTCGTCGGGCTCGGCTCAGATGGCAACATCGCCGCAACTGCGCTCGCCACCGAGTGGGCGCCCAACGCCGACGCCAGCCAGTGGACCTTCAAGCTTCGCCCTGGTGTCACCTGGCAAGATGGCAGCCCGCTCACCTCTGCCGACGTCGTCGCCACTATCGAGCGCATGGTGGCAGCCGGTGCTGGTCTTGCCGGCGTCGTCAGCGAAGGCGCCACCGAAGCACCTGATGACCTGACCGTGGTCGTGAACCTTGACTCGCCGAACGGCAACCTGCCGGTCCTCGTGTCGTTGTTCAACCCGCAGTCGCTGGTCACTCCGGTCGACTACTCAAGCGGCACCACGCTGAGCGAGCGCCCGGCCGGTACTGGTGCCTGGATGCTCGACGATTGGGATCCGTCGTCGTTCCGTGCCAGGTTCATTCCGAACCCGAACTGGTGGGGTGGCGCAGTCAAGCTCGACAGCGTCACGTTGCAGGGCTTCGAGACTGGCGGCACCAAGGTCGCAGCCTTCGCCGCTGGCGAACTCGACATTATCCAGGACTTCTCGGTCTCCGACGGCGCAACGCTGCTCCAAGACGATAGTTACAAAATTTTGCGACCGGCGTCGTCGAACCACCGCCAGATCTGGTTCAACACGCAACTGCCCGATGGTGGCCCGTTCACTGATCCTCGCGTCCGCCAGGCCGTTTGCTACGCCATCAACCGCGAACAGCTCATCAGCACGGTGTATGAGGGTCAGGCTCAAATCGCTAACGACCACCCGATCTTCCACACGCTGCCGTTCTTCGACGAGACCCAGGAACAGCGCCCGTACGACCCCGAGATGGCCAAGCAGTTGCTCTCCGACGCCGGTTATGCAGACGGCATCGAAATGCCAATTCAGGTCGGCGACATTGGTGAGGTTCCTGCTGTTGCGGCCATCGTCGAGCAAAACCTGGCTGCCGTTGGCATCAAGACGCCGGTGAGCGTCACGCCGAACTCGGACTTCTACGGCGAGTACTGGTGCACCGGCGCAAGCTGGGGCACGTCGCCCGAGTCTGGTGGGCCGGGTCGCCCCTGTGGCGCTTCGGCTGCGATCGGCATCGTCGACTATGGCCACCGCCCAACTCCGGACATTTTCTTCGGCCGTGCACTCGCCACCGATGGGGACTGGAATTCCTCGAACTATGCCTCGAGCGAATTCGACGGTTACTTCAAGGACTACCAGAGCGCCACCGATGTAGCTGGTCAGAAGACGGCAGTCGGAAAGATCCAACGCCTGCTCCATGAGGACGCCCCGGCGTGCTATCCGTTGTTCTTCAACTACCTCTCCGCAACGAGTAGCGCGATCAACGGCTTCGAAACCACAGCCCTTGGTCACCTGCAGATGCAGAATGTGACGAAGAGCTAACCGAACATCCCGCTCCGGCCGACGCCGGATCGTCGTAACGGCGGGGCGCAGCGGATCGACCGCTGCGCCCTTTGTCGTTACAGGACCAACCGTTCGAAAGACAGAGAAGGAATACGTGTTCAGATTTATCTTCAGGCGACTCATGCTCGCCTTCGTTACCTTGGCGTTTTTGCTCGTCATCGTCACGCTGATCCCCAACATCGCTCCAGGTGACCCTGCTCGAAAGATCGCGGGCGGCACGGCGTCGCCCGAGCGACTCATTCAGGTCACCGAATCGTTGGGTCTGCGTGATTCGGTTCTGACTCAACTGTCGAAGCTGGTCAAGTCGGTCTTCACGCTCGACTTCGGCGACTCCTTCTCCGTCGCTACCGGTGAACCCGTCATGAGCCTGGTGTGGAGCGCGCTTGGCAACTCCGCCAAGCTGGTGATTCTCGCTCTGATCGTGATCGTGCCGCTCTCGGTTCTTGGTGGCTTGATCACGGCATACAAGAAGGACACCTGGATCGATCGCACGATCATCAATGTCGGTATCGCATTCTCGGCAATTCCCGACTTCGTGGCCGGCGTGTTCTTGCTGGCTTTTCTCGCCGTCCCGGTCGACTTCTTCAAGGTGCAGGCTGCTGC
>CAWUXP010000075.1:0-10507 GCA_963926495.1 Candidatus Ilumatobacter herschelensis
GACCAGAACGCCCCGCTGTTCGTCGGTCAGGTCGACCACTCGGGCGAGTTGCTCCTTAATCTTGCCGACGTTGTAGCTCAGCGTCTCCTCGTCAAGCAGGTTGCGTTCTTCGGAACGGCCGCCGGGATCGCCCACCATTCCGGTGGCCCCGCCGGCAAGCGCAATAGCTCGGTGGCCTGCGTCTTGAAAGCGACGCAGGACGACCAGGCCGATCAGGTTCCCCACATGGAGGCTGTCGGCCGTTGGGTCGCAGCCGTAATAGATGCCGACGGGCCCATCGGCCACTGCTGCCCGCAGGAACTCACGGTCGGTGGAGTCGTGGATGAGGTTGCGAGCTTCGAGATCAGCAATCAGGTCGCCGTCGACCAGGCGTGGAGAAGACATATGGCTTCGACGTTACTCTCGAGTGATGCGCGACCCGTGGGACGAATCCGAACTGGCCCGACGGTTCACGGAGACGGCGGCCTCCATGGAACCTCGGGCGCCTCTCTACGCGGCCCTCGCTCAAGGCATCGCGAGAGATCGCTCGCTCCACGGTTTGCTGTTCCATGCCCCACCTGAGCAACGGCTCCCGGTCCTGCTCTTTGCCGCCGTTCACGACCTGCTCCTGGCCGACCCGTCGCACCCACTTGCTCAGTGGTATCCGAACCTGACTGACAACCATCGCTCCCCCAGCGACACGGCATTGCTTCCGATGTTCGCCTCGTTCGTCGACGATCACGCTCCAGAAGTCATGGCGACGCTGTCGAGCCGTTCAGTACAAACCAACGAAGTTGGACGCAGCGGGTTGCTGCTGCCAGCACTGAGCCTGGTCGCCAACGGGGTGGGTGAACTCGCGCTCCTTGACGTCGGCACCAGCGCCGGGCTCACCCTCCTCCTCGACCGGTACCACTTCACCTATTGGACCGACGGAGAGAAAGTCGCCGACATCGGTCCGCCATCGAGTGTCGAAATTGCCGTCGACGTTCGGGGTACCGGGCCGATCCCTGCGACGATCCCGACCATTGCCATGCGGTGCGGAATTGATCTCCATCCCATCGACGTCACTGACCCCAGCGCTTCCCGCTGGCTCGAAGCCTGCGTGTGGCCCGACCAGGCAGCACGGTTTCAGCGGCTTCGCTCGGCACTCGCCATCGCCGCAGCGGCGCCGCCGCCCGAAATCCTTGCCGGTGAGGCGGTTGCATCCGTCAGGCCTGCACTTGAGCGCTTAGCGCAACGCGGCCACCCCGTGGTCACCAACTCGTGGGCCCTCAACTACCTCCCGACCGACCAGCAGCGTGCGTACGCCACCGAGCTCGACCGGTTCGGATCCGACCATGACGTGTCGTGGGTGTTTGCGGAGTCGCCGGCAATGACTCCGGGCCTGCCCTGGGATGCCGAGTTCGACGATCCGAATCTGACGGTGCTCTCGATGGCGACGTGGCGCAACGGCAAAAGGACACAACGCCACTTGGCATCCGCTCATCCCCACGGATACTGGCTGCACTGGATGCCCAGCGCAGCTGACTGAACTCAGTCGCTCGCGGCCCCGAGAGCGTCTCGTGCCTCGTTCAGGCTGCGGAACAAGATCTCCGAGATCGAACCGTCGTAGGCGTTTTCCGGATTGGCCCGCACGGCACTGTCGAGCGCGTACGCGTCGTCACCGACGAGGATCCGCCAACGCTCCGCAAGTACATCGGTGAGGATCACCGTTGTTGCATCGGCAGCAGTCATCGGCGCGTTCTCCTTGAACATCTGGTCGGCCAGCGTCATCAGCTCCTTCTCTTCGTCACTGAGCGAGCGGGCCCCGAAGTTCATCGAGTTCTGGACGATCGACGTGCCAATGTGACCAGGCATCACCACAGAGACAAGCACATGCGGCGCATTGACCTGCATATCGGTGATCAGTGCCTCGCTGAAGCCTTTGACGGCAAATTTTGCTGCCGAGTAAGCGGTGTGCGGCCGGTCAGGACCGATCGACGCCCAAAAGCCATTGACGCTCGATGTATTGACGATGTGGCCCTCGTCGGACTTGATGAGCGCAGGAAGGAACGCTAAAACACCCCAACGGACGCCGTTGAAGCAGATGTCGAAACAACGATCCCAGGACTCGCGGCTGTCGGTTACCACGCTGCCGCCACCGCTCAGGCCGGCGTTGTTGAACAACAGGTTGATGTGCTCGGTGTCGTGCGCTGCGAGGACCTCGTCACGAAAGACGTACATCGCCGCTTCGTCACTGACATCACAGATGTGCGTGCTGATCCTGATGTCTGACGCCGGGGCCGCAGCACGGGCGAGCGTCGCTGTTTCCTGCATGCGTTCCTCAGAGAGGTCACACATGGATACGTGAGCACCGGCCGCTGCAAGTTGCACGACGAGCTCACGCCCCATCCCGGTTCCTCCACCAGTGACGACAGCGATCTTTCCAGCGAAGCTTTTCACCCGCGTCAAAGTAGTGCGTGCTGCCATCGCGTCAGGAATTCGACAGCTCGCGGCCGGAACGCTGCCGACCGGGCCAGTGACGACGTTGGCGCACTGATGGATCCCGTAGCTCAGGTACCCGTGAGACGGCCGGGCGGCTCGAACATGACATCATTCCGATTCGTCTGACCGATGAACGTGTGGCTCGCCGGGTCGTCCGGCATGTACGCCTCGGTTTCAACAATTCGTCCGGTGCATCAGATACCGACGAGTTCAACATGCGGCAACTTGCCGAGCAAATCGGGAGCAACCACCGGAGCATCCTGATCAAACCACGAACGATCAAGACACGGCCCCACTTTGGATCAGCCGACTCAAGTGAGCGATCGAATTTCGATCATCTCGTTCTCGAGCATCGTTCGGTAGGAACCAACCTGTTCCTCACGAGCAGCTGGCCCAGCAGCACCTCGCGACGTTCGCATCGTGACCCCGACTCCGGGCGCCACGAGCGCCGCCCCATCTTCTCCGAGAAGTGGGTCGGCGCGCACGAGGTCGGCCAGGCTGCCCTTGCCAGCCATGCACGCCTGGACATGTGCTCCGACAACAGCGTGAGCTTCACGAAACGGCATGCCGCCACGGACGAGGAACTCGGCGAGGTCGGTTGCGGCCATCGTTTCTTCATCGGCTGCGGCCTGCATGACATCGACATTGAACGTTGCGGTGGCGATCATGCCGGTGAGTGCAGCAACAGCCAGCGTCACTTGCTCGACCGAATCGAACAATGGCTCCTTGTCTTCCTGCAGGTCACGGTTGTAAGCCATGGGCAAACCTTTCAACGTCGCGAGCAAGCCCGTCAGGTTGCCGATCAAGCGGCCGCTCTTGCCTCTGGCCAGTTCGGCAATGTCAGGGTTTTTTTTCTGTGGCAACATCGACGAACCGGTCGCGTAGCCGTCGTCGAGCTTGACGAACCCGAATTCACCGGAGGTCCAAAGCACCCACTCTTCGCCGATTCGGGAGAGATGGATACCAATCAGAGCGAGGTCAAACACGGCTTCGGCCACAAAATCACGATCGCTCACAGCGTCGAGGCTGTTATCAAACGCCTTCGCGAAACCGAGATCGGCAGCATTGCCCACCGGATCGATGGGTAGCGATGAGCCGGCGAGTGCACCTGCACCCAACGGTGACACGTCAAGACGGTTCAACGTGTCGATCAATCGACTCACGTCACGACCAAGGGCCCAGCCATGGGCCATCAGGTGATGCGAGAGGAGTACTGGCTGCGCGCGCTGGAGATGGGTATAGCCGGGCAGGTACGTGTCACCCGCTCCAAGTGCCTGTTCGAGTAAAACCTCTTGCATCTCGACGAGACGAATTGCGACGTCCTTGAGTTCTCGCTTACACCACAACCGAAGATCGGTGGCCACCTGGTCATTGCGGCTACGTGCGGTGTGCAGCTTGCCGCCTGCAGGACCAGCGATCTCGGTAACCCGACGCTCGATAGCGGTATGGATATCTTCATCGCTCTCCACGAACTCGAACGTGGCGGTCTCCATTTCGCCACCAACCTGATCGAGCGCTGACAAGATGCCGTTGCGTTCGACTTCGGTCAGCAGCCCGACGCGGGCGAGGCCACGGACATGGGCTTTCGAGCCCGCAATGTCGTCGCGCCACATCCGCTGGTCGTAGGAAAGGCTGACCGTGTAGGCCATGAGCGACTCGCTCGGCCCACCGGTGAACCGACCGTGCCAGAGTGTCTTGGCTTTCGCCGGCAGTTGGCCATCGCGCGCAAATTCGTGTTCGTCATCGAGATCCATACGTGTCTTTTCGTTCGGGGCGCCCTCAGTCGAGGCCGGCGAGGTCTTTCAGGTCATTGCAGAGTTGGGTGCCGTCCGGAATCGCCGAGATGCACATGAGCGTGTCGTCACCAGCAACGGTCCCAAGCAACCCATCGATCCGGCTGCGGTCGAGCGCCGAGGCAACCACATGAGCACAACCCGGCGGCGTGCGCAGGACCACAATGTTGCCCGAGACGGCAACATCGGCCACCCACTCCCCCATGACCCGACGGACATGTTCAACCGGAGCGAGCCGGTCAGGTGCGAACTCGGGAATGGCGTACAGTGTGTTACCGCCTGGCACGCGCACCTTGACGGCGCCGATGTCCTCGAGATCGCGTGACACAGTTGCCTGCGTGGCTTCAATACCCTCGCCAGCCAAAAGTTCGAGTAACTCGGGCTGGCTACTGACCTTGTGATCGCCGACCAATCGAGCAATCAGTGTTTGGCGTTGAACCTTTGTGGTCATGCGTTGTCTCCCAGGAGGAATGCGAGGGCGCCGCGGGCGGCATGCATCCGGTTGTGGCCCTGCTGGAACACGACCGAGCGCGGCCCGTCGATCACGTTCGCCGACACTTCAAGACCGCGATACGCGGGCAGGCAGTGCATGAAGATCGAGTTGGTGCCGGCAGCAGCCATCATTGTGTCGTCGACCGTGAAGCCTTCGAACTTTTGCAGCTTCTCCGCCTTGTCTGCTTCTTCGCCCATCGAGACCCAGGTATCGGTGTGTACCGCGTCGGCTCCGACGACTATGTCGATCGGGCGGTTCCCCTGTTCGACCGATGCAGCCCCGAGCAGAAGAATCCGTTCGAGCTCGGCGTCGTCGGCCTCGAAGCCCGGAGGCGACGCGAGACGTACGTGCATCCCGAGAAGCGCCGAAATCTCGGCGAGTGATCGAGCGACATTGTTGTAGTCACCGACGAACGCAACGGTCTTGCCAGCGAGGTCACCGAGGTTCTGACGCATGGTGAGCGCATCAGCAAACGCCTGCAACGGATGCGAGTGGTCGCTCAACATGTTGATGACCGGCACGCTCGAGACGGCAGCAAGCCGGGTGACTGTGCTGTGGCTAAAAACTCGTGCAGCTATCAGAGAGTGGAAGCCCTCCATGATCCGGGCAACATCTTCGACTGGCTCACGAGTGTCGAACCCGACTTCTTCGCCTCGGGTAAACACCGGATGCCCACCGAGTTGCACCACGGCCATTTCCATGGAGTGCCGGGTCCGTGCCGAGGGCTTTTCGAAGATCAGTGCTGCCCCCCGACCTGCGAGAGGCTGGCGAAGATCGCCGATCGGTGTTTCGGCCAAATCGAGAATCGCGATGATCTCGTCGCCGCTGAAGTCAACGACGTCGATCAGGTGCCTGGTCATGACGCGCTCAGCTGTGCGAGGAGAGCTGAATTGATCAAGGCAACGGCCTCGTCGACTTCAGCGTCGCTCACGGTGAGCGGCGGGATGAGGCGGATGGTGGAGGGGTTCACTGCGTTCACGATGAGCCCTGCGTCGAGGAGATCGGTGTACGCCACCCGAGCGTCAAGTCCATTGGCCAGTTCGACGCCGAGCATGAGGCCGAAGCCGCGGACGCCGACGACGCCATCGAGGTCGAGGAGCTTGGCAGTGAGCCGCGCCCCGGTGGTGGTGGCGAGCGTCGGAGCGTCGATCCGACGCATCTCATCGATCGTCGCGTTGACGGCGGCAGTTGCAATAGCCGTGCCGGAATAGGTGCTGCCATGGTCGCCCGGCTGGAAGACCGCCGCCACCTCGGTGCGGGCCCAGCACGCTCCGACCGGCATGCCGTTGCCCATTGCCTTGGCGAGTGTCACGACATCGGGACGCACCCTGGCGTGCTCGAAGCCGAACCACTTGCCGGTCCGTGCGAAGCCGGTCTGGATCTCGTCGATCATCAGTAGCGCGCCGGTTTCGTCGCAGATCTGGCGGATGCCCTGCAGGTATTCGGTCGTTGCCGGGTTGACACCGCCTTCGCCCTGCACCGATTCGATCAGCACCGCGGCAACGGTGCCGTCGACAGCGGCGCGCATCTCGTCGAGATCACCCCAGGCCACGTGTTTGAAGCCCTCGGGCATCGGTTGGAACGGCTCGTGCTTGGAAGGCTGGCCAGTTGCAGCAAGTGACGCCAGCGTGCGACCGTGAAAGCTCCCAAAGGCGCTGACGACCGTGTGGCGGCCTCGCCCACCGTGCTTGCGGGCCAATTTGATCGCGCATTCGTTCGACTCGGCGCCCGAGTTCGTGAAGAACAGCTGTCCGTCGTCGCCGGTTGCCTCGCGCAGCAGGGCGTTGACCTTGAGCGCTGCCTCGGTGGCCGTTGGGTTAGCAAAGAAGTTCGAAACGTGCAGTAGTCGGTCGGCCTGCTCCGCAATCGCAGCGGCAACCACCGGGTTGGCGTGGCCGAGCGATGTCACGGCGATCCCGGCCAGGAAGTCGAGGTAACGCTTGCCGTCGGTGTCCCACAACTCGGTGCCACTCCCCCGTTCGAACATGATCGCAGGCGGGCCGAACACCGGCATAAACGGACACTGCTGCGCCGTTTGCGTGTCAAAGTTGTGGCTCATTTGGTCGCTCCTGCGTGTGTGATCCCTGAGTCAGTAATCATGGTGCCGATGCCGGCATCGGTGAACAGTTCGAGCAGTAGTACGTGCGCCACCCGACCGTCGAGAATATGGCCGCCTTTGACGCCGTTACGGACGGCATGGGTGCAGCTCGAAATCTTCGGGATCATGCCGCCGGCGATGGTGCCGTCATCGACAAGCGAATCGAGCTCATCTGCAGTGGTCTGGCGGATGAGCGTCGCAGCGTCGTTCACGTCGCGGCGCAAGCCTTCGATGTCGGTCAGGTAGATCAGCTTCTCAGCGTCGAGTGCTTCAGCAATTGCCCCGGCCGCTGTGTCGGCGTTGATGTTGTATGCCTGACCGGCTTCATCGCAGCCGATCGTCGCAACGACCGGAATGAACTCATTATCGAGTAATCCATTGATCACCTCAGGATTAATGGCGGTGACGTCGCCAACGAAGCCGAGTTCAGGATCTCGGGCATGCGCCCGGATCAGCCCGCCGTCGACACCGCTCACGCCAACGGCGTAGTTGCCGTGCACGTTGATCGCCGCGACGAGTTGCGGGTTGACCTGGCCTTTGAGCACCATGCGGGCAATCTCAACGGTTTCGGCGTCGGTGACGCGTAACCCGTTGACAAACTCAGGCACTTTGCCGAGCCGCTCCATAAGCGCAGAGATTTGGGGTCCCCCGCCGTGCACGACGACCGGCCGCATCCCGACGAGACGCATCATCACGATGTCTTCCGCGAACAACGTAAGCGGGTCGTGGCCTGACGTACCTGCGAGCGCGTTGCCGCCGTACTTGACGACGACGGTCTTGCCGGCGAAACGCCGGATGTACGGCAGCGCCTCGGCGAGGGTTTCGGCCTTCAACGAGGCCGACATGTCATTGAGCGCACTCACGGTGCGACCCCGACGGTGGTCAGGCCAGCAGCTTCGTCGATGCCAAGCGCCACGTTGGCGGCCTGGACCGCTCCGCCCGATGCGCCCTTGGTCAGATTGTCGATCGCACACATTGCGATGACCGTGCCGGTCCGAGCGTCGTATCGCGCCGAAACATGAGCCGCATTAGAGCCAAGGACCGACTTCGTTTCGGGCGGCCGTTCGATCACGCTAACAAATGGCTCGTTGACGTAGCAGTCGGTCAGTGCCGCAATCACAGCATCAGTTGATGCTGCATCTGTGGCCGGCGCAGTACATGTGGCGAGAATGCCGCGATTCATCGGCACGTGGTGCGGCGTGAACAGCACCTGGGCGCCGATCTCCTGTTCGATCTCAGGGGTGTGCCGGTGATTGAGGAGCCCGTAGGCCCGAGCGTTCGAGTCGATACTGGTGAACATATTCACCTCGGTCGCCGTACGGCCGGCGCCGGTGATCCCCGTCAAAGAGTTCACGGTGATGCCAGACGTAGCGATCAACCCCGCATCGACGAGCGGCTTGAGTGCGAGCGCCGCAGCCGTGACGTGGCACCCGGGCGTGGCGATCAGTTGCGCGCCTTTGAGGCGCTCGCGATGGAACTCTGGGAGGCCGTAGACAGCGTCGGCGAGCAATCCGGTCTGGGTGTGTTCGAAGCCGTAAAACTGTGGGTATTGAGCAGTGTCGCGCAACCGGTACGCCGCCGACAGGTCGACGATGCAACCGACCTTGCCCACGAGTTGGGGGGCAAGGTCCATCGATGCTTCATGCGGGAGCCCCAGAAACACGAGATCGAGGCCCTCGGCGGCGGCGGCGTCAAACGACTCGAAGACCAGGTCGGGGTACGCCCCGACCAGCGATGGGTACAGCTCGGCCGCACGACGACCGGCCATCGAGTCGCCGGTCGCCAGGCGAATGTCGAAGTTCGGATGTTGTGCTGCCAGACGCAGCAACTCGACCCCGGTGTACCCGGATGCGCCGATGATGCCGACGGAGATCTGCTCACTCATTGCATGATCATACAAGTCGATGTATGAACATGCACAAATGGTGGAGCTCAGCGAGACAGATCGATGAAGCGACACCCATTGCGACGTTTATTTCGCCTGCAAACGGGCAGACTACAGAAGTGTTCGGCATCGCACCTGCAACCAAGGGCCGGTTGCTCGTTGCCACGCCACCGCTTGACGACCCAAACTTCGACCGAGCGGTGATCTACATCCTCGAACACCACAATGATGGCGCCGTTGGCGTGGTCATCAACAGGCCGAGCGACGAAGCGCTTGACGAGCCCCTCGACCGTTGGATCGACCTCCAGACTGTCCCATCGTCGATCTTCGATGGCGGCCCCGTCGAAGACAGCGCATTGATTGCGCTGGCACACGCCAAGAGCGGTACGGGCCATGACGAAAACCTCACCACGATCGTCGGCGACATCGTGTCGGCTGACCTCACTGCCGATCCAGCCATCGTTGCCGCTGCGGTCGACCGTGTCCGCGTGTTTCGCGGGTACGCCGGATGGGGCCCGGGACAACTCGAAGGCGAAATCGATGCCGGCGCCTGGTTGGTACTCGACGCTGAGATCGGCGACGTGTTCAGCTCCGAACCCGATGAACTGTGGCGCAATGTGCTCCGCCGCCAGCCGGGCCGACTCGCCTGGCTCGCCAACGCCCCGGACGACCTCAGCCTGAACTGACGACTGCAGTCAGCCAGCAGTCAACGCGTCGATCGCCTGCTGAGCCTTGTCGACAGGGACCAAGATGTGGTCGTGGTGGTAGCCCGCCAGCACGTTGCAGGCGATGTCGTGCGCTCCGAGGGTGGTTGCGAACGCTGCGGTGAGACCAACGGCTTCGAGGCTCGACTGCACCGCGAGCGACAGCCATGCCAGCTCGATGTCGACCGGGATGCCAGCGAGTTCGGCCACCTCAATCGGCAAGATCAGCGTGATGCCTTCGTCTTCGGTAACCATCCCGTGCGCAGCGGCCAAAAGCTCGGGCGTCGGCGCCGCTACTGCCGCGTACGTGAAAACGCCCGGGCGTCGCTCGACGTGCAGCGAGGCAAGCATCTTGTCGAGGTCGGTTTCACCGGGAACAGCCATAGCGATCCTTTCGTCGAGTTGGAATCTGATCAGCTTCGAAGATCAGCGCCGAGCTTTGTCGCGGCGGATTCGACACCACGCCGAACGTCAGCGATGTCGGCATCGGTCAGGGTGCGGTCGGCAGCCTGCAGCCGGAGCCGGTAGGCGAGCGAACGACTGCCGTCAGCAACGCCGGTGCCTCGGTAGACGTCGAACAGCGACACGTCGACGAGCAGCTTTCCCGCGCCCTGGCGGACTGCCTTCTCGAGCTTCTCAGCAGGGATGTCGTTGCTCATCGTGAACGCCAGGTCAAGGTCGCTGGACGGCTGACGGCTTGTCTGCTTCCACTGCGCCGGCTTCGCCTTGCGGTCGAGCAACTCGTCGAGGTTGACCTCGAGGATCGCGACGCGCTCGGTGATGTCGAACGCAGCGAGCACCTCGGGAGCGACCTCGCCGACAGCACCGAGCGGTGCCTTGCCAGCCTGCAGCGTCGCGCTGCGCGTTGCATGCATCCCGGCTGGGACCTTACTCTGATCGACTCGGGCACCGAAGCCCAGGTTGGTGGTGAGCTCACGCCACACAGCAACGGCCGCCGGAGCCTCACGACCTGCGAGTACGACCGTCAACGCCTCGTACTCATCCGGCAGTTCGGACTCGCTCGGCGGATAGACGTGGCCGATCTCGAACAGGCTCAGCCCCTTTTGGCGG
>CAWUXP010000076.1:0-22260 GCA_963926495.1 Candidatus Ilumatobacter herschelensis
GTGACCCGAATGATCCTGATCCGCCACGGCCAGTCGGCCTCGAATGCGGGTGGGTGGTTGAGCGGCCAGGACACATGTGGCGGCTTGACCGATCTGGGCGTTGCCCAGGCCGAAGCATTGCGCGAACGGCTCGCAGCTGACCCGTCGATGACACCTGATGTCGTGCTGGTGTCGACGATGCGCCGTGCGGTGCATACCGCCGAGATTATCTCGGAGCCGTTCGGGATGGTGCCCGAGCAGCACGCTGACCTGATGGAGCGCACGTCGGGCGAAGCTGAAGGCATGAAGATCGCCGAGTACACGGCAAAGTACGGCATTGCGCCATGGACCGACTGGGAAAACCCGTTGTCGCCTGGTGGTGAGTCCGGTCATGATTTCGGTGAGCGCGTGCTGACGGCGACCGATCGCGTCGTTACTGAGCACCGCGGCAAGACCGTCTGGGTGGTCTGCCACGGCGGCGTCATCATGGTGTCGGCCGTTCGCCGCTGGCCCGGAGCTTCTTTTGATCTGAGCAAGCTTCCTGTGACGAGCCCGCAGAACACGTCGGTCAGCGAATGGCACGTTGACGGCGAGAGCAACTGGCGGATGGCCAGCTTCAATGATCAGACCCACCTCGTGGGCATCACTGGCGGGGCTGCGAACATCACCGGCTGACAAAGAACCTGCTACTACACAACGGCCTGGTTTGCGCGAAGCCTCAGGTGATCACGATGGCCTTGATTTCGGGCCAGGCTGCCGCGAACCCGGCGTGCAGCGGAAGTGCTTCTACTTCGCGAGGTGTGCACCAGTCGACAGCGTCGGTTTCGAAATTGATCGATGATCCGAATCGTTCGTCGACTTCGACCACGACTGTCGTATACGCCCAGTCGGTGGCGGGTTGGAACACGACCTCACCGATGAGCCGTGGCGTGCCTGCGAGGGCACCGACTTCTTCGGAGGCTTCGCGCAGTGCTCCCTCGAGCGGCATCTCGCCCTGATCGAGTGCACCACCGGCGCAGCTCCAGGTGCCACCTTCATGGGCCATCTGCGATCGCTTCTGCATCATCACCCGCGGGCCGTCGCCTTCACGGACGACGAACACAACGCCGGCCGCTCCGTAGATCCCCCAGCGCACATGACCGTCGCTGCATTGCATGAACCCGTCGCCGGAAGTCGGCCGTCTGTCGTCGAACACCCACCCACCCTGGCACACGCAAGGCGCCTCGATCCCGTCCGATGAGGAGTTCCGGAACAAAGTGCTTCGTTCGTGGTTGTATTCAACTCGTGAGCAACAACATGGACAACGAACAGTTCGACCTGGTGATCATCGGATCGGGTTCTGGTAACTCGATCCCCGAGTACCTCAGCGATTGGAACATTGCCATTGTCGAGCGCGGTGTCTATGGCGGCACCTGCCTCAACGTGGGCTGCATCCCGTCCAAAATGTTTGTGCTCCCTGCCGATGCAGCGCTCGCCGCAGCCAATGGCGCCAAGCTGGGCATCGACACGCAGTTCAATGGCGCCGACTTCCCGGCGATCCGTGACCGCGTGTTCGGCCGGATCGACGAGATCTCTGCTGGTGGCAGGGAGTACCGCGCAACCGGCAGCCCAAACGTCACGCTCTTCGAAGGCACCGCCTCGTTCGTCGGCGACAAGGTCTTTCGCGTTGACATGAACGACGGCGGCCAACGCACGATCAGTGGCGACAAGGTCCTGCTTGCGGCGGGTGCTCGCCCAGTAGTGCCACATATTTCTGGCCTCACCCAGGTGGGCTTCCACACATCCGACACGATCATGCGTCTTGACGATTTGCCGCAGCGCCTCGGCATTATCGGTGGAGGCTTCATCGCTGTCGAGATGGGCCACGTGTTCTCAGGCCTCGGTTCTGAAGTCACTCTCTTCAACCGGTCGAACACGCTGCTACGCGGCTTCGACGAGGACATTTCCGAACGATTCACCGAGATCTTTGCCGATCGCGTCCACCTGCGTCTCGGTGTCGTGCCGACCCATGTCGAGCGAACCGCTGATGGCATTGCCCTCACGGTGGGCGCCGAGACGGTGATCGTCGACGAACTACTCGTGGCCACCGGCCGCGAGGCGAACACCGACCTCGTCGACGTCAAGTCCGGCGGCCTGAAATGCCATAGCAGCGGGACGGTTGTCGTTGACGACACGATGGCCACCACTGTTGAGAACGTCTGGGCGATCGGCGATATCGCCAACAGTTACCAGCTTAAGCACCTGGCCAATGCCGAAGCTTCGGTGGCGTTCTGGAACATTGCCCACCCGAATGATGTTCGCCGTCAGAGCTACAAGGCAGTTCCCGGAGCGGTGTTCTCCAACCCACAGGTTGCCAGCGTCGGATTGACGGAGCAGGAAGCTGTTGTTCAAGGACTTCCGTTCAAGGTGGGTAAGCGTGACTATGCCGGCACTGCGTACGGCTGGGCAATCGTCGATGAGACCAGCTTTGCCAAGGTGCTGGTCAATACCGAGACTGGCCTCATTATTGGTGCTCACATTCTTGGCCCGCAGGCTGCCACGCTGATTCAGCCGATCATCCAGGCCATGGAGTTTGACCAGCGCGCCGACGACGTCGCGCGCAAGGTGTTCTACATTCACCCGGCGCTCACCGAAGTTGTCGAGAACGCCCTCCTCGCAGCGATCTGACGAACCCCGACGAACACCGACGAAGCGGTCGGCTCTTGCCGAAGTTTGCGCTCCGCAGGAATCGCGCCGAGCATGTGCTCATGAGTGACACGCCTGTTGCACCGTTGTCCGGTCCAATCCTGTCGGTCGCGCCGTTCCCAGCGACGCCGCCGATCGGCTTCGTCAAGCATACGTACGAACAGCAATGGACCGTTGGACGGTCTCGTTCCGCCGTGTGGGACTGGCTCTGCGACCCCGCCACGTTCACCGACGGACAGCTTCCTCCGTTCCGCGTCGAGTTCCTGACCAACGCCGCTGGTCAGACCGGCTTCTCCGAAGGCGTGTACAACGCGCATGTCGGTCCGTTCATGTCCTTCTCTGGCGTGCTGGGCACGATCGTTCATGAGCGGTACCGCGACCTGCAGTACTTCTACGGCAGCTACGCGGTCAGCCACGCGCTGTTCCGACCGACTCGTCTGCAGTTCTGGCTTGACGACGGCCCGGATGATGCGTCGACTGTGCTGCGCCTTCGGCTCGACACGTACGTCCGCGGTCGTGCAGTGGGGTCGTGGGAGAAGTTGATGGACATCTTCTGGAAGCGGTTCGGTCGATGGTGTGAGAAAGCGATCCCGAACAACTGGCTTCGCTAGCGTCCTGACGGATGGCTGCCCCGCTCGCCCCACCCGCCGCGTTGCCGTTCGTAGACGATGAGGTGGCCGTCATCAGACTCGCGACTCCCGGGTGCTCCGACGACCTCATCCATCTGAATCACGCTGGTTCGTCGCTGCCCGCGCAGGCGGTGCTCGATGCGCAATTGGGTCACCTGCAGCGTGAAGCAGTAATTGGCGGCTATGAGGCAGCTGCGGAGGCTGCGGACCGAACCCGGGCGACTCGCGCTTCCATTGCTCGCCTGATTGGTGCGGAGCCATCCGAGATTGCCCGCTTTGGCAGTGCTACCGAAGCGTGGATGGCGGCCTTCTGGTCGATCCCGATGGCTGCTGGACAGCGGATCATCGTGCACGACCACGAGTACGGCGCGAATGCGATTGCCTTCATCCACGCTGCAAAGACTCGCGGTGTCATCATTGACCGTGTGCCCAGTGATGAGCACGGCCAGGTGTCGGTTGAGGCGCTGGCCGAGCGGCTCCAGCGTGCCGACGACGTTGCTCTGGTATCGCTCACGCACGTGCCGACAAACGGCGGGCTCGTCAACCCGGCGGCGGCCATCGGCCGACTGACCCGAGCGGCTGGCGTGCCTTTCCTGGTCGATGCCTGCCAGAGCGTCGGCCAACTCGACGTCAATGTGGATGAAATCGGTTGCGATTTCCTGTCGGCCACCGGCCGCAAGTATCTCCGGGGACCGCGCGGTATCGGCTTCCTCTATGTCCGGACGTCGATCCTCGACCGAGTGACACCGTCGCAGCCCGACCACCACGGTGCCGACTGGTCAAGCACCGACGACTACACATTCGCCGACGGTGCGCAGCGATTCGAGTACTGGGAGTTCAGTCACGCTGGTTGGCTCGGGTTGGGCGCAGCTGTCGATGTTGCTCTTGAGCTGGGAGTTGATCGAATTGAGGCGACTGTGGTCGAACGCGCCAATCAGCTGCGAACGATGCTCACCGACCTCGGATTGACGGTGTACGACGAAGGTGTGGAGCGCTGCGGCATCGTGACGACAGCTTCCCCGAACATTGCGTCGGCCGCCCTCAAAGCAGCACTAGGTAGCCGCTCGATCAACACGTCGACGACGTCTGCTGGTTCTTCGCGCTCTGACGTCGAACGACGAAACCTGCCCGACATGCTGCGCCTGTCGGTCCACTGCATCACCACCGTCGACGAACTTGAGCGGACCACCGCTGCGTTGGGCTCAATCCTCCAAAACTGAGATCGCAGCGCCGCGCCAACGCGTCTGGCTTATTTTGGGCACTTGCCCTACAATCGGCGTATGAGCGTTCCCACCAAGAACTGGGCCGGTAATCAGCAGTGCCATCCGCAGGGCATACACGAGCCGACCAGCGCCGCAGAGGTGTCGCGTATCGTCGCCGCAGCGCATGCCGCCGGCGAGCAGGTCAAGGTGATTGCTGGAGGGCATTCGTTCACCGATACGGCAATGACGCACGGCCACCTTCTGTCGCTCGACAAGATGAAACAGGTCATTTCGACCGATGGTCATGACGTCACGGTGCAGGCTGGCATCCGGTTGTTTGATCTCAACGACGAGTTGGCCAAGCGCGGCCTGGCTCTCCCGAACCTCGGCGACATTGCCTACCAGTCGATCGCCGGTTCGACCGCGACTGCGACCCATGGCACCGGGACGGGTCACGGCAACATCGCCACCCGGATTGTCGGCATTGAACTGGTCACTGGTGATGGCACGATCCGTCGCGCCGACGAGGTCAATGATCCCGAACTACTGCGCGTGGCACGCGTTGGCGTTGGTGCACTTGGCATTCTCACCGAGGTCACTATTCGCTGCGTGCCCGCCTTCAACCTGCATGCGGTCGAGACGATCGAAACGCTCGCTGACGTCGTTGCCGACTTCCGCGGCGTGATGCATTCGACTGATCATGCCGAGTTCTTCTGGATGCCAGGTGCTCGCAGATGCATGGTCAAGCGCAACACGATCACCGATCGCCCGGCCGACCCGCAGTCCAAGATTGGCTACATCAAAGACAAGTGGATCGCGGAGAATCTGGCGTTCGGCACGGTCTGCCGCGTCGCCCGAAGCTTTCCCTCGCTCGCACCAAAGGTCGCCAAGGCGATCACGTCGTCGGCCAGCGGGCGCGAGACGCTCGACCGGAGTGACAAGGTCTTCTGTAGCCCGCGCAAAGTGCGGTTCCTTGAGATGGAGTATGGCGTGCCGTTCGATGCCGTTCCGGATGCACTCGGCCGTATCGCGGCGTTGATCAAGACGCTGCCGGTCAAGCCAATCTTCCCAATCGAAGTCCGGGCTTCGGCTGCCGACGACATTCCGCTATCGACAGCCAATGGTCGGGCGTCGGGCTGGATTGCGGTCCACCAGTACAAGGGCATGCCGTACGAGGCCTACTTTCAAGGCGTCGAGCAGATCATGAACGACTACGCCGGTCGCCCGCACTGGGGCAAGATGCATTACCAGTCGTCGCACACGTTGGCCGCTCGCTACCCCGAGTGGGACACGTTCCAGAAGTGGCGCGCTGAGCTCGACCCGACTGGCACGTTCCGCAACACCTACACCGACCGCGTACTCGGCGCCTTCTGACCTGAAATCGGCGTGTCGCGCAGTTCCGCTCAGCGCGGGATGCAGCGGCCAACATCGACAGGGCCGCGCTCCGCGATGGCGTTTGCAGCAAGTGCGGTGCCGTCGATGACTCCGCTGGGCAGGTCGATCGCCCAGGCCCGCCCGTCGACACGATTGCTGCGGGCCCAGACGATGCCGGCACCTCCGCCGGGGAGGACGACCATCGCCCCGGAGTCGCCCACATCGACCGAACTCTCGATCTCGAAGCCGTCCCGGACGACCGCGCGTTCGAGGTAGATGTCAGTTGTCGAGATGTTTGCCTCACGGACGACGAGCACATCGATCTGCTCGACCTCCATGACGCCTTCCCGTTCCCGAATCCGAACAAGGACACCGACTTCGCTCTGACGAGCCTCCATGGAACGAATGGTCAGTGGCACTCCGACAGCGGACGCGGGCCGCAGAACGGCGAGGTCGAGGTCGGGGTCGAACAGCACGACCTCGGCAGCGGCCCGTGCGCCATCTCGATCGATGACCTCCACCGACGTCGACCCGGCCACGACATGTGCCGCAGTCACGATGTCACCGCCATCGATGACGGTGCCGGTTCCGAAGCCGATGCGCGGCCCGCAGCCATCGGCGCGAATATCGATGGCAGCTGCCACGGCCGTCTGCCTCTCGAGCGTCGGCACACGCATCGAATTGGCCGATGACGAAGTCGGATCGTCGGCACCTTGTGCGACACAGCCAACGACGAGCAGCGCAACTACCAGCCCCCAGGCTCCTTGCCGCACGTTGAATGGCATTGACCACGACCGTACTCCGGCCATCGACGTCGCCCGAGTGCGCCAAACACGCTTCGCTCTGGTCATCAGCTACGCCAGCAACAGAATCGAATTGGGTCGAGCGGTGGGATTGGCTTTGTTCAGAGGCGGCGGCGGAGCTCCACGTACACCTCGGCACCTGCCAGCGCGGTGAGCTCGTCGCGGAGCGAATCGATCACCTGCTCTGTGCCGGAGTACGCCTCGCCGCCTTCAGATCGCTCGGTGCAGCACCACGCCATTGTCTCGCCGTGCTTGCTCCAGTCGGCACGGGTCCAGCGTCGAACCGTTGCGGTCTCGGTGTCGGCGTTGACTTCTTGCCAGTCGACACGGAGTGGGAGTTGCCAGCAGACCGATGGTTTCCACTCAGTCGGTGACTCGTCGAACTCGACCGCGGCGATGTGTAGCGCACAGCCCTCGCCACCTGCGAAGCCCGGCCGGTTGAGGAAGATGCAGGCGTTGTCGACGACCCTTGTGTGGGTGCGGCCCTCGTCGCCGTAGATCGCAAGCATGCCGGGCGTTTCGGCCTCATGGGCCTGGTCGAAGTGCTGGAAGTTCTCGGGGGTCAGCATCGATGCGTAGGCCAGGACCTCCTTCGACTCGGCTTGGCCTGCGGGGCCGTCACCGAAGTGGGCGCCGAGCGAGCAGCAGCCTTGGTTCAGTTCTTCGGCCGGTTCGGTGAGGATGCCCTTGCAGCCCTTGCCGAACAGGCAGGTCCAGTTGGATTCGAGAAACTCCCGCTCGAATCGCCAGACGGTGTCGCCGCGATCGATCTCGATGAACTCGTCAGTCATGAATGAGACTCATCACAGATCGGCGAAAGAAACGCTGCGGCCGGCCCGACCGATGTCGACGGGGTCGGCCGGATCGCTGTCGGTCACGGCTCGTTCGGTGAGGAAAAAGCGGTTGTTGTTCTCGATGACGAGAGTGCCGCCATCGGGTGAGATCGCGACCGCATCGCCGGCGAGTGTGAAGGGTTGCACGGCGTCGGGGGTGAGAGACAGGTAGCCGGTTGATGTCGGCACGACGGGTTGACACCCGCTGACGTCGGCGAGTACCTCGGGCCCGGCAAGGGCTTCGACTCGGATGGCGCCGTCGTCGAGGTCGACAACCATGATTTCATTGGTTGTCGCACGACTGAGAATCAGGCACGTACTGCGATGGGGCGCAAGTTTGTCGATGCCGGTGGTGGTCGGCTGCGCACCAGGGAGGTCGGCGATGACGAGGCCATCGCCGTCGACGATCGCTGTGCCCTGATCGCCACGCACGATGAGCCGATCGCCGCGCGACGCCACGTTGCCGAACTGCACGGTGCCGACGTTGAGTGAGTCGAGCGGCGTGACTTCGCCGCTGGTGATGGACAGTGCGAGGACCTCACCTTCGACGCCGACGAGAATGACATTGCCACCGGCGATCATTCCGGCCCGGACCGACGCAGTCTGGGTGGAGACACCAGCCTCTCCGTCGTGATCGAAGACATTGACGTTGGCGTTGGCGCCGACGTTTTGAGCCGTCACCACGATCGAGTCGTTGACTGCCAGCGCCAAACCCGGAAAGAAGCTCGGAGTATCACGTTCGAATGAGAACAGGACGCTCTGGAAGTTGCCCGAGTCAGTGATCAAGACGTTGCGCCCGGTGGGGTCGCTGCGTGCCAAATCGATGTCGTATCGAGCTCCGGGAACGGTGTCGAGATCGGCGGTGTCGATTACTTCGCGTGTTGGCCCGTGTACGAGGACGACCCGTTGCGACCCGGTGTCGGGGGCAATCACGGTGGCGACGGTCCCGGACGGACGGACAAGGGTGCCAGCCGACTCGATGTCGATGGTGACGATGTCATCTGGTGTAGACAGGTCGGCCACAGCAATGTTGTCGGTCGATGCAGCGATCACGGTCGAGCCAATGACAGCACTGTCGGTGAGGGATTGGATGCCGAGCCGGAACCGGTCGGTCTCTTCACCCTTGGCGTCGGTGAGCACCACGCTGCCAATGTTCTGGTCGATCGCTACGACGGTGTTCCAATCGCTATTGCCGAAAGCCGACCCGGAGCCGCTGTCGCTGCCCCCGAGCAGGTTGCCGGCAGCGATTGCCGCGACCGCAATGAGCGCGACGACGAGGCCAACGACGATCGAGCGGCGGATCAGAAAGTTCGGAACGCCACGCCGCCCGTCGTCGAAACCGTTATCAGTGGAGTCGCGAGCGCTTCCACGGCTGGGGCTGCGTCGCTGTCCTCCGCGTGCGACATCTGGCAGGCCGCCGCCGTCGTCGTACATCGGTGGACGAGAGCGAGGCATTGCAGTCGATCGTACGCGTTGTAACGTCGCTGGCGTGATGTTTGCAGCAGGTCGATTGATTCATGTGGGTGCAAACCGGTCGGAGCGGTTGTCGTGACCTTCGACTGTCCGCGCTGTACTTCATCGGTCGACGAGGAGTTCTACGGCCCGTGCGACACGTGCCGTATCGACCTGCGTGCCACGATCCGCGCTGACGCGCGCGCTGTCGACCTTGCCGAATACGAGCCGAAGATGAACGTCACTCCCAACGCCGTCGCCCTCAAAGACGACTGACGCTCTTCGGAGATCGCCGGCGATTCAGTCGGAGGGTGTGTTTGCTTTTTCGTCGATCCAGCTCTGGACCTTCGGGTGGAGGGTTCCGAGGCCGATTCCACCAGCGATGGCGATGGAGATACCCACGATGCGGAAGTTGCTGAAGAACACGGCGACGAGCACACCCGCGACGATCATGCTGATGCCTGACGCCGCGAGCGCCAACTGACCGTTCTTGTTGCCGGTGACCTTGGTTGCAGCGCCCGCAGCCTTCTCGGTGGTCTTGTCGAGGGCTCGCTCGGCCCACGTGAACTCAGTGGCGAGGATGACAAGGCCGACGATGATTACGACGACGCCTGGGCCCGGAAGGGCAAGCATTGCAACGCCAGCAAGGAGCACCGAGACACCGAGGATGAAGATCAGCATTCGCTTTGCGTTGCGGCCAATCCACTTGAGCCAGTCGATCGGAGAGTGCAGATCGAGAGGGGACTTGTCGGCCATCGGCCCAGTTTGGTCGGTTCAGCCAGGTTTCAGACGTCGCCGGTCATGCCAAAGGCGTGAGGTACATGCGCACCTCCTGCGCACCTACCTCACGCTTTTGCCGAAAGTCACGCGGTGGAGCGGGCCTGAGCGGCGATATCGTGCCTCACGCCTCTGGGGACGTAGCTCAGTTGGCAGAGCACCTGCTTTGCAAGCAGGGGGTCGTGGGTTCGATTCCCATCGTCTCCACCAATAAAAGCGCTGGTAAAGAGTTGTTTTTAGCTCTGATCGAATCGGCGGTCGTGCCACTGTCGTGCCAGTACGAATGGCACGACAGTGGTCGATGTGGCGTTTCTCCCGGGGATGTTTGTTGTAAAAGTGCTGCTCGCAGCGGTGCGGTGCCTCCGATTCTTCGGCCACCGCTTGCTGAGATTGCAGGTGGTTGTCGACACTACGCGCGGCTCACGGGCTCAGGCGCCAATCGAGGGCGATCAGACACCCCAGGGTCGTAAGTGTCAAGCGGCTTGTGCGATTTTCTTGAGGTCGGTGTCAATGGCACTGTTGCGTTGGCGGATCGGGCGGGGGCGTAGCGTGCTTCGGTGGTTCGTCGTCGCCGTCCTACTGCTCCGTTGTTTGCTGGGTTCCGGTTCCCGCCCGACGTGATTTTGTTGGCGGTGCGCTGGTATCTGCGTTACGGCCTGTCGTACCGCGTTGTCGAAGAACTGCTCGCCGAGCGTGGCATCGATGTTGATCACGTGACGATCTATTGGTGGGTGCAATGCTTCGCGCCGCTGGTGATCGACGCCGCGCGTCCGTGTCGCCACAGTGTTGGTGATCGCTGGTTCGTGGATGAGACCTATGTCAAGGTGGCCGGTACGTGGCGGTACGTGTACCGGGCGGTCGATCAGCACGGCCAGGTCATTGAGGTTGTGGTGTCGAAGCGACGAGACGTTGCTGCCGCTACAAGGTTTTTCGAGATGATGTTGACGGGCCGTGAATGGCCAAGAGAGGTCACCACTGACCTCGCAGCTCCGTTACTGCGCGTCGTCGACGACGTCGTCCCCGGAGCGCTCCACGACACGACGAAATACGCGAACAACGGCATCGAGTGCGATCACGGACGACTCAAGGCGAGACTCGGACCGATGCGCGGTCTGGGAACGGATTGGACTGCGTCGACGGTGATCTGCTGACACGCGTTCGTCCAGAACCTGCGACGCGGTCACTACGAACTCGGTGTCGAAGCGCGCCTCGAGCGTCTATGTGTGGCGGCAGCTTTCGATGAGCTCGCCGCAGCGATCTGACCGAACACCGACCGTCGAACACGACGAACTGCGCCCCCGATCAACCAACGCAACAGTGCCGTCCGATCAGCGTTGCTCGTTCACGACGAGAACGAAAGTTTGATTAGGTGGGTGTGTTCCAACGGTCGTGGAGAGTCGAGAACACGCCCTGGTCCCATGAGAACTCGACCATGTTGCCGTCAGGGTCGCGGAGCATGGTGATGAAGCCAATCGGCTGCGGCATCATCGTGGGCGGCATCGCGAGGCAGTCGGCAAGCTTGGCCCGCTCGGCCATTGCTTCCACGTCCTCTTTTGTCGGGAGCTCCATCCCGAAGTGCGCGAACGGTGCGAGCGTCGCGATCGGTGCGTTCGCAAACGGGTCCTTGTCGGGGAAGAATTGGGCGAGGACGAGAATGAACGGATTGTTTGTCGCGCCAGGCATGCCAAGCCATGCGCCGTAACCCATCTCGTCTTCCCTGCGATCGATCAGCTCGAGGGGGGTGTACGTCAAGTACCACTCGATCGTGGCGTCCATGTTGCTGACGCGGAGCGCAATGTGGGTCCATCGGGGTTCTGTTGGGTGGGTGTTGTGGGTTGCTTCGTTCACAGCGCTCTCGTTCGGTGTGGGACCAGCATGGTCGCGGAGTACACCGACCATATCAGTTGGTCAGTTGGTCAGACCAGAGTGAATGGGCGATGGTGAGGGTGGTATGTTGGTCGGACCAACTGCCCAATGTCTCTATAATCGTTACTATGCCTCAAGAACGTCGTATCTATGCCTGACACCTCACCCTTTGCCCCGATCTCCCGTGAGACTGTGAGTTCGCAGATTCGTAACCAGCTCCTCGAACGGATCTCGAACGGCGAATTGGCCCCAGGTGCTCAGATGCCCTCCGAGCGGGAGTTGTCGGAGAAGTTCGAAGTCGCGCGGACGTCGGTTCGAGAGGCAATGCAGGGTCTCGTGTCGATGCGCGTCGTCGCACGGCGTGGGAACCGCTCGTATGTGGCTGAACACCTCCCCGACGTCGTCGTCGACCCCCACGATCAGAGCAAATCATTCGTGGCCGAGTTGTTCGAAACGCGACGGCTCCTCGAAGTGCCGTTGTTCGAAATGGCAGCCGAACGCGCCACTGACGCTGAGCGCGAGCGGGTGGCCGCCGTCGCAGCGCGCTTCGATGCATCGCTCGACATCGTGGAATTCCGTCGCCTCGATCGCGAGTTCCACACAACGCTCGCTGCAGCATGTGGCAACCCGCTGCTGATCGAGTTGCACGGCAAGGTTCTCGACCAGCTTTTCCGCTCGATGGAGTTCTTCACGTTGCTGTCGGCTGAGAGCAATCAGCCGGAGGTGGCCCAGATCATTGCTGACTCGTGCGTTGCGCACCGTCGAATTGCCGATGCTTTTTGCACGGGCGATGCCCTTGCGGTCCGCGTCGCGAGCGAGTCACACCTCGACTCCGTCGAACAGTCGATGGTCGACGATCTGCACTGACCTGACGCCAGTACGGAGCGCTACGTCACCCCAATGACGTAGGCTCAACCCTGGTGGTCAGTTGGTCTGACCATCGAGATGTCTGACACGTCTGCGCCTGACACGTTTGACGCAGACGAAGGAGCAATGCTGCATGACTTCATTTGTACACAACGACGCACTTCGCACCGCGTGGTATCCGGTGGCGCAGGTATCCGACATCGCTGATGGTCCGCATGCCGTCCGACTGCTGGCCGAGGACCTGGTGGTGTGGCGTGCTGCCGACGGTGCCCTCGTGGTCGCTCCGGACCGGTGCCCGCATCGCGAAGCGCCGCTCTCCATCGGCACTGTGACCAACGGTGAGCTCAGCTGCGCCTATCACGGCTGGACATTCGGCTCAGCGGGCACGTGTTTCGCGATTCCCTCATCGGGTCCCAATGCAGCGATCCCTCGGACCGCTCACCTCCCATGTATGCAGGTCCGTGAGCAGTACGGCTTGGTGTGGGTGTGTCCCGGTGAGCCAGCAATGGACATCCCGCGGGTGTTGCAAGACAACGACCCTGCCTTCCGTCGTCTGAATACCGAAGTCGAGGCGTGGGCGACATCCGCGCCCCGTCTTGTCGACAACTTCATGGACTTCAGCCACTTTCCCTGGGTCCACACGGGGACGTTCGGTGCAGGTCAGGATCCGCGTGTTCCCAAACTCGATATTGGGCCGCTGGACGATGACTTCTTCGGCTACGCCTACGAAGTCGACGCTGCGAACCCTGACGAGGCAGTCGCAGTCAGCGGTAGCGACGACGACGTTGTGCATCGCTCGATGAGTACAGGATTCGCACTCCCGTTCACGGTGCGCAGCACCATCCGCTACGACGACGGGCTTGAACACATCCTGTTGCTCTGCAGCACACCAGTCGACGATCTCAACTCGCTGTTCACGTTCGTCGTGTGGCGCAACGACGATCACGCGATCGACCCCGAAGAGATCCTCGCATTCGACCGCGCCATCGGAGCCGAAGATCGAGCGATGCTCGAGCGTGTCCCTGGCACGTTGCCCCTCCAACGTACGGGCTTGGTTAACGTGCAGTCGGACAAGCCGTCGGTCGAATGGCGCCGCCAGTTCGCGGCCTTGCTCGACCTTACGTAGGAGCATTCTTGGGGGGCGCGCTCAGTAATTCGATGGATGACGCCATTTTTCGCTATGGTCTGACCATCAGTCCACCAACGACCAAGGAGCGACGATGAGTATCACCGGTATGAACCATGCAGTCTTGTACGTCCGTGATTCCGCGCGACATCGTGCGTTTTATGAAGAAGTCCTCGACTTCGTCACGGTGATCGAGACTCCGGGCCAGTTCGCCTTCATGCGGGCGCCACGGTCCGATAACCACCACGACATCGCCTTCTTCACGATCGGTGCTGGCGCTGGCCCGTCGTCAGCAGGCCGCGAAACCGTCGGCATGTACCACCTCGCATGGGAAGTCGCGACGCTCGGCGATCTCTTCGAGATGCAACAGCGCTTAGACGCCGCCGGTGTGATCAAGGGTTCGTCGGACCACGGTCCGAACAAGAGCTTGTACTGCATGGATCCGGACGGTCTCGAATTCGAAGTGATGTGGCTCGTTCCCCCTGATCGATGGGGCGACGAAGAGCACGAGGCGATCGTTCGGCCACTTGACCTTGCGGCCGAGGCTCTGCGCTTCCCGGACATGATGGCGGTGTCGTCGTGAATCTGGCGAACCAGTACTGCCACTTCTTCGATGATGACGAATTCATCGAGACAGACCGCCCCGGATTCCGACGACGCGTCCTCACGGGCGACAACCTGCAGCTCTGCTTCTGGCGGATCGCTGGCGGGGCCACGGGCTCCTACTTGCATAAGCACGACGAGCACGAACAGCTCGGCATCATCGTGCGCGGCGCACTTGACTTCCTGATCGACGACGACTCCGAGAACTCTGAGCGCCAGATCATCGGCGAGAACCAGGTCTACCTTGCGCCTGCCGGAGTTTGGCACGGCGACAGTCTGTTCGTCGGCGACGAAGAGCTCAACGAATGCTGGATTCTCGACATCTTCTCGCCACCGCGTGATGACTTCCGAGAAGACCCGAAACCGCCCTCAACAATAAGGAGCACCACCAATGGCTGACTGGAGACTCGCCGTCGATATCGGCGGTACGTTCACCGATGTCGTGTTACTTGACGCCGCGTCTGGCCGCGTCGTCGTCGACAAGACACTCACTACGCCGTCGGCACCGCTCGATGGGGTGCGTACAGGAGTGACCCAGTTGCTTGCCAAAGCGGGGGTTCTCCCAGGCGACATTACTGCGCCGATCGTGCACGCCACGACGTTGATCACCAACGCTCTGATCGAAGGCAAGACCGGGCGAGCCGGCCTCGTCACCACTCAAGGCTTCGGTGACACGCTGCTCATCCGCGATGAACATCGCTACGACATGTACGACCTTCAGATCGAGTTCCCTGCGCCGCCAATTCCGCGGGACCTCACGTTTGAGATCAACGAACGCACGGGTGCCAATGGTTCAGTCATCACCGACCCGACCGCTGCCGACCTCGATGTGCTCGTCGAAGAACTCCGCTGCGCCGATGTCGAGGCGGTAGCGATTTGCTGCCTGAACTCCTATGTGAACGCGACGAACGAGCTCAAGATTGCCGAGCATCTGCGGAGCGCACTTGGTGTCCCTGTGTGTATCTCGGCGGAGATCTCCCCGCAGATCCGCGAGTATCCGCGGATGGTCACCACGGCGTGTAACGCCGCCACGATGCCCGTCATCGGCCCCTACCTCGACGAGCTGCAGAAGTGGCTTGCCGCCGAAGGCTTTGGCGGATCGGTTCTGATGATGCTGTCCAATGGTGGCGTCGTGTCGGCTGATGAGGCTGCTCGGGGTCCGATTCGCCTCGTCGAGTCTGGTCCGGCTGCAGGCGCTCTCGCTGGAAGCTGGTTCGCCAAGCGGCTCGGCATCGACCGGCTCCTGTGCTTCGACATGGGTGGGACGACTGCCAAGGCGTGCCTCATCGAGCACGGTGAGCCCGAACTCACCAATACGTTCGAAGTAGCTCGCGCCTATCGCTTCAAGAAGGGCTCCGGTTTTCCTGTGTCAGTCCCGTCGGTTGACCTCGTCGAGATCGGTGCCGGTGGCGGAAGCCTGGCCCGTGTCGACCAGTTCGGCCTCTTGAAGGTCGGTCCAGAGTCATCTGGCGCTGACCCCGGTCCGGCAAGCTACGGCCAAGGTGGGACCATCCCCGCCGTGACCGACTCAGATGTGATCCTCGGTCTGCTCGATCCCGCCGCGTTCCTTGGTGGCGACATGCCCCTAGATCGCTCGCTTGCCGAACGTGCTGCGCAAACGGTTGCCGACGGCCTTGGCCTCGAAATGCTCGACACCGCAGCAGGAATCCACGAAGTTGTCAACCAGAACATGGCAGCTGCTGCCAGCATGCACGGCGTCGAAATGGGTGTCGACCTGCGCGGCATCCCCCTGATTGCATTCGGTGGTGCTGGCCCGGTCCATGCATGTGGTGTGGCCGAGCTTCTCGAGTCCGATCGCGTGATCTTTCCGGTGAACGCATCGGTGCTCTCGGCATTTGGCACGCTGGTGTCGCCAGTCCGAATCGACTTGGCGCGTTCGATGCCGCGTTTGATCGACAAGGTCACAAACGACGAGCGCGATGGTCTCCTCGACGAACTCCGCAACGAGGGCCGCCGCGTCTTGCGTGGCGCCGGGGTTCCAGACGATGCCATCGTCTTCCGTTACGGAGTTGACGCTCGCTACTCAGGCCAAGGCAACGAGATCACGATCTGGGTTGGCGAGGGCGACGTCTGGCCCGCCACGGCAGCAGACGTCACCAATGCTTTCGAAATCGAATATCGCCGTATCTACGGGATGACAATCCCCGACGTCGCCGTCGAGGCGATCACCTGGCGGCTCTCCGCTTCGGCCACAACGTCGCACGTCGAACCTGACGATTCGATTGCGCCGCACGAGGGCGAGGTCGTTCCGAAGAGCACCCGCCCAATGGTGTTCTCACGTGGCGTCGACGCCGTTGAAGCGCCAGTCTATGACCGATCGATGCTCGGCGCAGGGGCCAGGTTCACCGGCCCGGCCGTTGTCGAAGAACGTGAAACCACTTCGGTGATCCGCCCCGGTTGGGACGTCGAAGTCGCCGCCGACGGCAGCCTCATCGCCAGCAGAACTGTGAAGGAGTCAGCATGACCATCGCCGAAACACGCCTGTCCGAGTTTGATCCGATTGAACTCGAGATTCTGTGGCAGTCATTGATCTCCACGGTCAACGAGCAAGCCCGGGCATTGCAACGCTCTGCATTCTCGCCAATCGTGCGCGAAGCCGGAGACCTTGCCAACGCAGTATTCGACCGGCGGGGCCGGATGGTTGCTCAGGCAGTCACCGGGACGCCCGGTCACATCAACTCGCTGGCTATCGGTGCGGCGAAGATGCTCGAGGAGTACCCGCTCGACACCCTTGACGAAGGCGACGTGCTCATCACGAACGACCCCTACAAGACGGCAGGGCAGCTCCTTGACGTCACGGTGCTGGTGCCGGCGTGGCGCAACGGCCAGATCATTGCGCTGTTTGGTTCCACCATTCACCACACCGATGTTGGCGGCTATGGCATCGGCGCCGGCGGCCGTGACGTGTTCGAAGAAGGGCTGTGGATTCCGATCTGCAAGCTGATGAAGAAGAGCGAGCGCAACGGCGACGTTTGGAAGTTCATTCTCTCGAATGTGCGTCAACCCGATCACATGGCTGGCGACCTTCACGCACAGATGGCATCTGGCGAAATCGGTGCACAACGCTTGAACACGCTCTGCGCAGCGCACGGGCTCGACGACATCGAGGAACTCGCTGACGAGATCATCACGCGCTCCGACGAAGCAACCCGAGCGAGCATCCGCGAGTTGCCGAGTGGCACGTACAACTCCAGCGCGATTCTTGATCTCGCCGACGGGTCAAAGATCGACATCGTGTGTGCACTCATCGTCGATAGCGATGAGGGCGAAATCACCGTTGACTACGCAGGAACCTCGGAGGCATCACCCTGGGGCATCAACGTGGTCATGAACTACACGCACGCCTACACGACATTTTGCGTGCGTTCGGTGCTCAACCCTGACATCCCGAACAACCATGGCAGCCTGGGCCCGATCAAGGTCAAGGCTCCCGAGGGATCGATTGTCAACGCAGTCTCACCGCAGCCGGGTACTGCCCGGCATGTCGTCGGGATGTTCCTGCCGAACGCGCTCCTTAAAGCACTCGCGCAGATTCGGCCCGAGGCAGCGATGGCCGAAGGTTCTGGTGCTGTGTGGACGATGCAGGTCAATGGAAGCCATCCCGACGGCAGCCCATTCATTACGGCGATGTTCACCTATGCGGGTGGTGTCGGTGCCCGCGCAACGAAGCCTGGGTTGAGCGCCTGCTCATACCCGACAGGCATTTCGGCGGTCCCGATCGAAGTCGTCGAAGCGTCGGCGCCGATTCGTTTCCACGAGAAGTCGCTTCGGAAAAATTCTGGTGGAGCGGGGGCTCAGATCGGAGGGCTTGGTCAGGCAATCGAGTTCAGCGTGGACACCGACCGAGCGTGGCAGCTGAATGCGGTCACGAGCCGGCTCGCCGATGCGCCGCTGGGCGTGTTCGGCGGAGAACCCGGAGCCACCGGAAGTTTCTTGCTCAATGGCAAGGCCGTCGATACCCAGGCGCGTCTGAGCTTGACCGGCACCGATGTCATCAGGCTCGAACTCCCCGGTGGTGGGGGATACGGGGCAGCTGAATAGCCATGACCGGCTGGGTCGATCCAACAACGTTCGCCCATGTTTGGGCCGACGCTGTGTCGACGCGCCCCGACGCGCCGTTCCTCACGTTTGAATCACCTGACGGCACGGTCACTGACTGGACCTACGGCGAGTTCGATCGGGTGGTCGCCCGCACTGCCACCGAGCTGGCCAGTCACGGCGTGGGCACTGGTGCTGCGGTGCATCTTGCGCTTGCCAACTCACCGACGTTTGTTGCGGTCTGGATTGCAACCATCCGGCTTGGTGGTTGGATTGTCCCATCAGATCCGATGGGACGCAGCGCTGAGCTCGAGGACCATATCGAGCGCACCGGTCCGGTCGCCGGTTTCTTTGCACAGGACCGAGCGGCTGTGTATCGAGCCGCCGCAACCGACATCGCGTTATTCCCGATCGACGAAGCGGACGTGGATTTCGAATGGTTGCCAACGCAGGAGTTCACCGAGTGGCCCGAACCGGGCCTGCGCGATGTCGCTGCAGTGATGTTCACGAGTGGCACGACAGGCCGACCCAAAGGGGTGGTTGTCTCGCAAGCGAACTACGCCTTTGCTGGCAAGACAATGGCGGAGGCAGCTGGCCTCACGAGCGAAGATCGCTACCTCGTCGTGTTGCCGATGTTTCATGCCAACGCGCAGTACTACTCATTTTCCGCAGCGGTTTGGGCCGGAGCATCGGTCGCCCTGATGCACACGTTCTCAGCCAGTGGCTTCTTGCCGCAGGCACAACGGCATGCCGCGACGTGCGCCAGCCTGTTCGCGGCTCCGCTCCGAATGATTCTGGCTCGAGGTGGTCCCGTCGAGGGGTTGCAGCTGCGTCACTGCTGGTTCGCCCAGAACATTGCCGATGACCAGCACCGAGTGATCGCCGACTGGTTCGGATGTGCGCCGCGTCAGTTGTACGGCATGACCGAAACCATTCCCGCGGTGTTGACCGACGAGGCCGACGAGCCGCGCGCCGACTCAATGGGATTTGTCACCGCCGGTTGCGACGTGGAGATCCATGACGTCGATGGGGTTCGCGTCGGCGTCGGCGAAGTCGGCGAAATTGTCGTTCGAGCAACACCCGGCTTGACGTTGTTCACCGAGTACCTCGCCGACCCTGAGACCACGGCGGACTGCTTCAACGGCGAGTGGTTTCGTACTGGTGATCGTGCATCTCGCGACTCGACTGGTCGGTTCTTCTTCGACGGGCGGCGTTCCGACGTGCTCAAGGTCGCTGGCGAAAACGTGTCGACCGTGGAGGTCGAAGCGGTACTCAGCGCACACCCTGCTGTCCTCGAAGCTTCAGTCATCGGGGTTCCCGACCCGGTGCGAGATGAGGTCCCCGTGGCATTCGTCGTTCCTGTCGAGCCAAGCTCGCCGCCGTCCGTTGCCGATCTGCACGAATGGTGCCAGAGCCGACTTGGTAAAGCGAAGCAACCTCGTGAGATCACGCTGCTCGATGAACTCCCACGCACCAGCGTGGGCAAGATCCGTAAATTCATGCTGAAAGACGAGGTGTTGAAGACATGACCACCAACCCGTTGTCCATGAGCGACCAGCTCTTAGCGAGCCTTGAGGCTTCGACCGCCGATGTGTCGCAGGCCCTGACGCTGCCCGCTGAGTTGTACACGTCCGCTGACGTTCTTGCCTTCGAATCCGAAGCGCTCTTCATGAAGGAATGGCTCTGCGTCGGGCGAGCCGAGAGGATCCCGAACGTCGGGGACTGGTTCACCGTGACCATCGTTGACGAACCGATCATCATCGCGCGCAACAAACTCGGTGAGGTCTGTGCGATGTCGGCCGTCTGCCAGCACCGGGCAATGCAGATCTGTGAAGGCGAAGGAAACAGCACGACCTTCAAATGTCCGTACCACCACTGGAACTACGGACTCGACGGTCGCTTGCTCGGCGCGCCCGCGATGGAACGAACTGAAGCCTTCGACAAAGCCGACTTCGGGCTGCCGCAACTCCGCGTTGAAGAGTGGCTCGGATTCATCTTTGTCAACTTTGACAGCGACGCTGCGCCACTCGCCCCGACCCTCGAGCGCTATTCACCTTTCGTTCACAACTACGACCTCGAAAATGCAATCTGTCCTGGCACATTCACGTTGGAAGGTATGCCCTGGAATTGGAAAGTGATGTTCGAGAATTTCAATGACGGCTATCACGCCAATCGGCTCCATCAGTACGTGCAGGATTTCTGCCCGTCGAGCATGTCGGAGTTCCCGGTGCCGTGGTCGGATGACTCCAACGTGATCTTCCGGACCGGCGGTTACACGCACATCGATGGCGGATTCAATGCAACGCATCGGGTGATCATGGACGTGTTTCCTGATCTCACCGACGAAGAACGCACGCGTTCAACGTTCGCGCTCATGCCGCCCACCCTGTGTTTTGGAACGGCGCCAGACCAGTGTTTCTTCTTCCTCGTTCGTCCCACCGGTCCTGAGACCGTCGACATCGAGATCGGGTACATCTTCCACCCATCGGCCCTCGACGATCCGCTCTTCGAGCAGAAGATGGCGTTGTCGGATGCGGGTGTCCAGGTCTTTGTCGATCAGGACCAAGACGCCACTGCGAAGGTCCAGCGCGGATTGCGCTCTCGCTTCGCACCGCGTGGGAGGTACTCGTGGCAAGAGGAAAGCCACATCCAGTTCAACCGATGGCTGGTTCAGCGTTACCGCTCGCATGCAGCGACAGCGCCCTGAACCCGTCGGTGACGACCAATCAACAGCAAGCAAGACAACTACCAACAAGGGGAGCCATGAAAATCAAGCAGAAGCAAACAGGGCGGCGCGGGGTGATCGCGTTGTGCGTGTCACTGGCAATGGTCGCGGCCGCATGCGGTAGCGATGACGCGGCCGAACCAGAGCCCGTCGTCACCGAGGCCGAAGTCGAAGCTCCTGTCGAGGAGCCTGCCGAGGAGCCTGCGGAAGAGCCTGCGGAAGAGCCTGCGGAGGAACCTGAGGTCGATGCGATCATTGCAGCATTCGACGCGAACGGTGATGGCACAGTGACCATTGGCGTTGCAGCGGCGGGACCGCGCGATGACAACGGCTACTACCAGTCGTTGGTCAACTTTGCCGAGGAGTACTCGAGCGAAAACGGGTTCGCACCGCCAATCGTGAGCGACAATATTGGACCGGCTGAAGCGGCCCAGTCGCTGGCCGACCTTGCTCAACAGGGCGTCGACATCTTGATGGTCGGGGCCAGTGAAATCGCCGAGCCACTGCCTGACCTCACCGAGCAGTTCCCGGACATTTTCTGGTACTGCAACTGCGGTGCGGGCTTCCAGGAGCTACCAGGCCTTGCGCAGGCCACCGACTGGGGCGCTGCGGTGCACTACTCGGCCGGCGTCGCCATGGGTGCCGTCCTCCAAGAGCAAGGGAGCACCAGTTCGGTGTTCCTCGGCTGTTGCGACATCAACTTTGAGGTCGAGGCATACCAGGCAACGTTGTACGGAATCCAGTCAGTCGATCCGAGTTTCACGATGGAGTACGTCGGCACCGGCGACTTCGAGTTTGACTTCGACAACTCGGCGAACGCCACTGCTGCGTTGAGCAACGCGCAGGCGAACGGCGCCACGCTGGCATACGCCTACCTCGGTGGCGCACTCGACCCGGTCGGCCAGCTCGCCACTGATGAAGGCATGGCCGTCTTCGCCGCAGGTCCGGCCGACGCGTGTGAACGTGACATCCCCTGGACCGGCAGCGTTGTCTTCGACGGCGGTGTCTACGCTTCGCAGGCGCTGACGCTGATCATCGCCGGTGAACTCAGCGAGGGTTCGACGTACCAGTTCCCGACTGAGGCTGGGCTCAACGGCGCGCTGCTCTGCGATCCGTCGGCTGAGGCGAGTGCCGCTGTCGATAGAGCATTTGGATTGCTCGCCTCGTTTGACGAAGCGCTCTATGCAGACCTCGGTGCTATCTCCGGTGCCGCATACGGCGGCTGATGACACCTAGTCCCACAGACCGCAATGGTGCGGACCCCCACGCGGGGTCCGCAC
>CAWUXP010000077.1:0-4348 GCA_963926495.1 Candidatus Ilumatobacter herschelensis
ACCATTGGCTTGCACTTCGGAATGACCGGCCGGGTCGAGGTCCATGGTGTCGCTCCGATCGAGCAACTCGAGTATGCATCGGGTCGCGACCTCGCCGAATGGGATCGCTTCCGGGTGTGGGTCGATGCAGCGAGCACCTCAGATCCGCCCGCCCTGCGGCTCAACGACCCGCGCCGCCTCGGAAAGGTCTCGATCGATCCCGATCTGACGCACCTCGGCGTTGACGTCTTCGCGATCGATCGATCGAGCATGCAGCAGGCCACCGCGAGCCGAAGTTCGCCAATCAAGAACTTGCTGTTGGACCAATCGGCGATCGCTGGCATCGGGAACCTGTGCGCCGACGAGGTCTTGTGGTGGTCGGGTATCGCTCCGCAGCGACCTGCGAACAGCCTGACCAATTCTGAACGAACGGCGCTCGTGGCGGCGATTCGTCGACGCATGCCGATTATGTTGCGCCGAGGCGGGAGCACAACGGGGATGCTCTCTCCGGAGGTGCGTTCGGCCGCCGGTCCGTGCGAGCGTGATGGCGCCGCGCTCACACGGTCCAAAGTCGGTGGTCGGACCGCTGTGTGGTGCCCCGTTCATCAGATTTGACCGCGCGGTCGATGGATACAGCTGGCACACTCATGCTCGGTGGACAACGAATTTGTGAGCGCTCGAGCGCGGGACGTGGCGCGGCAACTGGCCGTTGGCGATATGTCGTCGACGCGCACCGTCTACGCAGTTGTGCTCGCGCTCGGTGCCATCGGCGTGGCCTTGATCTTCATCGGCCTATGGATCGTTCGTCAGACGAAACCCGATCCGGAACTCCTTGCTCCACTCGAGCGGATGGCAGATCGATTGTGGCTTCGACAAGATCCAGCGCAGCAGCGGCGAACGCTCGACGACGCTCGACCGGAGGGGGCGCGGCCCGCCCTGCGGGAGAAGGGCGTCCCCGAGGTTGACGACGACTTCACGCAGTCGAAGCCATCGGTCGACAACTTCGACGATCTTCTGGCGCAGCAAGAGGTCGAGCGCCGTCACGCTGCCGCCGGTGATTCGGTGCTGCTCGACGATGTCGAGGATGTGGACCCCCACCAGGAGGGGCCAGCGAACCCGGACGACGAGTAAGACAGTCCCCTTGCTCAGTTTCTCGACGAGGAGTGACAAGTAATTTTCGTGTCCGGTCGGTCGATCGGACTGCTAGATTCTTCTTTGCTCCTCGGAGTAGTAGTCATGCGGATGTGGCTCAGTTGGTAGAGCGCAACCTTGCCAAGGTTGAGGTCGCCGGTTCGATCCCGGTCATCCGCTCCAGAAGCTCCCGGTCCACGCCGGGAGCTTCTCTTGTTTTCAGTCCGGTTCATCCGTCGGGATTGCGGAGTTCGACCTTTCGAGTGCGTTTGTTCCCTACGTCGAACGCGTGGGCCGCTCCGATTCCTGATGAGCTTGTCCACCACGTGCTGATCGGTGCAGCAGCGCAGCCCTACGTCAGCAGTTCAGAGTCCGAACTTCCGCTCGGTCTCGCGCAACTCGGCCCGTCGCTGATCGATGCGCACGCTGAGGGCCTGGTGACTACGCTGCTACCGGGCCTGAAGCGTCAGGTTTGACTGGTCAGGTTCCGTATCGGCGGCCGGCTCGAAGATGACGACCGTCATCGCGTTGTCGGTGGTGGGTATTTGGAGTGCTCCGTGTAGGAGCGAGCGACGCCGCCGATTGTCAGGCAGCTACAACTCATGGCTTTATCCGAATTGTAGATTTCGACACAACCCTTTGGCTTCCGCACTTCGCCGCGTAGGCTCCATAGCTCGCCCGAAAGGACCTGCTCTATGACCTCGAACTCCGTGCTGACCCACCGCAATGTCGGTGTTCTTTCGATCGAAGCGGTCGAAGCGCCCGAGGTGGTGACGTCAGCGTGGATCGACGAGCAACTTGCTGTCACCTACGAACGCACCGGGATGAAGGCGGGCACGCTGTCCGATCTGGCCGGTATTGAATCTCGTCGCTGGTGGCCAGCGGACGTCACCTTCGACAAAGCCGCGGCACTGGCAGGGCGCAAGGCGCTCGACCGCTCCGGCATCGATCCGTCGAAGGTTGGCATGCTCATCTCGACGTCGGTGTGCAAGCACCACCTCGAGCCTTCGATTGCTTGCTCGGTCCACCATCAGCTCGGCCTGGCTCCGAGCTGCCTGAACTTCGACGTCGCGAACGCCTGCCTCGCGTTTGTCAACGGCATGCAGATCGCGGCTGCAGCGATCGATTCGGGCGCCATCGACTATGCGCTCGTCGTCGACGGCGAGGGCAGCCGATATACACAGGAACAGACCATCGCTCGGCTGCAGCAACCAACGACTGAAGCGTCGGACATCTTCGCCGAATTTGCTTCGCTCACATTGGGCTCCGGTTCGGCCGCTGCGCTGCTCTGCCGGATGGACAAGCATCCTGATGCCCACCGCCTCGTCGGCGGTGTGGCCCGCGCTGGTACCGAGCACCACCGGCTCTGCATTGGTGATCTCGAAGCAATGTACACCGACACCCACGCGCTGCTGATTGCTGGCCTCGACCTGGCTGAAGCAGCTTGGAAGAACGCCGGCGCCGATTTCGACTGGGAAGCAGGAATGGACTGGTACATCGTCCACCAGGTCAGCTCCGTGCATACGCGTCTGCTCTGTGAACGGTTGGGCATCGACCACAAGCGGGCCCCGCAGACTTTTCCAACTAACGGCAACGTCGGCCCGGCCGCGATCCCAATGACACTCGCCAGCGTCTCGCACAAAATCGCTCCGGGCGAACGCGTGCTGCTCATGGGTATCGGCTCGGGTCTGAACACCAGCTACACCGAAATCGTCTGGTGAGCCAGCGGTCCTGGGTTCCTGATCAGCCCACAGCGGCCGACCTTGAGTCGTGGCACCTCGACCCCGCCTGGTCGCGTGTTCTTGACGTTCCGAGCAATGACGGCTCGACCTATCGATGGCACGTCCTTGACTCAGGTCCGACACTCGACGGCCCGCCTGACGCAACAATGGTCTGCGTCCACGGCAATCCGACGTGGGCATATTCGTGGGCGACGTTCCTCCGGAAGTTTGGTACCCGGTGCAGGGTGATCGCCGTTGATCAGCTCGGGATGGGCTTCAGCGAGCGAACCGAGCTGCGCCGCTACGCCGCACGGGTCGCCGATCTCGGAGACGTGATCGAGGCGCTCGACATCGACCCGGTCACGCCATTTACGCTCGCGGCCCACGATTGGGGCGGGGCGATTGCCATGGGCTGGGCGGTCGACAACGCCGATCGCGTCGACGGCATGGTGCTGTGCAACACCGGCATCGGTGTGCCCATGGGTCGGAAGTCGCCGGGCCTGATTCGGCTTTCGGCCGCTGGCCCGTTACGCGACTTCGTGTGCCGGCGAACACCAATCTTTGTCAGCGGAACCACCCGGCTCTCGGGTTCACACATCAACGCAGCTGACCGCGCCGCATTCGCTGCGCCGTATTCCTCCGCCAAAGCCCGAGCAGCAGTAGCTGACTTCGTGGGCGACGTTCCGTTGCAGCCAGGCGGGGGACATCCGTCCGACGGGCCGTTGGCCGAGGTTGCCGCCAAGCTCGGCGCGATCACTGTGCCGGTTTTGCTGGCCTGGGGCGCAGCCGATCCCGTCTTCAATGACGATTTCGCGGCTGACCTCGCCGACCGGATTCCCAACACGAGCATGCAGCGATTTGCGTCGGCCAGCCACCTCGTCATGGCCGAGGCCGACGTCGCGGCTGTCGTTGACGACTGGCTGAGCGACCTTGTTGGCGGCCTTGCTGCTGCTGCTGATATTGCCGACATTGCCGACATTCCAGCACCGGCCGCAGGGTCCGACCGGGCGAAGCCGCTCTGGGCGGCGCTCGACGAGCGTCGAGCCGATACGTCGATCGCGTTTGCCGACATGGCGTCCGGGCAGTCAATCACCTGGGCCGACTTCGCTGAGCGCGTCGACGGTGTCGCTGCACAACTTGCGGATCGGGGCGTGCGGGCCGGCGAGCACGTGGCAATGTTGACCCCTCCCGGAGTCGACCTCGTGGTGGCCGTGTACGGCGTCTGGCGAGCTGGCGGCGTCACCGTCGTTGCTGATCGAGGGCTCGGCCTGCGTGGTCTCGGGCGGGCCGTTCGCAGCACCCGACCGAGCTGGGTCGTTGGCCCGAGCCGAGCGTTACGCGCGGCCAAGACACTGCGCTGGGCGCCCCGTGCCGGCCACGTTGACGTCGACGCACTGATGGCCAAAGCCATCGCTGGATCAGATCCGCTGGCGACCGAACCAGCCGCTGACGATCTTGCTGCGATTCTTTTCACCTCCGGAGCCACCGGCCCGGCAAAGGGCGTGCGCTACCTGCAC
>CAWUXP010000078.1:0-12021 GCA_963926495.1 Candidatus Ilumatobacter herschelensis
GCTTCGAGGAACGCAGCACGTCCTCCTTGTTGGGCAACGATGGTTCCGGCGACGATCAGCATCCTCCAATCGTATTGCACGAGTACACCGCAGACCTCAGCGGTGGTTCGGCGTAGAGATACTTCGCGAAGCCGTCATCCGTTGCGCTATCTGCCACGATCACCGGATGGCCGCTGTCCCCGGAGCTTCCGAACTGTTCGATCCACCAGCAGTCGGTCGACGATTCCGGGCGGAGCGCAAGGTCCGGCTCGGTGACGTCGACCCAAGTGGTCAGCTGCGCCTTGATGCAACCGCCCGCTACCTGCAAGACATCGCGAGCGACGATGCGGCAGATGCCGAACTTGATGGTGCGTGGGGCTGGGTCGTCCGGCGCTCGATGATCGAGGTCCGGCAACCGGCGGTGCTCGATGAGATCGTCGCGGTGACGACGTACTGCACGGGCCTCGGTCGCAGCTGGGCGGAGCGGACAACGATTCTCGCCGGATCACACGGTGCTGACATCGCGACCGTGAGCGTCTGGGTTCAGGTCGCTACCGACACCGGTCGGCCGGCTGCGTTGACGCAGCAGTTCATCGATGCCTACGGCCCTGGATGCGAGGGTCGGAAGGTTTCGGCACGGCTCGCGCTGGCTGCGCCGACCAACTTGGTTGGTGCGCTCCCGTGGGTTGTCAGACGGGCGGACCTCGACCCGTTCGACCACGTCAACAATGCTGCAAATTGGGCGTTCGTCGAGGAGTCGACCAATGGAACGATGCCGCGCCGTGGCCGCGCCGAGATGGAATTCGCCGGGCCGGTTACGTACGGAACACAACTCGCGAGCGTCGTCGAGAGCGCAGACGGCGTGACGTTGATGTGGTTACTCGATGGGGGCTCGGTACTGAGCGCCGCGCGCTGGTCGCCGGCCGACTGAACTCAGCGGAGAATGATGCCGGGCGTGCCGGCCGCTGTTGAGCCGATGCGGGCTGCTTGGTGCCCGGTGGCAGCGAGTTCGGTGAGCACGGCAACGGACTCACCGGGGTCGACTCCGAAAACTAGGCCGCCCGACGTTTGTGCGTCAGCGATCAATAGTTGATGTATCTCGTCGTGGCTGCCGGCGTCGAGGAACTCGACGCCCCACTCGAGGTTGCGGCGAGACCCGCCCGGCATAATCCCGGCCTTGGCGTGTTCGACAGCACCGCTCAGGAATGGCACGGCGTCGAACTCGATGATCGCAGAGACATGTGATTCGAGCGACATGCGGCCCAAGTGCCCAAGCAGGCCGAAGCCGGTGACATCGGTGCAGCCAGTGGCGCCGGCACTGACGGCGAGGTGGCAGGCGACGTCGTTCAATCGGATCATTGACGCCACAGCGCCCGCGGCCTGTGCCTCGGTTGCCGCCCCTGACTTAATCGCGGTGGTCAACACGCCTACGCCCAACGCCTTGGTCAGGATGATGTCTTGCCCTGGGCGGAGCCCGGCGTTGGTCAGGATGCGGTCAGGATGGACCTCTCCGGTGACTGACATGCCGTACTTGGGCTCGGGGTCGTCGATTGTGTGTCCGCCGACGATGACGAAGCCGGCAGCCGTTGCAATGTCTTGCCCGCCAGCAAGTAGTTCGGACAACAACTCGATCGGCAGTGCGTCTTTGGGCCATCCGACGAGGTTCAGAGCGAAGAGTGGGCGGCCACCCATCGCATAGATGTCGGACACGCTGTTGGCTGCAGCCACCCTGCCCCAGGTGCGCGCATCATCGACCACCGGAGTGATGAAGTCAGCAGTAGAGACGATTGCTCGATCGTCGTCGAGTTTCCATACTGCGGCATCGTCGCCAGTGTCGGTGCCGACGAGGAGTTCGTCAGGATGGTCGGTTTCGAGATGACGCACGACGTGCGCCAGTTCGCCAGGGGCGAGTTTGCAGCCTCAACCGGCGCCGTGGCTGAACTGCGTCAGCCGAATCCGGTCGCGGTCGTTGTCTTTGTCGTGCACGTGTACCTCCTCGCCGAAACTGTCCGTGTGGTGATGTTCTACTCGATCATTCTGGCCGAAGGTCGAGGTCGACCATCAACTCGTTTGCGATGTCCTCAAGCGTTTCGCGGAGATTGTCAAGCGCCAGTTCGTTCGGAACGCGCAGTGTGGCCTTTGCTTCGAAGAGGAGTTCCCCGGACATCGGCGCCGACGACGTAGTGGTTTCGAGTTCGAGGATGCTGACGTTTCGTGTGGCGAGTGCTGCAGAGATCTCGCTGATGATGCCGGGGCGGTCTTGGCCGATGAGTTCGAGACGCAGCACGTTCTCCGTCGGGACGTCCTCAGTTGACGACGAGGCGATCGCCACCTGTACATCGAGCAGGCCCTGGGCGTTGAGGCCATCAAGGCTGGCCTGGAGTGCCGTGACATTGTCGTCGGGTACGGAAACGACGACGATGCCTGCAAACTGACCGGCGAGGCGAGCCATGTGGCTGCGATCCCAGCTGCCGCCGTGGCGGGCGATCGGTCCAGCGAGGGCGTCGACGAGACCGGACGTGTCGTTGCCGATGACGGTGAGCACCAGGGTTGCCATCGGTGCAGTGTGTCAGAAGCGGCAGCCAGAGGTCTGAACTCCGTCTGACAAGTTCAGTAAGCGGCAACAATCGGGGCGAGCTCAGTCGGTGTCGCACCGTGCATGATTACCGCATCGGCACCGAGTGACAGCTGACCGCGAACCGCTGCGGCGCATTGTTCGGCCGAACCGGTGGCTGCCGGTACAAGCCATTCGGCAGGGAGCAGGGTGGCGATGTGTTCGAGCTGTTCGGTCGTTGCCACGGCGTCGATCGCTCCCTTGATGTTCTGCACCATGTCGTCGGCACGGAACGCCGTCAGCATGGCCGGGTCCCAGTTGTTCGTCGTGACCATCAGGTCGCCGTACGCCTGAAGATAGGTGGCGAGGCGACCAACTGTCTTCTTGAGCCGTAGTGGTTCGTCGATGTGGTCGCCGACTGTGGCGTAGCACGACCAGATCGTGACGTCGCTCGGGTCGCGACCGGCCCGCTCGGCAGCCTGCTTGACCGTCTTAACGCAGCGTTCGACTGTTTCATCGGTGAAGAAGGTGTGGAGGATGACGTTGTCGAATGCTCGACCGCCGAGCTCGAGCGTGTTCGGCCCGAAGGCCACGATCGACAGGTCGATGTTTTCGTCGAAGGTTGGGTCGAGCCGGAGTACCGGGTACGTACCGATCGGGCCGTCGTGGCCAATGATTGTCTCACCGTGCCACAGGCGTCGCATCACCCCGGCGAAGTCCTCCATCTGAGCGGTCGTGATGCGGTCGATGCCGTAGGCATCAAACAGGGGAGCGATGCCGCGGCCGATGCCGAGCGAGAAGCGGCCACCGGTCAATCGGTGCATTGTCGTGGCATGCGCAGCTGTGACCATCGGGTGGCGAGTGTTGTGGTTGGTGGCGCCAGTGATGATCTTGATGTTGCTCGACACAGCGCCGACTGCGCCCGACAGCGTGAATGCCTCTTTGATGTTGAACCGTTCGGAGATGAACACGGCGCCGAGGCCGAGTTCTTCGGCGTGGTGTACCTCGTCGATCAGGTCGCGCGGCGATTCCGGCGCTCCGGCCAACGTGTAAAACCCCAACTCCGGATGACGAACCGGCGTGTCATCGCTCATGATCAGTCACCGTAGTGGTGCGCCGACTCGCTCGGCGGGGCGAGCGGTTCGTACCGTTCATGCATGATTCGCCTCCGCCAGGTTGCCCTCGTCGCCCACGACCTCGATGCCGTTGTCGGTGAACTTTGCGACACGCTCGGACTCACCGTCTGCTTTAACGATCCCGGTGTTGGCGAGTTCGGTCTCCACAACGCCTTGATGGTCATCGGCGATCAGTTCCTCGAAGTCGTGTCACCGACCAAGCCCGACACCGCTGGTGGCCGCCTGCTCGACAAGCGCAACGGCGACGGTGGATACATGGCCATCTACGAAGTCGATGACCTCGATCATCGGCTCGAACACCTTGCAGCACACGACATTCGGATCGTGTGGGCGGGTGACTTTCCGACCATTCGGGGCCGCCACCTACACCCACGCGATGTTGGTGGCGTGATTGCTTCGCTCGATCAACCGATCCCGCAGGGCAGTTGGACCTGGGCTGGCTCTACCTGGCAGCCAAACCAGGACGACTCCGTCGTGGCATCGATTGCTGGCGTCACGGTCGGCGCTGTCGACGCCAGTGCGATGTCGGCACGTTGGCAGGAGCTCGGGCTGCGGACGGCGGTGCGGTTCGTCTCCGCGGGTGAGCGCGGCGAAGGCCTGGATGGTGTCGACCTCGTTGCCAGTGATCGCGACCGAGTCGGCGAGTCGCATCACATCGGCGGAGTCACCTTCATGCTCGTGTAACCAAGGGTCTTCGCTCGGTCGACACGGATCGGACCCAACCGAGCGCTGGGGTGGCGACGTGTACTTCATGAATGTCTGTCCAAATGGCTCCTTCGCTGCTGCCGAAATCGGCACCCCGTGCTTCGTTGCTGTGCGATTTTGCGCTGCCTGCAGTGCAGTTCCTGACGGGTCCCGACGCAGCCGATGTTTTGCGGGCGCCCATTGAAGCGGCTGGCGGGGATCTCGTCTCAGCGACACCTCGCCACGTCCAGTACCGGCCCGGATCGGATCTGATCGTGAAGTACGCCGCCGAGGTCGCATGGCCTGGACGATCGGTCAAGCGTGAGACAATTATGGCGGCGGCCAAGCTCGAGGGGGTCCACGAGGGAGCAATCCCGGTCGCGGCACTGGTGAGCGGCCGTCGTGTCGAAGTCGGCGTTTGGCGCTGGCCATTCGACCCGGTTCTGGTCGGTCTCCGAGCGGCTGTCACGCCGCGCAGCGCAGCTGAGCTGTGCCAGATCGACGACGTCAGTTCGGTCTCGATCAAGGTGCTCGCATTCCGACCGACCGAGCGCGCCGTTGTCCGGGTTTCCACGCCGACCGAAGTGGTGTACCTCAAGGTTGTCGCTCCATCAGCGCTCCCCGGTCTGGTGCTTCGTCATCGCGCGGCGACGGCAGCAGGTGTACCCGTGCCGGTCGTGCGGCATTCGTCGGCGGACCTTGGCGTCGTCGCCTTCGAGGAGCTGACTGGGCCGCTGCTCAAAGACGAGATCAAAGCCGGGCGGCCTGGATGGCCTCACGTGGATGAGTTCGATCGGCTCGCCGACCAATTCGCCCGTATTGACACTGACCTCCAGGTTGTTCCATCGCGTGTTGCCGATGGTGTCTTGCATGCAGCGATGTTGCGGACCGTTGCCAATTTTGATGGTGGCCCTCTCAGTCGACTCGCCGATGCCTTTTCCAGTTTCGCCAGCGACGTCGAGTTGCAGACGATCCACGGTGACCTCCACGAGGGCCAGATCATTGTCGATGGTGCACGAGTTGTCGGCATCCTCGACCTCGACGATCTCGGTGTTGGTTCACCACTCGAAGAACGAGCGAATCTGCTCGGATTCCTGCGTTACCGCGCTATCACGTTGCCGGTACACCGGTTCCGCATCACTGCCTACGCCGACCGACTCCGACGGAACGGGATGGCTACATACGGCCAACAAGAACTCGACATTGCCACGGCAGCAGTTCTCGTCGGGCTCGCCACCGGTCCGTTCCGGATTCAGCAAACCGGTTGGCGCAACACCGTCTCGACGTTAATTGCGCACGCCGAAACTCATCTCCCAGTTCAACGAACCCACATCGCGCGCAACGCGAAGTGCCCCGATCACCTACCCACAACGTCACCAATCTTGGAGGAATCATGAAGCCCACCCGACCAACCTGGAAGATCGTCCTTGCTACTGGCGCAGCGATCGGCGCCGGATTCGGCGGCATCGCTGCAGCGTCGAACCTCGGCGTCTCTGTCTCTGACGTCACCGAGCAGATCCAAGTCGTCGACGAGTCGGATGCTGATGACGTCACCGAGCAGATCCAAGTTGTCGACGAGTCAGATGCTGATGACGTCACCGAGTCAGATGTTGACGATGTTGACGATGTTGACGATGTTGACGATGTTGACGATGTTGACGATTCAGACGGTGACGAGACGGCATCACCAGCCAGCCCGGCGTCTGTAGCGAGTGCGGCACCAGTCGCAGCAGCGACCGTGTCGCAGCCACCGTCGGTAGACGAGCTGGCTGACTCCGACTCGTCAGATGACGACACCGAAGACCCGGCCTCACCGACCAGTCCTGCGTCGCCGGCCAGTGCTGCGTCGCCGGCCAGTGCTGCGTCGCCGGCCAGTGCTGCCTCACCGACCAGTCCTGCGTCGCCGGCCAGTGCCGCGTCGCCGGCCAGCGCAGTATCTGTGGCGAGTGCGGCGTCAGTGGCGGCAGCGACTGAGTCGCAGCCACCGTCGGTAGACGAGCCTGCTGACTCCGACTCGTCAGATGACGACACCGAAGACCCGGCCTCGCCTGCAAGCACGGACAATTCCGACGACTGACACTGTTCGGCTTCTTACCGATCCCACGGCGTCTCTGAACTGAACAACCCCCTCTCACTCGCCCAGGAGGGGGTTGTTCGGCATCTACGATTTCAACGAGCCTGACGGCCGAAGAGAACGCTGCGGCGACTTGATGATTTGCGTATATCGTCCCAACCACATGGCCTCTCTGTGACGTGTATTTGACGTGGCCCAATTCCTCCTTCACCCGCCGATCTGCACGTGGCCCGTCATGTGGGACACGGGAGCACTCATGTGGGACAGGAGAGCAATGGTGAAGAAGTCGAGCAACGACTTCGAAGCGTTTTTCGTGAAGAACTACGACAGTGTGCTCGCCACGCTCATCACGATCACTGGGGATCGCGAACGTGCTGTCGACGCAACACAGGAAGCGTTCATCAAAGCATCAGCCAGATGGTCCAAAGTCGGCTCGTACGATATTCCTGCGGCCTGGGTGCGACGAGTAGCGATCAACGCAAGTAGAGATGGTTGGCGCTCGGACCAGCGCCGTCGCCGCCGTGAATCGCTCAACTTTACTGATGCGGCCCCATCGACCGCCGACGATGTCATCGACGATGCCGCAGCATCAGAGCTGCTTGCATGTCTGCCGCGCCGCCAACGTGCAGCAGCGACGCTCTTTTACGTCGAAGACCGCAGCGTGTCCGAAACAGCCCACATTTTGGGAGTGAGCGACGGCACCGTCAAGTCCCAGCTCGCTGATGCTCGCGAACGGATGCGGCAGCACCTGGTGTCGAGAGAGGCGCTCCAATGAACGACGATTTCGATGACGTCCTCCGAGCCCACCTGCGACAATCTGCGCCGGCAGCGTCGTCCGATGCCCAAAACGTGCTCGGTCGACTCAAGCCAGCGATGCGCCACGCTCGGATTCGGCGAGGCGTTGCTATTGGTACGGCCACGCTGTCGATCCTCGGGGTCAGTGGCGTTGGCCTTGCCGCAGTCACTAACTCGCTCAGTCAAAGATCATCACAACTCGACATCTTGATCGACAGCGAACCTCTGCCGGAGCCGACCTCACAGATTTCGACAACAACTCTCGACACGGATGAAGCAGCAGATGATCCGTCGCGCGAGGAGCAGGCCAACGTTGTCATAGCAATCAGTTCGTTCCCGACGACGACAATGGAAAGTGCCGATTCGACAACGACGACCGTTGCTGCGTCGGTCCCGTCTACCCCAGCACCAACTCTCGTATCTGCCGGGCCAACACAACAGGGGCCCACCGATAATTCAGCGCCGCCGGACACAAATCCCGTGCCCGCCACGACGACCCAATCAACGCCAGAGCCACACGTCCAGCGCACAGTTCAGAGCGACTGCGGTTCCATCACCGTGACGCAGAGCAATGATTCGGTCGTACTCGCCAGCACAGATCCAAGCCAAGGGTTCTTGAGTGACATCAAGAACTCCGGGTCTTACGAAGTTGAGGTCGGATTCGACAACGGTGACGTCGAGTGCAAGATCAAGGTCTGGATCGAATCCGGTGAACTACGAACTGACGTCGAGAACGAGGACGCCGAAGAAGAAGACGACGAAGAAGAAGACGAAGAAGTAGACAACGACTAAATCACCAAGTGGAGCGCCTGGTCCACAAGACGGGCGGTCGGTTCAGTAGAACAGAGATCAGCGCTAGCCCCTTCTGGGAAGCGGTCTGCGAGATGTGGCCGGTGCGCTGGTGGGATAAACTCGGCAACACCTGCGGGTGGGTTCGTGACTAGAAAATCTCGGTCAGGATCAACAGCGTCGCCATACCGGCGATGAGCATGAATACGAGGTTCTTGGTTCGCAGTCCGACCACAGCCGCAATCCCGAGTGACGCGAGTTCGATCGCATCGATGTCGACGCTTGTGCCGCCATCGCCGCCGACTGCCAGGTTCACGGTCAAAGCTGCGAGAACGGCGGGGCCGACGTTTTGCAGTGCTCGTTCGACCGTCACGGGAAGTGACCGGTCGGCCAGCAGCAAAATCAGGCCGGCCCTAAAGGCGTACGTGCCAAGCATGGCAACAACGAGTACGAGGAGTGCCGCGCGGTTACTCACTGAACGGCCGCCGAGCGAGTCTTTAGCGTCGTCATCCGCTGTTCAGCGATAGCGCCGGCGATGACGCCGGAGACCGCTCCGACGAGGATGCCGAGACGGTCGGACAAGCCTGCTGCGAACAGCGACACAAAGCCGCCGATCAGTGCAGCGATACCGGCGGGCATGCGCTTGATTGCGAAGAGCGCCAACCCAGCGAACATGATCACCGGCGCGAAGTCGAGCCGCCACGCTTCGGGGATGACCGGGCCGATCAACATGCCGAGCGGGACGGCAACGTTCCAGGTCGCCGCGAACAGCAGCATCGTCGTCAGGTAGTAACGACGAAATGAGTCGGGCTCTTGGTCGGAGCGCAGCATGGCAAGTGCAAACACCTGATCAATGAGCATGAAGGGGCCGACCCAGCGGAACCACTTAGGTTGCGCGCGGAACATCGGAGCCAGCGCCGCGCTGTACATGACGTGGCGGCTGTTGATGACGAGAATTGCTGAGATGATTGCCCAGAGCGAGGCGGTGCCTGCGATGGTGACCATCGTGAGCTGGGCGGCGCCGGCGAAGACTAAGGGAGATGTGAGCCAGGCAGCCCACAGCGGCATTTCAGACTTGGTCATCGCCAAGCCGAGCACGAAGCCAAATGGGATAGCGGGAATCAGCAAGGGAATTGCATCTGTCACCGCTTGCCGGTCAACACGGCCGGAGCGTGTCGGTGCCGCTTCGATTTTCACTCGGCAAACCGTACGACCCGCCGTTGGATTCGCGCTGCGCGGCTTGTGCCGCGGCTGGTGCGGGCGGCACCAGCCTCGGTGCGATGGCTCTGTTCGAGGCTTCGGCCGAGTTGATCGGTGTCGAGCTCGGGTTTGAAGTCGGCCGCTCTGGCCCTGACCCGGCTCTCGATCTGTTCGCTGCAGGTACTGCTGATGTTGAACGGGTCTGCTCGACATCGTTCATCGAACTCACCACCGATCGCGCTCGATTGGTGCAGCAGGTCGGTGTCACCTGGGTTCCCGACGCGAACGGCCAACCGGTGTACTTTTCCGACTTCCTGGAACGACCCGGAAGAGACGCTGGCCCGCTCGACGATCTCGTCGGCCTGCACACGTCCGCAAGCAGTTGCTCGAAGCGAACCATCATTCCGAGATCATGAGCCTCCTGGCAGAGTCGGCGCTCGTCGGGCTCGCCGCGACCCCAGACAATCACTGTGCTGGCATTCGTACGGGTATGAGGCAGCTGAGCGTACGGCTCGATCAAAAATTCCCGGCGGCGCGGGTCTGAGTGAGCCAACCCACAGTTGCGGTCACGGCGCTACTCGGCCGTCGACTCGGCCAGGTCACGGTGTATTGGCGATCTGTTCTGATCGTGGGGCCGACCACAACCAGCGCTCCGCCGTCGAGGAGTTCATCGAGGATCCCGGCCCATCCGAGAGCCACACCTCGACCGAGCATCACCTGCTGCAAGACACTCGGGTAGCTGTTGAACTCGACGCGCCGTCGGCCCGGTGTGAGTTGGAGATCGAACTTCTCGAGCCAGTCAGCCCACGACATCCAGGGCCGGTCGGCCGAATCCATATGCAGCAGGGGTGCCGCGAGGACGTCAGCGGGTGCGCTCTCGGAGTGCAGGCCGTGCGCAGCAGCCAAGCTTGGTGTCGCTACCGGGAACACCGCCTCGCCGAATAGCGCAACCTCTTCGTGGCCCGGCCATGGCTCGGCGGAGACGCGAACAGCGGCGTGAAACGAGCCGTTCGCGAGTTCTGTTTCGCGGTCGTACAGCCAGAGGCGAAGGTCGCGATCGCCGAGGGCCTGCTGTAGCGAATCGAGTGCTGGCAGTACGCGTTGCTGAGCGAAACCGGGCGGCATGGCCAGAATGAACATGTCGTCTGAGTCAGTCACCTCAGAGATGGTGTGCTCAATGGCGGCGAAGCTGACGTCGAGGCTGTCGGCGAGGGCTCGCCCGGCAGCAGTCAAAGCCACGCGGTTCGGCTGCCGATCGAAGAGCACAGTATCGAGCACGGTTTCCAGCTGTTTGATCTGACGGGTTACCGCTGGCTGGGCGATGCCCAACTCGCGACCCGCGGCAGACATCGAACCGAGACGCGCGGCTGCTTCGAAGACGGCAAGTCGTTGCAGGCGGTCGACCTGACGAACGAGCTGCCTCACGCGGCCGTTCCGATTTGCAAAATCGCTATAGTCATAACAACAGGCTATGGCGCTCTGCCGAACGAGTGTCTGTCGCGATCGGCAGCCGACGTGGAAACTGGGGATGTGAAGTCAGCGACCAAGCAAGCCATCAGGTGTTCCGCAGTGCGCGGACGTTTGCAGGTGGGTGGTTATTTGATCCACCCAATGCAGCTACTCGAACGCCTGAGCGCTCACGTCGATGCGAACAACAGACAACGACTGTGGGAGCCGCTCGATGTGCCGGGCGACCTGCAAGTGGTTGGCGTGGAGCAGCACGGACATGTCGTACATGTTGACTTCAGTGACGGCGAGCGAGTTGAGTTCGAGTTGTCGTCGATCTTGCAGCTTGTTGGTGTGGAAGGCCCGACCCATGCCGACATTCCCCGTCCGGCTCCACGCCCCTGGACCTCCTGCGACACGGAAGTACCCCTGGTCGACTATCGGGAGCTGTGTGATCCCTCGACGTCCGATGAGGCGCTCATTGCAGCACTCAGCACGTTCTTCGAACTCGGCTGCTTCGTTCTCACCAACACTCCTGCCGAGGTGGGTGCACTCCGGGAGATCACTCGCCCGTTCGGAAGGATCTCCGCAACCAACTTCGGCGAGCTCTTCGACGTACGCACCGAAGCGCGACCGGTCGACCTGGCGTACACCCCGGTGGCGTTGTCCGCCCACACCGATCAGCCATATCGGGCACCAGTGCCGGGCTTGCAGTTCCTCCACACGATCCTCAACGAGGCCCCCGGTGGGGCCTCAACGATGGTCGACGGTCTTGCAGCAGCAGACGCCCTGGCCGAAGCTGATCCTGAAGCCCACGCAGTGCTCACGTCACTGCCGATTGAGTTTCGTTACGACATCGGGTCGGACATGAAGCGCGCCGACGGGCCGCTGATCGAACGAGCTGCCGATGGGACGTTTCGACAGATGCGGTTCTCACCCCGGCTCGACTTCGCCCCGTATGTCGATGCTGACCTTCTCGACATTTACTACCGCGGGCGGCGTTGGCTTGCCGCGGCGCTGAACGATCCCACCCGTCAACTGAACTACCGGATGCGATCTGGCGACGTTGTCGTTGTCGACAATCATCGGGTCCTGCATGGCCGGACGGCATTCGACCCGACTCGTGGCGAGCGTCACCTGCAAGGGTGCTACATCGACCACGATGGTCCGCTGACCGCTTGGACGCTGGCCTGGCGCCGACTCAACGAACGGAAGTAAGACGAATGAACGAACCGGCAACGACGGAGCAGCGTGTCGTTTCATTTACGGAGATGCAGCACGGCACGGCAGCCGACTACGCGCTGCTCGACGGATTTGAACGGACGCACGCCAGCGGTCTCGCCGATCGCCTGATCGGCGTGCTG
>CAWUXP010000079.1:0-5770 GCA_963926495.1 Candidatus Ilumatobacter herschelensis
CGTCGGGGCGTCGATGCGGGCAGCAATCGCCGTTGCACCAGTGAACACGCCGAGAATCGAGGCGACGCGGAGCAGCAGGTGACGCCCAGCGGTCAGGAGCGGTGTCATCTCGGCCCAGTTGGGTTTCCACTGCGTGGCGTCGATAAGGCGCCTGCGGATGACGACGAGAAAGGCGACACCGGCGCCAATTTGGGCAACCACTGTCGACCACGCCGCACCAGCAATGCCCATGTCGAATCTGAACACAAGGATCAACTCAACCACGACGTTGACGATGTTCGAACAGACGAGGATCACGAGCGGGGTGCGGTAGTCGGACGACCCGCGTTGCACACCTTGGGCTGCGAGCGAGACCACGACGAACGGGACGCTGAGGGCAGCGATGCGGAGGTATTCCACGGCGAAGCCGGCAACCTCGCCGTCAGCGCCGAGCGCACCCGTCAAAGGGCGGGCGAACCCGATCAGCAATGGCACTGCGAGCACGCCAATCGTGCCGGCCAGCCACAGTGCCTGAACTCCGACATTTGCAGCTTCTGCGGGATTCCCGGCACCCAGTCGGCGAGCGACCCGCTCGGTGGTGCCGTAGGTAATGAAGTTGCTACTCGCAATCACGAGCGAGAGCACGGAGATCGCAATGGCTAGGCCGCCGAGCTGAGCCGTGCCGAGACGGCCGACGACTGCGGTGTCGACGAGTCGATAGAGCGGCTCAGCAGCGAGTGTTCCGAGGGCTGGAATTGCGAGAGTGATGACCCGTCGGTCGAGTTCGTTCAGGCGCGGCACATGTTCACGCAGGCAACATGCCAATGTTGGCGTACGCGCGCTCCACGGTCGCTGCTGCCACTTCACGTGCTCGGCCCGCGCCGATCTGCAGCAGCCGAGCAAGCTCGCCGCGGTCTTCCATGAGTTCGGCGTATCGGACCCGAATTGGGTCGAGGACAGCGAGAACCGCTTCGCCGGTGGCGACCTTCAAGGCGCCGTATTGCGCGTATTCGTCGGCAACGGCCTCGGGCGTCCGATCGGTGACAGCGGCGTGGATCTCCAGCAGGTTGCTGACGCCCGGCTTGTTCTCGCGGTCGAATCGCACCGCATCGGCGCCCGTTTCGGAGTCGGTGACGGCCCGCTTGAACTTCTTCATCACGGCCTTGGCATCATCGATGAGGTACACGCAACCGGCATCCGAGTCGTCGGACTTCGACATCTTCGACCCAGGGTCTTGCAGGCTCATCACGCGGGCACCCGCCTTTGGGGTGACGGCCTCAGGAATCACGAAAGTGTCGCCGAAGCGATGGTTGAAGCGAATTGCAGCGTCGCGGGTGATCTCGATGTGCTGGCGCTGATCCTCGCCGACAGGGACGTGATTGGTGTCGTACAAAAGGATGTCGGCGGCCTGGAGAGCGGGGTACGTGAACAGCCCACCGCTGATGAAGTCTTGCTCGCGCTTGGCCGACTTGTCTTTGAACTGGGTCATCCGCGAGAGCTCGCCATAGCTGATGGTGCACTCCATAACCCACCCGAGTTGATTGTGTTCGGGCACATGGCTTTGGGCGAAGACGGTCGCCACATCGGGGTCAAGGCCGATGGCGAACAGCATCGCAGCGGTGCGCAGAGTCGCAGCGCCCACTTGACCAGGTGTGTCGGTGACCGTGAGGGCATGGAGGTCGACCACTCCGTGGAACGCATCGGCACTGTGCTGGCCCTTGACCCAATTGCGCAATGCTCCGAGGTAATTGCCGAGGTGTAGGTCGCCGGTGGGCTGGATACACGACAGTACTCGTGGCTTGGTCCGCTTTGTCGGAACGTTGGTTGGAGCGTTGTCGGTCACGTCCGAGACGATACCGCTGGTCGCCCTGTGCCTTCTGTATCGTTCGTTCTGATGGTTGACGTTGCTACACCGGTCTATGAGGGGCCGTTTGATCTGCTGCTGCAGCTGATTCTCAAAGAGCAGGTCGACATCTACGAGATTAATCTCTCGACGATCGTCGACGCTTTTCTTCGCGAACTCGACCGAATGCAAGTCCTCGACCTTGATGTGGCGACCAGCTTTCTGCTGATTGCTGCGACGCTCGTCGACTTAAAGGCCCGCCGCCTTTTGCCAAACATGAGCGACGGTGACCTTGACGACGAGTTCGCCCTGTGGGAAGAGCGCGACATGCTGCTCGCCCGTCTCCTCGAAGCAAAGACGTTCAAAGACGTCGCTTCGGTCTTCGATCGGCTCGCCGAAGAAGCCGACAAAACCTTTCCGCGCGTCATCGGCCCCGATGAACGTTTCGCTGACGTTGTTCCCGACATGCTCGAGGGCACGAGCCTCCAGCGGTTTCAAAACGCGGCGATCAAAGCGCTCACGCCGCGGCCGAAACCGATCGTCGACCTATTCCACGTCGACCCGATCAAAATCACGGTGGCCGATGCAGTGTCGGAATTGATCGACGAACTACCGCGTGCTGGCCGTATCTCTTTCCGGGAGCTCACTGCGCAGTTCGCTGACCGGATCGACGTCATCGTCCGGTTCCTTGCGCTACTTGAATTGTTCAAGCAAGGTGCCATCGAACTCAACCAATCCGAGCGGTTCGGCGACATCGACGTCGTCTGGTCGATGGGCGACGACTTCGACACCAACACCATCCTGATCGACGCCTACGAGGGCTGAAATGACCGAACTTCCACCACCAGATCCTGGCACCCCAGTGCCCACTACTGCCGACAACTGCAGTGCCGACAGCGACGTTGCGAGCGAAGCTGGCAGCAGCCTGTCCGACGAGATTCTCGTTCCGGTAGAGAACCAGATCGCAGCGTTCAAACGGGCGATTGAAGCCATCGTTCTCGTTGCCCACGACCCGGTGCCTCCGGAAATGCTGGCTCAGCTGATCGAGCAGCCGGTCACATTGGTCGATCAGTGGTGCGAAGAACTCGCGGCGACCTACCGAGATGCCGAGAACGGGTTCGAACTGGCCCGAGTCGCTGGCGGATTCCGATATCAGACAGTGGCAGATCTGACGCCATACGTTGAGCGCTTCCTGCTGCACGATCAACGCGCCCGGCTCTCTGGCGCGGCTCTTGAAACACTCGCAATCGTGGCGTACAAACAGCCGATCTCGCGTGCCCAAGTTGGCGCCATTCGCGGTGTTGACCCAGACGGCGTCATTCGCACGTTGGCCGCACGTGGCTATATCGAAGAGATTGGCCGAGATGACGGGCCCGGGCAAGCAATGTTGTTCGGCACGACAGACATCTTCCTCGAGAAGCTCGGTCTCGATTCGCTCGACAACTTGCCCGCTATTGCCGAGTTCATTCCTGGTGCCGACGTGATCGAACTCCTCGAACATGGCTTACGCGTGACTCCGCAGATCGAGGTTGCTCCGACTGCGGTGCGGCACGCCGACGACGCACAGGCAGATGAGATAGAGCACGTTGTGCAGACCGACGACACAGAGCTGGGTGACAGCAACGAATCTCTCGAAGACGCCCACGAAGGAGCGGATGTAAAGTGAGCGACGACACCGGGTTTGAGCCACCCCTATGGGAACAACTCGCCGAACAGAACTCGCATCTCCACCAGGGCATCCGGCTCCAGAAGGTGCTGGCATCGACCGGTTGGGGCAGTCGCCGTGTGTGCGAGGAACTCATCGCGGAAGAACGCGTCACTGTCAACGGTGAAGTCGCGATTCTCGGCCGCCGAGTCGACCCCGACAACGACACCGTCGAAGTTGATGGCGCACCGATTGGTGTCCGCCCCGGCCTCGTCTACTACCTCCTCAACAAGCCGCGGGGCGTCGTTACGACGAGTAAAGACACACACGGTCGGCCGACGGTTGTCGAACTCGTGCCAGCAGAGCCGCGAATCTTCTCGGTGGGCAGGCTCGACGCTGACACCGAAGGGCTCTTGCTGCTAACCAACGACGGCGATCTTGCCAATCGGATTGCTCACCCGTCGCACGGGGTCGAGAAGGAATACCTCGCGCAAGTCGACGGCGGAGCTGTTTCGCCCGGAGGCATTCGGGCTTTGCGCGATGGTGTCGAACTCGATGATGGTGTCACGGCGCCAGCCCGGGTGTCGCAGCCCGAACCAGGAACGCTTCGTCTGACGATCCACGAGGGTCGGAACCGGCAGGTTCGTCGGATGTGCGAGGCGGTTGGCCACACGGTCACGCGTCTCGTTCGCACCCGCATTGGGCCGCTGACCGATACATCGCTGAAGCCGGGTGACTGGCGGGAACTGACGGCGGCCGAGCGGCGCGAGATGATCGAGACGATCGCAGCAACCACTCGACCGACTGGGGATTCAACCGCGCAGTACGATTCCCCTTCATGAAAGCGAGCCCTGTACAGCGACGGGCCAATGTGATCGGACTCGGTTTGATCGGTGGATCGATTGCTCTCGCACTCAAGAGCGAGGGTTGGAGGGTGTCGGGCGACGACACTCGCGAACCAACGGTGGCAACAGCACTCGATCGAGGGATCATCGACGCGTCAGGCCTCGACGAGGGTGCTGAGATCACCTTCGTTGCCGTGCCGGTCCGTGTAACGACCGACGAGGTCAAGCGAGCCCTCGCCGAAACCACGGGCACGGTGACTGATGTCGGGAGCGTGAAGACACCAGTATGTCGGTCGGTCGACCACTCCCGATTCATCGGTGGACATCCGATGGCGGGCAGCGAATTCGATGGTATTGATGCGGCGCAAGCCGACCTTTTCAACAGTGCGGTCTGGGTTCTTACTCCGCTTGAGGGCAGCGATGATGCCACGTTTGCCCAGATCAACGCCATTATTTCGTCGTTCGGTGCGGACGTTGTCGCACTGAGCCCCGAGCGGCACGATCAGCTTGTTGCAGTTGTCAGCCACGTGCCGCACCTCACGGCCGCCACGCTGATGGGCCTGGCCAGTACACGTTCCGAAGAACATGCGGCATTGCTACGCCTCGCTGCCGGCGGCTTCCGTGACATGACTCGTGTGGCGAGCGGCCAGCCGGGCATTTGGATCGACATCTGTGCAGAAAACAAGACCGCAATCACGTTAGCGCTAGGCGAACTGATTGCCGGACTGAGCAACGTGCGCGACCTCATCGCCACCGACGATCACGAAAAACTGCGGTCCACGTTGCAAGCAGCACGCGACGCCCGAACGAACTTGCCAACTCGTGTGGTGCATCCAGAAGATCTCTCCGAAGTGCGAGTCCCGATTCCTGACCGTGCTGGTTCTGCAGCCGAGTTGTTCACCCTTGCAGCCGAACTCGGCGTCAACATCGCCAACTTCGAAGTGGTCCATGTGGCCGAGAGCAACCGTGGCGTCGCCGTCGTACTGATCGACAGCACCAAATCCGAGATCTTCCGTGGAGGCCTTATGGCCCGCGGGTTCAGGCCGTCCGTGCAGGCCTTGTCATGACATTCGACCTCCCCGATCGGCTGAGCGTCCGTCGTGCCGACGGACCAGTGATCGCCGATGTCGTTGTGCCGCCGTCGAAAAGCATCGCCAACCGAGCGCTGATCTGTGCCGCACTTGCCGAAGGCGAGAGCGAAATTGTAGGTATCGCTCCTGGCGACGACACCTCTGCCATGCTCGATTGCCTGGAACGACTTGGCGTGGCCATCGACGTCGCCGAACGCAATCAGCGACTCATCGGAACCATCACCGGCAATGGCGGTGTCTTTCCCGACGGTCCAATCAACCTCCAAACCCGCCTTGCCGGAACTACCTCTCGCTTCATCACTGCGCTCGCGGCGCTAGGCGCCGGTCCGTACGTCATCGACGGTGCACCGCCGTTACGGGCCCGCCC
>CAWUXP010000080.1:0-3989 GCA_963926495.1 Candidatus Ilumatobacter herschelensis
GTTACGGGCCCGCCCCATGGCGCCGCTGCACAACTCCCTTGCTGCACTTGGCGCCCGCATCGAGCCCGGGGATCAATGGGGCCACCTGCCAGTCACCGTGTCAGGCCCGCTCGGCGGTGCCGACGCTGTCATGATGCCGGGCAACGTGTCGAGTCAGTACGTGTCGGCCCTCATGATGATTGCTCCGTACATACGGCGCGGGATGCGCCTCGGGCTGTCGACGGAATTGGTCTCGCGGCCGTACGTCGAAATCACCCGGTCGGTCATGTCGGCATTCGGTGTCGATGATGTCGATGTCTCGGAACGCACCATTCACGTCGGCGCCGGCTGCTACTTCGGCACCAACTACACGGTCGAACCCGACGCCTCGTCGGCAAGCTACCCGCTCGCTGCTGCGGCCATCGCAGGTGGCGCAGTCAGCATCAAGGGCCTTGGCCGTGACGCTTTGCAGGGTGATTCGAAGTTCATTGACGTCCTCGTTTCGATGGGCTGCACGGCGACGGTGAGTGACAGCGACATGGTTGTCATGCGGCGTCGCGACACGCCACTGCGCGGTATAGACATCGACATGGCGGACATCTCTGATCTGGTGCCGACGATGGCAGTCGTTGCCACCCAGGCCGTTACGCCGACCAGAATCACGGGAGTCGGCTTTATCCGAGCGAAAGAGAGCGATCGTCTTAGCGACCTGGCAGCCGAACTGAACAAGACAGGCGCACAGGTGATCGTCGAGCCCGACGGGCTACTCATCGTGCCAACCGACATGCTGCACGGTGCGGTGCTCGACACACACCACGACCACCGTCTCGGGATGGCCTTTGGTGTGCTCGGCCTCGTCGTGGACGGCATCGAGGTCAACAATCCGTCGGTCGTGTCCAAAAGTTGGCCGGCGTTCTGGGATGCACTCGAGGCCATCCCCGCACGTCACTCGTGAGGCTGTGACCATGCTCCGGATTGCCGCCTTCGACGTCGACGGAACACTGACCAGACGCGACTGTGTCATGCCGTTTATCCGCAAAGTTGCTGGCATCCGACCGGTTGCTACGCAGCTGGTACTCGATGCTCGCCAGACCGTCCCGGCGGTTGTTCGCCGAGATCGAGATCGCCTGAAGGCCCTCGGTGCTCATGCGGCATTCGCCGGCCGCAACGTCGACGAAGTGCAGCAGATTGCGGACGTGTTCGCCGCCGACGTGTTCGCTACAGGTTTGCGTCCTGACAAGTGGTCAGCGATGAGTCGCCATGTAGCGGCTGGCGATCAGATCGTTTTGGTGTCGGCCAGCTTTGAGATTTACCTCCGGCCGCTCGCTGAACTCCTTGGAGCGCATGATGTGCTAGCGGTTCGGCTCGAGAGTGATGGCCACACGTTCACGGGCAACTTACTTGGGCCGAATTGTCGCGGGCCCGAGAAGGTCCGTCGCCTCAGCGAATGGCTTGATGAGCACCACGGTGGTCGGGCGAACGTGCACGTCACGGCATATGGCGATTCGGCCGGCGACCGCGAACTCCTGCTCGACGCCGACGAGGCCAACTACGTGGGCTCGGGTTCGCCGGCCTGGCTTCCCGTCGCCAAGCGCTAGACCATGGACGCGTTGCCCCTCGTTGCTCGACACCTGCTCGTCGAACTGTGGAGGGATGAGCGGGGAGGAGTGCCCCTGGCCGCTATTGTCGTGCCGTGATCTCGGGCATCATCGGCACAGCGCGGCCCAAACAATGGTTGAAGAATATTCTCGTCTTCGCCGCGCCCGGTGCCGCCGGTGTACTTAATCAGGGGCAACCGTTTGGGTTGACGCTGCTCGCATTCGTGTCGTTTTGCCTTGCGTCAGCGGGCGTTTACTTTCTCAATGATCTCATCGATGTTGAAGCCGATCGGAAGCATCCGAAGAAGCAGTTCCGCCCAATCGCTTCCGGCGAGGTCCCGCTCAATGTGGCGCGGGTGGCCTGCGTTGCCATCCCCGCCGCAGCGCTTGGCGTTGCTGGGCTGACCGGGCGCTGGCAGACCGTGGCGATTGTTGGCGTCTACCTGGCTGTCAATATCGCTTACAACTTCCGCCTCAAGAGGATTCCGGTAGTCGACCTCGTCGCCGTGGCATCCGGCTTCGTTCTGCGGGCAGCAGCGGGCGCAGTCGCTGTTGACGTACCGATGTCACGGTGGTTCGTTCTGTGTATCACCTTTGGCTCGCTGTTCATCGTCGTCGGTAAGCGCTACGCCGAACTCAACGAGATGGGCAAAGGCTCGGGTACTCGGGAAACACTCGATTCGTACTCGGTTGGCTACCTCCGCATTCTGTTGTCGGTGAGCTGTGGTGCAGCGCTACTCAGCTACTGCGTGTGGGCGTTCGAGACCAGCGAGGTCGGTGCAGTTGCGTCGGGTTCGTCATTCGACTTCCCGTTTTACGAGCTTTCGATCGTGCCGATGTTGACGGCGCTCTTCCGGTATCTCCTCGTGCTCGAACAGGGTGGCGGCGGCGCTCCGGAGGAAGTATTCGCAAAAGACCGCGTCTTACAGCTCCTGGGGCTCTGCTGGATCATCATCTACGGGGTTGCGGTCTACACCGCCTGAACCCATCCTTGACCAATGTCCGAACACACTCGACCACCGCTCACTGACGTCATGGCACTCGTTGCCGACGTCGAAGGCTGGATGACACCCGGCCAAGCAGCCACGTTGTACGACTCGGCAGTGAACTGCCGAGCGGGCGGACGTATCGTCGAGATCGGTAGCTTTCAGGGCCGTTCGACCATCGTGCTGGCGTTGGGGGCTGATCCGTCGGTCGAGGTGATTGCTATCGATCCGCATGCTGGTAACGATCGCGGCCCGCAGGAAATTGACGGATTCGAAGACGAAGCCGCCAGCGATCACGACCAGTTCAACTCGAACCTCGCTGCTGCCGGGTTGACCGATCGCGTCACCCATTTCCGTTCGTTTTCCAGCGACGTACTTGGTGACGTTGAGGGCAGCATTGAGGTGCTCTATGTCGACGGAGCGCACCGCTACGCACCGGCGCTTGCCGATATCCGGTCGTGGGGTGACAAGGTTGCTGACGGTGGCACCATGCTCATCCACGATTCTTTCTCCTCGATTGGCGTGACGATGGCGATTCTTCGTCACCTTGCCTTCGGGTCGCGCTGGCGTTACGTCGGTCGCTCCCGGTCGATGACGATCTATCGCGCCGACCTGTCCGGAGTCGGTAGCAGAATGACTAACTCGCTGCGTCAGCTAGCCCAGCTCCCATGGTTTGCGAAGAACCTGGGGCTCAAGGTCGTGCTGTCGCTCGGGGTTGCCAAGGTGTTGCGCCGCCTCGGTCGTGGTGTGCCCGAATGGCCCTACTGAGCACCGCTAACATTGGCGCTTCGTGAATTCCGAACAACTCGCACTCACCGGCTGGGGCCGAACGACGCCGTCTGTGGCCTCGCTGGTCGACATCAGTGCCGATGACTTGACCCAAACAGGTGCCCTAGACCGGCTTGATCACTCGGGCCGGGGCATCATCGCTCGCGGCATGGGTCGGTCATATGGGGACTCCGCGCAAAATGGCGGTGGCACCGTTGTTCGGCTGTCACATGGCGAGATCACTGTCAACGCCGCACAAGATTCTGTTCGAGTCGGCGGCGGCGTCAGCCTCGACAGGTTACTTCGTGAGATCATTCCGCTCGGTTGGTTTGTGCCGGTTACCCCCGGTACGAGGTTCGTGACGGTCGGTGGGGCAATCGCCGCTGACATCCACGGGAAAAACCATCACATCGACGGTTCGTTCGGCTGCCACGTCCAACAACTGACCCTGCTCCTTGCCGACGGCACCCAGCGAGTGCTGAGTCCGACGGGGGAGCACGCCGAGCTGTTCTGGGCAACGGTCGGGGGTATGGGCCTCACGGGCATCATCCTCGATGCGACTTTCTCGCTTATCCCGATCGAGACTCGTCACTGCCTCGTGACCAACGAACGGGTGCCCGACTTCGACACGCTGATCGAGAAGATGATCGCCAGTGAC
>CAWUXP010000081.1:0-5651 GCA_963926495.1 Candidatus Ilumatobacter herschelensis
TTGAGATCGGCGCCTTGCACGGCTGCAACCACCGCCGCGTCAGCCGGATAGCCGAACTCGCAGCAGGCGGTGCCGTCCGGTATCCATCCACCTGGAGGCCACACCTCGTCGGCACGATCACCGCCCATCTGAGCGATTAACTTGTGATCACCGACGATCATGACCGATCGCCCGCCGGCCGCTGCGACGCGATCGAACAGCGTCGGGGCACGTGGTCCAGCTTTCGGCGACGGCACCCACCCCTCGCCATCGATCCAGGTGTAGTTGCCGTACACGCCCGTCTCGCTGGGGTCAGCGCCCGTCATGAACGCCGCGTGATTGGCGTAGGTGACCGACATTGGCAGCGACAGCCCACCATCGCGTGCACGTCCACCTTCGGAGGCCTGCCGCCAAATATTCGGCGTCAGCGCAGCACTGACGTGTCGATGTGGCAAAGCGTCGATGACAATCATCACCACACGCAAATCGTCGCTAATCACCCCCGCAGCGTAGGCCGCGCACCGCGACGGTCGATCAACTCAGCTCTTCGGGATGGGCGCGTCGATCATCGACGGCGTGACGTTCGACACGTGTCGCTCTGATACGGTTTTGGTGCACGTACAAGACGACTTCCTGGGGGAACGATGTTGGTAAGTACACGACGCCGCACACTGGCGATCTTGGTGTCTGGGGCACTGATCGCTGCTGCATGCAGCGGCAGCGACTCGGCTGACGCACCTACGACGACGGATATTCCAGCGACCGCAACCGACGCTAAGCCCGCCGACACCCCAGACGGCGAGCCGGCGGCAACCGAGCCCGATGAACCGGCGCCACTTGAAGACGGAGATCAGCTGACCAGCGAGGGCGAGGGCAACGTCGACCTGGCATCACTCAAACCAGTCGCAGGTGGTGAGATCACCTTCGGGCTCACCAACGACGGCACCGGATTCGACACAACCGGCGCAGTTGCGCCCGGGTCAATCCGTGTGATCACCGCACTCAACGACTCGCTCGCCGGACTCGACATCAACGCCGACTGGCAGCCGAACCTCGCCGAGAGCATCATCGGGAACGACGACTCCACATCGTGGATAATCACCATGCGTCCCGGCCTGCTGTTCCACGACGGCGAACCTGTCGACGGCGAGGCAGTCCGCGCCAACCTGCAGGCGTTTAGAGACAGCCCGATCGTTGGGTTCGCCCTCGGCGCGGTCGACTCGATCAGCGCAATCAACGAACTCTCCGTGCAGATCGACATGAATGTTCCGTGGGCCGCGTTCCCGCACGTCCTCGTTGGTCAGCCCGGCTGGATGGTGTCACCGGCGACGATCGGCACGAACGAGACGTTCACCGGAACCGGCCCATTCATGCTCGAAAGCTGGACACCCGGCGACGGCGCACGCGTCGTGCGTAACCCGAACTACTGGCGTGCCGACGAGGGCTTGCCCTATCTCGATGCGATCAACTTCAAGTTCCTCGTCGACGCAACAGTCAAGCGTCAGGCCTTCGAAGCCGGCGACGTGCAGGGCTACATCGGCCCTGAGTCCGAAGACATCGTCGACTTCCTCGCCGACGACGCCACCGACGTATGGATCGGAACCGCAGGCGCCAACGAGTACCTCTGGCTGCTCAACACCACGGCTGCACCATTCGACGACCTCCGGGTCCGCCAGGCAATGGCTCACGCAATCGATAAGCAGTTCATCATCGACACGTTCCGCGATGGCCTGACCGTGCCAGCGAACGGGCCATTGAACCCATCTGACCGCTGGTACACCGAGAACAACTATCCGCAGTTCGACCCAGCAGCAGCGCAAGCGCTCGTCGACGAGTACGAAGCTGAGGTCGGCCCAATCGAATTCGAGCTGTCGATCGAGCCAAACGCATCAGTCATCGAAGTCGCCGAAGTGATGATGTCGTTCCTTGCCGACGTCGGTATCGACGGCACGATCAAGGAAATCGGCCAGGGCCAGTCAGCGTTGACCGCAATTTTAGACGACTTCCAGGCGTTCTCGTGGTTCCAGTTCGGCTCACCCGACCCCGATGGGGACTATGTGTTCTTCCACTCGAGCGGCGGCTTCCTCAACTGGTCCAACCTGGTCAGCGCCGACATCGACGCCGGCCTCGACGCCGGTCGGCAGAACGTCGACGAAGCCACTCGCAAGGCAGGATACGCACAGTTCCTGCAGGCGCTCGGCGACGAAGTTCCAATGATCTGGGTCGATCACCTCAATGGTGTCGAGGCCGCTGTCACGCTGCCTGAACTGCACGGCATTGGCACCCCAGGCACCTTGCCCGACGGTTCGGCGTCCTTGCCGATGACCAATGGCAGCTTCTTCGCCTGGTCGGGCGTGTGGATCGAGCAGTGACCTGAACCAGCAGGCCCCAACATGCTGATCTTCGTTCAGCGCCTCGGGCGGCTGATCTTCGTCTTCTTCGTCGTCACCTTCGTGACGTTCTTTTTGCTCGACCAGGCACCGGGTGACCCGGCTGAACGGTTTGCCGGGTTGAACGCCACGCCCGAGGTGATCGAAGGCATCCGCGCCGAACTCGGGTTGAACGGGTCGCTCCTTGAGCGGTACTTGCGCTGGCTTGGCAACGCGGTGAGGTTCGACTTTGGCGACTCCATCGTGACGCGCGGGTTCAGCAGCTGGGACCTCATCCGGGAGTCGCTGCCCAAGACGTTGGAGCTGATGGTGCTCGCCGAAATCATGGCGATCGGGATAGCGGTACCCCTGGCGCTCGCGTCGGCGCGCCGTCCTGGCAGCTTCATCGACAAGGCATCGTCGTCCACCGCATTCGGCCTCCTCGCCTTGCCGGCGTTCGTGCTGGGGATCTACATGTCGTTCATCTTCGGCGTGAAGCTCGGCTGGTTTCCAACCATCGTTGACAACTTGCCCGGGCTCAACGATGACCCGCTCGACAACCTGCGGCAGATGTTTCTGCCGTCGCTCACGTTGGCGCTGAACCTGGTGGCCGTCTATCTCCGCCTGCTTCGCAGCGACCTGATCGAAACTCTGCAAGAGGACTACGTGATGCTCGCCCAGGCACGCGGCTTGAGTGAGCGGCGGATCATGTGGCGCCACGTGCTGCGGCCGTCGTCGCTCAACTTCACGACCGCCGTCGGGCTCAACATCGCAGGCCTCATCGGTGGCGCGTTCATCATCGAGGTGCTGTTCGCAATTAACGGAATGGGTCGACTCGTCATCCAGTCGGTGATACTCGAAGATTTCAACGTCGTGGCCGCGGTGGTCGCCATCCTGACCGTCGCCTACGTGATGATGAACTTCCTCGTCGACGTGTTGTATTCGATTCTCGATCCACGGATTCGCCATGCCACTCGTTGAACCGGGGCCCACCGGGCTCAAGACCGAGACTGAAGCAGTTGCCGCCATCGGACACGGCAACCCCGGCCAAAAACGTCGTCTCGGCCTCACCTTCTGGCTGTCGGCAGGCTGGATCTTCACGCTCGTATTCCTCGCCTTATTCCGCGACATCCTGCCGATCCGCGACCCAGATGAACTCGGCATTCGGACACGCGAAGTCGCCAAGTTCGAGAGCCCCGGTTGGAACGCGTTTTTCGGCGGCGACGGCCAAGGCCGCGACATGTTTGCCCGGGCCGTCCAGGGTGCGCGACCCGCGCTGATCCTCGGCCTCACCGTCACCATCATCGGTGGGATCCTTGGGAGCGCGGTCGGTGTCACGTCGGGGTACCTGCGCGGCAAGGTCGACACGGTCACAACCATCCTGATCGACATCGCGTTGGCGTTCCCCGGTTTGGTCCTCCTCATCTCGGTACGGGCCACCTTCGGCAACTCGATGTTCGTGTTCATCGTCCTGTTCTCGCTGACGAGTATTCCCGGCTACGCCCGCATTGTGCGGGGTGCGTCGTTCGCGCTGTCAGAACGCGACTTCGTCGACGCCGCAGAGGCAATGGGGGCAACCAAACGACGAATTATCCTGCGCGAGCTCGCCCCCAACATCGCACTTCCCGTGCTGTCGTTTGCGTTCATTGGCTTCGCGTTAGTCATCGTTGCCGAGGGTGGGCTCGCCTTCATTGGCCTGTCACTTGACCAGATCACCTGGGGCAAGTTGATCGCCGACGGCGCCGGTGACATTGACAAGCACGCCCACGTCGCGCTCTTGCCCGCCACCGTGATGTTCCTCACGATCCTGGCCTTCAACCTCGTCGGTGACTCGATGCGAGCGCTCTACTCGCCACGTGAAGTCGCGACGCAGCGTCGCCTGCGCGTTGGTCCCATGGCTAACACCGGAGGCGGCGATGAGGTGCTCTACATCGACGACCTGTTCACCGCTCTCCACACACCGAACGGTGACGTGCATGCCGTTGACGGGGTCTCACTGTCCTTGAAGGCAGGCGAAGCGCTCGGTGTCGTGGGCGAGTCTGGGTCGGGCAAAACAATGATCCTCCGGTCGATCGTCGGTGCGTTCGCTCTGGCCGACGTCACCCGGACCGGCACCGTTGAAGTCGCCGGCGTCGACATGTTGCGAGCAGAACCAGCCGACATCAAGCGAACCCTCGGGACCCAGATCGGCATGGTCTCGCAGAATCCGCTCACTGCACTCAACCCGGTCCGCCTGATCGAACACCAAATCACCGAGCCGATGCTTGTGCACACCGCCATGTCCAAGTCCGAGGCGCGAGCTCGGGCTCTCGAACTGATGCAGCAGGTCGGAATCCCGGCGCCTGAACGGCGCCTTCGCGAGTACCCGCACCAGCTGTCTGGTGGCATGCGCCAACGCGTGACCATCGCGATTGCGTTGGCAAACGAGCCGGCACTCCTGCTCGCCGATGAGCCGACCACTGCACTCGATGTCACCGTGCAAGACCAGATTCTGCGCTTGCTGTCTGAGCTTCAGCGCGATCGGAAAATGGCCATGGTGCTCGTCACCCACGACTTGGCGGTCGTCAAGGGATTCACCGATCGTGTTGCGATTGTGTACGGCGGCGAGGTCATCGAGTCAGGGCCGACTGAGCAGATCTTCAACAATCCTCGACACCGTTACACCGTTGCGCTGATCCAGTCGATGCCCAACCTCGACCTCCCAAGCCACTGCGAGCTCACCACGATCGAGGGCACTCCTCCTTCGCTGATCTCACCGCCACGTGGTTGCCGGTTCGCAGCGCGCTGCCCGGCTGCTCAAGACATCTGCAACACCACACCCCCGTCGGCCGACGAAGCCAGCGAGCACTGGTTCCGCTGCCACTTCCCCGCTGGCGACGATGCCAAAGGGAACGCCTGATGGCCGGTACCGGCACAGCACATCTCCGTGACGATGTCGTGCTCAGCGTGACCGAGCTCGTCGTCGAGTTTCCCGCGCGCAAGAAGCAGATCGTGCATGCTGTTTCTGGCGTGAGCTTTGATCTCGACAAGGGCGAAACCCTGGGGATCGTCGGCGAGTCGGGCTGCGGTAAGACCACCACCGGTCGGGCCATCATGCAGCTCGAATCGGTGACCAGCGGAAGTATTCGACTGAACGGTGTCGACCTTGCCGCCAAGCAGGGCGAGCAGTTGCGCCAGGCGCGCAAAGCGATGCAAATGATCTTCCAAGATCCCGTGTCGTCGCTCAATCCGAGTCGGCGTGTCCGCGACATCGTCCGCGAGGGCATCGACATCTGGGGCCAAACCCGCGATGGCGATGTCGAC
>CAWUXP010000082.1:0-6795 GCA_963926495.1 Candidatus Ilumatobacter herschelensis
AGTGCATCGGAGTACCAAATGCCGCCCTCGGCATCAACTGTGCACCCGTCGGGTGCTGTGCCTTCGACCTTCGCCCAGATACGCCGGTTGGTCAACGTGGCGTCATCGTTAATGTCCCACGCTGTGTACTGACCACCAAACGACTCGCCGACGATGAGTGTCTTCCCGTCGTCGACAATGACCGAGCCGTTCGGGAACATGAGATCGGTAGCGGCAATTTCGATGGAGCCGTCGGCTCGCACGAGCGCCAACGAGGCCATGGCGAACTCGTCGCCAGCCTCCATGTCGAAGCCAAAGTTGCCGACGTAAGCGTTGCCTGCAGCGTCCATGACCATGTCGTTGCAATGGCCGTTGGCAACGCCGCCCAGGTCGGCGTACTCGACGACGGAACCATCTGGTTCAACGCACATCAGCTTGCGGTCAGCCATCGAAACGAACGCCAATCGCCCGTCGGGCAGCCAGTCGAGCCCCGATGGTCTGGCGTCGCATTCGACCTCGACGTTCCGAACTCCGTCGAGGCCGACCGTGGAAATTGTCTGCTGGTAGAAGTCGCTGAACCAGAACTTGCCGTCATGCCAACGCGGCCCTTCGCCGAAGTCGATGTGGTCAATCACGAGTTCCCAGGTCACGGAGCCGACAGTAGTTCGCTCCCTGGATCCGATCGGCGGTCAGAGGCCGGCGGCGGTCCCGGTCATCGGTGCGGCCTGACACTGCCGTAGGGTCCGCTCAATGAAAATCGGCATCAACGGCTCCGGCCACCTCGCTTCACCCAACCTCGATGCGATTGTCACTGACATCGAACAGAGCGAAGCCGATGGTTACGCCAGCTATTGGCTCGCGCAGACAGCGCTCGCTGACTCGATTGCGATGCTCGGGATCGCTGGCCGGACGACATCGGAAATCGAACTCGGTACTGCCGTCGTGCCGACCTGGACCCGCCACCCCGAGGTGATGGCTGCCGGCGCGCTGACAGCGCAGGCAGCGTCGAAAGGCCGTCTTGTGCTGGGCATCGGACTCGCTCACCAGACAACGGTCGAAGACCGATGGGGAATGGCCTGGGAACGCCCGGTCAAGCACATGTCCGAGTACCTCGCGATCCTCGACTCGCTGTTGAACACCGGTACCGCCTCGCTCAAGGGCGAGGTCTGGTCTCTGAACCAGCAAGCAGCATTGATGACCGATACGCCGCCCAAGATCATGGTCGCTGCGCTTGGCGAGCAGATGCTCAAAATCGCAGGCAAACGGACCGACGGAACGATCCTCTGGTGCGTCGGTCCCAAGACGCTCGAAGCACAGATCGTTCCGGTCATCAACGACGCCGCCGACAGCGCCGGTCGTCCCGCTCCTCGTGTCGTGTGCAGCCTTCCGGTCTGCGTCACCGACAACCCGCAGCCAACGCGCGACTTCGTCGGCCAGATGCTCGCCGGTTACGCCGAATTGCCGTCGTACCGGGCCATGCTCGACATCGAAGGTGTACACGGCGTCGAAGAGATCTCGCTGATCGGTGACGAGGCAACGGTCAACGCCGGCCTCGACGCAATCGCAGCCGCAGGCGCCACCGACTTCACCGCCGTGGTCATCCCCGACGGTGATGGCCCGGCACGCACGCTGAACCTCTTGCAGGCCCGCACGAACTGACGGACTGTCACACCGCGGTCTGACCTCGGTGTGACGATCCAGCGCACGAACTGATCACGCTAGAGAACTGCCATGCCGTCCATTTCGCCAAGCGGATCGTTGATCAGTTCGATGCGTTCGCCATCGGGGCCAGAGCAGTAGAGCGAGTTGCTGCCGACGATGAAGGTCTCGACGCCAGCAGCTTCGAGCTTGCCCTTCAAACGATCCCAGTTGTCCGGCGGCACCGAGATGGCGAGGTGGTGGTGCCCACCGAGCACCTCCGCGTACTCATTGAGGCCGAGACCCGGGAAGTCAAAGAAAGCCAAAGCGTTGCTGTTGCCGATGTCGAAGAAGAAGTGAGTCGATCCCGCGTAGTCGCGGTTCTCGAACAGTTCCGTCAACGGGAACTCAAGGAGCCCCTGGTAAAAGTCAATCGTCCGCTCGACGTTGCTCGAGATGAGCGCCTGATGATGCACCCCGCGAGCTGACGACGCCGGTCGATCGGCTGCAGCGCGGAGGTGCTTATCGCGCATCGCTGCCCACTCGCCGACGCGATCAGGATGATCACCATCATGTGTCGACCCAAAGTGCGGTGATTTCGTTGTCACCGCAACAGTCTTCCTGATCTTGGCCCAGATCACAATCTCGGATTTTGAACTGTTCAGTACATCGATCCGCTGGATCCGTCGATGTTGTTGCCACGTGCACGGTCGAGTTCGGCGTCCATCCCGAGCTTCATCGCCTGAAGGTCACCGGTGACGGTGACCATCCGGTAGCCGCGCTCGAGCCGATCAGGAGTCAGCGCACCGGTTGCATGTATGCCAGCGACGATGCCGCGCTCGTTGCAGCCTGCAGCGATCGCGTCGAGCGCTTCGAGGAATTCAGGCGCTTCGTCGTGGTTTCCCGGGCCGAGGCCAAGCGTGATCGAGAGGTCAGACGGGCCCACGTACACCGCGTCGATACCGGGCACCGCAAGGATGTCGTCAAGGTTGCCAACCGCTTCGATCGTCTCGATCATTGGGATACAAGCGACGTTGTCCTTTGCCCACTCGAAGTACGGCCGATCGGTTCGTGCACCAACCAGAGTCGGGCCGCTACTCCGGGCGCCTTCTGGCGCATACCTGCACGCACGGACAGCGGCTTCTGCTTCCGCGACCGTATTCACCATTGGGATGATGACGCCTTGCGCACCAGCATCGAGCATCTTGCCGATGATCCCCGGCTCGTTCCATGGCACACGCACGATCGGGCGCCCGCCGCCGAGCAGAACCGCCTGGATCATCGAGACGCAGTCGGAATACTCGACAGCGCCGTGCTGTGCGTCGATGCACACGTAATCGAAGCCAGCGCGCGCTACAGCCTCGGCCGTCACACTGCTGGGAACCGACAGCCAGCCTCCGAGTGTCGTTCCACTGTCATTCCAGATCTGTCGGAGTGTTTCCATGTACGCAGTCTCGCGCTTACTCAGGTCACGATGCTGGCTGGACGGCCGTCGAGAACTGCAAGCGCGTTGTCGATCGCATGTTCGAACAGCCGTCGTCGACCGATTGCCGTCGACGATGCAATGTGCGGTGTGACGATCACGTTCGGCCGCGTGAGCAGCGGGTGCCCGGCCGGCAACGGCTCGGGGTCCGTGACGTCGAGCGCGACGCCAGCGACGTGCGCGCTGTCGATGGCAGCCACCAGTGCGTCCTGATCGATGAGCGGGCCACGCGCGCAATTGACCAGATAGACGCCACGACGCATCGACGCGATCGACTCAGCGTTGATCATGTGCCGGGTTGCCGGGATCGATGGGGCGTGCAGCGAGATCACGTGGGATGTCGCAAATAGTTCGTCGAGCCCGACGAGTTCGACGTCGTCGATCGGGCTCTGTTCAATGCCCGGGTCGTTGGCGATCACACGCATCCCGAGGCCGAGTGCAGCACGGGCAACTCGCACCCCGATCCGGCCGAGCCCCACGAGGCCGAGCGTCGACCCGTCGAGTTCGAGTGACGTTGCCACCGCTGGGCCACCCATCGCTTCTGCAGCTCGGGCCTGCTGGATCGGAAGCTCCTTGGTGACGGCGAGGAGCAACATCATTGTGTGTTCAGCCGTCGACACGGTTGGCGAGTCAGGACCGTTGCAGACCACAACGCCCGCCGCACGAGCAGCGTCGAGGTCAACGTTGTCGTACCCGATGCCCATGCGCGAGATCACTCGAAGGTCGGGGAACCGCTCAAACCGCTCGGCATCCCAGTGATGTCCAATGCCAATCACCGATGCGACTTGGCCAACCAACTCCGCATCTGTGTGGCCAACCAGTTGAGCGCGACCCTCGACGTAGGCGAGGTCGGGTTCAAGGATCGGTCGGTCGATGTGAAGCGTGTGGATTGCGGGCATACCTGCCAGGTTGCCAGGCCCAGCTCGCCAGCCAGTCAGCCGGGCGCTACGCCGAGCGATTCACCCAGCATGACAATTCGTGTCCCAATGCCAATCCAACGAGCGAGCGAGCAAGTCATGCCGAATCAGCCCGATATCGGAAGTCAGAATCGCCCAACCCTGGCTGAGGCGACGCTCAAGTGGCCGACTCTCGAACACCCCAAGTGGTTTCCGCCGTGATCGATCGCAGCGCTTCGTCGACATCTCTCAACACGGTATTCATCGTGTCAAATGTGTCAGATGCGTCAAATTTCGTATTGGATCGCGTTGCGCGAGCTCACCTTGCCGGCGATGAACTCCTGCACGAGGGCAATGTGGTCAACGTGGTCGCGGTAGATGGCGAAGTCGTCAGCGGACGCGAAGTCAGCCACGACGACGTAGTCGCTGTTGCCGTCAGCGGTGCCGACGTTGGGGCCGTAGACATACGACTCGATGACCTCGACCTTGCCGGGCAGGGCGTCCAAAGCAGCAGTCGTCGCTGCAACATGGGCATCAGCAATGCCATCGGCCCAGGCGAACATCACAACGTGGCGAAACATGGAGCCCATCATGCCTTATCCGCGAGGACGAGTAGGTCGTTCGTCGTTGGCTTCAGTCCGTCAGAGGCTGTCGAGGTAGGCGAGCAGGCCGTCGAGCGCGATGGAGTAGCTGTGCTTGCCGAACCCACCAACGACGCCGAGACAAACGGCGCTGAGCATCGAGGTGTGGCGAAACTCTTCGCGGGCGTGCACGTTTGACAGGTGCGTCTCGACCACCGGTAGTTCGCAAGCCGAAATGGCGTCCCGTAGCGCAATGCTCGTGTGGGTGTAAGCGCCCGGGTTGAACACGACGCCGTCGGCCCAGGTACGCGCATCGTGAAGAGCATCAATTAAGTCGCCTTCGCTGTTCGACTGAGCGTCGCGGAGTTCGACATCGCGACCGGCAACGCCGGCACGCAACTCGGCGAGGATGTCGTCGAGCGTGTCGGCGCCGTACACGTCGGGCTCGCGCGTGCCGAGCAGGTTCAAGTTCGGTCCGTTGAGGACGAGGATCTGGCGCGCCATGACCCAGACACTACGTGGCGCCGTCCGGCTGGAGGCGGACGGGTTCTCAGGTACGCGCCGACTCGGTGTGGCCATCAACAGTCAGCGCCTGACCGCTGATGCGTGCCCCCGCCTGCGAACAGACGAACCGGACCATCGCTGCGATGTCTTGCGGATCGACGAACGTCTGTAACGAAACGGCTTTGGTGAACCCGGCGCGGATGTCGGCCGCTGGTCGGCCACTGGCGGCTGCCTCGAGATCGACGACACGATCCATGCGTTCGTTATTCACCGAACCAGGGCAGATCGCGTTGACACGGATACCAAACTCGCCGAGCTCCATTGCCATCGTCTTCGTCAAGCCGATGACGGCCCACTTTGATGCAGCGTATGGCGCTCGATACGGGAATCCGAACAGTCCGGCTGTCGACGACAGGTTGACGATTGAGCCGCTGCGCTGCTCGATGAGGTGCGGGATCACACGCCGACTGGTGAGGAACATACCCGTGACGTTCACATCGAATGTCTGACGCCACGCGTCAAGATTCAGGTCTTCGAGACGCCCACCCGGCCCGGCGATTCCGGCATTGTTGACGAGTACATCAACACCACCCAGTGTTTCGACTGCCTCATCGATGAAGGCGTCAACCGCGGCCTCATCGGAAACGTCAGCAACCACAGCGTGGATACCTGGCCGCTCGGCGCCCATTGTTGCCACCGCATCGGAGGAGACGTCGCAGACGAACACCGACGCGCCGCCATCGGCAAACTCCTCGGCAATCGCACGTCCGATGCCGGCAGCCCCTGCCGTCACAATTACCCGCAGCCCGCTCACACCAGCATCCATCCGGCGGATGCTAGAGCAGCAGGGCTCGGGTGGCGGCGGACTGAGCCCATTCTCAGATATTGGGTATCATTCTCACTGCATGGTGGCGACGAGCGAACTTGAACGGGCGATCAGCGACCGACTCGCCGAACACGATCTGCGCTACACCGCTGGCCGGCGTGCAATTGTCGAAGGGCTCAAGGCCGCCGATGGGCCGGTCACGCTCCCCGAACTACTCGACTCCTCCCCCGACCTGGCGCAGAGCTCCGCCTACCGGAACCTCGGCTTGCTCGAAGGGGCCGGCGTCGTCCGCCGGCTTGTCCACGGCGGCGAACACGCTCACTTCGAGCTCTCCGAATCGCTCACCGAGCACCACCACCACTTGATCTGCGAGTCGTGTGGGCTCGTCCGCGACGTCACCCTCGAAACCAAGCTCGAACGCACACTCGACAGGGCATTTGACACGCTCGCCGAGGCCGAAGGCTTCGTCACGACACACCACACCGTCGACCTCTACGGCCTCTGCAGCACCTGTCGCTGAGCCGGTCACACTGTGCCTGACAGAGCGTGACCGCTAGTGATCGTGGTGGTGATGTTCGTGGTCTTCGTGGTGGACGCCGTCGTCGATGGCCACCACTTCGTCTCCGAGCTGGAGTACCCGCCCGCCGTAGGCCGCAACAAGATGCTCGGGTGTCAGCGCCTCGGCTGGCGGGCCTGACGAAACGACTCGCCCTTTGACCAGTACAACGTGATCGGCGCGCGCTGCCTCATCGAGATCGTGTGTTGCCACGACAACCGTTCGGCCGGCAGCGCGTTCTTCCTCGATGATTTTACGAATCTGACCGATCGAGACGATGTCTAAGCCAGCGACCGGCTCGTCGAGCAAGAGAATGTCTGCTTCTTGGGCGA
>CAWUXP010000083.1:0-3354 GCA_963926495.1 Candidatus Ilumatobacter herschelensis
ACAAAGTTGAGTGAGCGAACGTTGGCCAAACGATGTCGGTCCACCTGTAAGTCTGCGGTTTCGGGCAGGAGCCTATGGAACATCTCGGTCGTCAGCTCGCTGTCGAGCCACTCCCACGCCTCATCGGAACGGGCGAACACGCCGAGGTTCGCATTGCCACCCTTGTCGCCCGATCGCGTACCGAAGACGGTGCCCAGCGGAACGTGTTCTGTCACACCGAGGTCTGACCTCGGCGTGACACGGGTGTCGAATGGCGGGACTGTCACACTTTGGTCTGACCGGAGTGTGACAGTGGATTCGATCTCGACCGTGTCGCCGCCGAGGATCGTGACGTACTGCGAGACAGCGTCGGAGGGGACAGTGGCGGGGCGGTAGACGCCGAAGGGCGACGCCGCGCCAGGCCCACCGCCGAGGCCGTAGTGACCAGGGATCGCAGCCAGTGCGGTGTGCACCATGGCGTCGGAAAATGCTCGGCCGACTTTACGCTCGTCGGGATCTTTCACGGTGAGACGCCAGATTGCTGTTGCCTCTTCCTGAGTTGCAGGGTCAGGCTTATTCGTCGGAATCACACGGCTAGTGACCGACTCGAAGTCTTCGGGCCGATACGGGCAGGCGTCCCAGAATGCGGCCTTCGCCAGCTCAGCCTTCTCGGCGATGTCGAGGCCGGTGAGAGCGACGGTAAACGAGTTGCGAAAGCCGCCCAACTCGTTCATCGCGACCTTGAGTGTCGACGGTGGCGCCTCGCCACGGGTTCCCGACACCTTCACTCGGTCAGGCGCGATCTGTTCGAGTTCGACGGTGTCGAAACGCGCGGTGACGTCGGGGCCAAGGTAGGCGGGGCTCCCGATCTCGTACAGCAACTGCGACGTCACCGTGCCGACCGAAACCTCGCCGCCGGTGCCGCCGTGCTTGCCGATAACCGATGATCCGTCAGCGGCGACATCGGCCCACGGGAAGCCAAAGCGGGCGCGGCCGCCGATCTCTTCGCGGCCTCCGATCTCGGTGAAGAACGAGTAGTTGCCGCCGGTGACCTGCGCGCTGCATTCGATGAGGTGTCCAGCGACGACACCACCCGCGAGCTGATCGAGGTCGGTCCGTTTCCACCCGTGGTGCCAAGCGGCCGGGCCGCACACAACGGCCGCGTCGGTGACGCGGCCGGTGATGACAATGTCAGCCCCACGCGTCAGCGCGTCAACGATGCCGAAGCAACCGAGGTACGCGTTGGCACTGACATAAGCATCAAGGTTGCCCAATCGAGTCACGTCGGAAGATCCGGCGAACGGTTTGAGCGCTCCGCTGGCGGCCAGTTCGTGGATACGCGGAAGAAGGTCGTCGCCGTTGACGTAGGCAATCGTGGGATTGAGGCCGAGATTGTCGGCAACGTCCTTGACCGCTTCGGCACAGCCGTCAGGGTCGAGGCCACCCGCGTTGGACACCACCTTGATGCCCTTCTCCAAGCAGGTGCCCATGACCTGTTCCATCTGTCCAACGAACGTTCGTGCGTAACCCTGCCCCGGGCGCTTTGCGCGAATACGGCTCAGGATCAGCATTGTGAGCTCGGCAAGCCAGTCGCCGGTGAGGACGTCGATCGGCCCGCCCTCAACCATCTCGAGAGCGCCGCTCGGCCGGTCGCCGAAGAAGCCTGAGCAGTTGGCGATGCGGATCGGGTCAGTCATCGTCAACGCTCCCGAGGCACAGAGTTGCGAAAGGGGCCTGACCCCATGCGCAATAGTTCATTCGACTGGCTCGAGCGCGACGAGAAGATCGCCCTGGTCGACTCGATCGCCGACAGCGAAGCGCACTTCACCGACCGTCGCAGCTGAGGTTGCGGTGATCTTGTGTTCCATCTTCATTGCCTCAACCACCATCAGGACATGGCCTTCGCCGACGGTTTGACCAACTTCAACATAGACAGCAATGACAGTGCCGGGAAGCGGGCACACCGGGCCGCCGCCGGCGTCGTCCAGCTCGTGTTCGACGAATCGGGGCAACTGGGTGAAGACGACCGAACCCGCTGCACTGCGTGTGCGTACTGCCGCGCCGTCGATGGACACGTCGACGCCATGTCGAACGCCATCAACCTCAATGACCTCACGCTCGTCGGTTCGCGCCAGAAGACGGACCGCAATTCGGCGGCGCTCATCGGTTTCCAGCGTCCCGTCATCGGTCGGCGTTGGCCAGGCTCCGATTGACACCGACGCAGTCGATCGCGAGTCGACAACGAACTCGACCTGATGGTCGGTTGCACCATCGGTCCACGTCTGACGTTGCCCTTGGGTTCGGAGGGTACGAAAACCGGAGGGTGCAAAACCTTGATGCTTGTCGTCGCCTCGTGTTCGCCGCTCTTCAGCAAAGACCGCAGCAAGCAGCAGTGCCATCCGGTCGTCTCCGACGGGACCCGCTGGAGTGAGGACATCGGGATGCTCAGCGAGGTACGCCGTCGGCGTTTTTGCTGCGAGAAAGTCGCGTTCACCGAGCGTTGCGACGAGCATGTCGATGTTCGTGTCGACGCCCTTGACCTGCGACATGCGAAGTGCCCGGGCGAGCAAACGAGCTGCATCGTGGCGGGTCGGTGCGTATGCAATGACCTTTGCGAGGAGCGAATCGTAGTTCGGAGAAATCAACGCACCAGCGCGGATGCCGGTATCGGTGCGGACATCGTCGCTGACATCGAACGCAGTGATCTCGCCGGTCGACGGCATCCAGTTCGTCGCTGGGTTTTCCGCGACCACGCGCACCTCGATGGCATGGCCAGTGATGGTGACGTCGGCTTGTGAGACGGCGAGTGGTTCGCCCGATGCGACACGCAGTTGCATCTCGACGAGGTCGAAGCCGGTCACTTCTTCGGTCACTGGGTGCTCGACCTGGAGCCGTGTATTGACCTCGAGGAAATTGATCACCTGACCGTCGTCCGATTCGCCAACGAGGAACTCGACGGTGCCTGCGCCGACGTACCGAACAGCGCGCGCAAGGGCGAGCGCACCCTCACAGACAGCCGTTCGCGTCGCCTCAGAAATCCCAGATGACGGCGATTCTTCGATCACCTTTTGGTTGCGACGCTGAATCGAACACTCACGCTCACCGAGATGGATGACGTTTCCATGCTGGTCGCCCATGATCTGGACTTCGATGTGTCGACCGCGTTCGATGTACGGCTCGATGAACACCGCACCATCGCCAAACGCGGCCTTCGCTTCGCGGCTCGCAGAAAGAATCGACTCGGCCAGAAGCTCGGGCGTTGCGACGATGCGCATACCACGCCCGCCGCCTCCGGCTGCGGCCTTGACAAGTGCTGGCATGGGCACACCATCAGGCACTGCACCATCATCGCCGATCTCCCAGATCGGGGTGGTT
>CAWUXP010000084.1:0-5685 GCA_963926495.1 Candidatus Ilumatobacter herschelensis
GCGAAGGTGTCGCGGGTCGCCGATCACTACCGCTACCAGGGCAGGGGCATGTACTGCGGGCAGACCACCACGCCGGTCTCAGGCGACGAGCGCGACGACTGGCTGGCGCTGCCCGAAGCGCTCGGCCTCGATGCTTCTGACTCGGTGAGCGGACGTTTCGTTGCGATCTTTCCGAACGTCATTCTCTCTGTTCTGCCGAACCATGTGTGGATGATGCGCCTCGATCCGCTCGCCCCCGGCATGACCCGCGAAACCTGCACGATGCTCCTTCCTGCCGGTGTGCAAGATGGTGATGGCGATGCCATTGCAGCGACGCGCCGGTTTTGGGTCGATGTGAACAACGAAGACATCGACATCGTTCAGCGTGGTCAGCGCGGCCTCGCGCGTGGTGGCGTTCCCGCGGGCCCGTTGGCGCCACGCTTCGAAGAGCCGCTGCACCGATTCCACAACATGCTTGCTGATTGCATGACCAACGACGGCCTTGGTGCGTTGCGGGTTCCGACCGGCGACCAGCCCGGCGACACGTGGGGTGCCGGCGACAATCCGGCTCCCGCCGCCATCGACAGAGTTGCGAAAGGGGCCTGACCCCATACGCAACTGTGTGGGAGTTAGGTGAGGGTGTCGTGGATTTCGTCGACGAGGGTACGGACGGCGGAGGTCCGGCTGCGGCTGTTGACCCGGACGACGAACGACGCGGTTGGCATTGGAGTGTCGACCTCGCGGAAGTCCCAGATCGGGCATTCCTCGGTGACGCCACGCCCGTTAATCAGCGCCACGCCGAATCCGGCGGCAACGGCGCTGCGGACGCCTGCCGAGCTCTCTGATTCGAATGCTATGTAGTGATCGATGTTGGCAGCCCGTAGCGAGCTGAGCATCAACGTGCGGTAGTTGGAGTTCGGTCCGAAGGTGACGAGCGGGAGCGACTCGCTGAGATCAGGCACGTAGGTGGGCGAGGCAATCCATTCGATCGACTCGGTCCACAGCACCTTGTCGCGCGGTGCCGGTTCGATGACTTGGATCAGCGCGAGGTCGAGATCGCCGCCGCGCACGAGCTGTGCAATGGGGCCGCTGAGCCCCATCCGGACGTGGAGCCTGACCATCGGGTGACGACGCTGAAATCGAGCGAGTAGAACGGCGACTTCGCCGGCTTCCAATTCATCGTTGATACCGAGGTGCACGGTGCCCTCAAGCTGCGACTGCTGCAGGCTGTCGACTGCGTCGTCGTGTGCACCGACGATTTGCTCGGCGTGAATCAGCAGCTCGCTGCCGAGTTCGGTCAACGCAAGTTCGCGTCCGTCGCGCACGAGAAGTGGCGAGCCGAGCCGCTCTTCGAGCCGTTTCATCTTCCAGCTCACTGCCGACTGGGTGAGGTTGAGCTGCGATGCGGCCTGGGTAACGCTGCCGCAATCGACGACGGCGCGGAAGGTGCGCAATGATTCGACGTCTAGTCGCAAACTCCCCATGACCCTCTCCTTGATCCTCTGCTTGACCCTCTGCTTGACCCTCTGCTTGGAATAGGCACATCATGACAGAACCTTGTGGAACGGCTGAACAAGTCGCATGGGTGTCATGGCGCTGCGCGGCCGATCGACGTCTTTCGATCTGCCACAATCGGGGAGCATGAGCGACTCCACAGGTGCCGGACCGAGTGAGCCTGATTACGACGCGATCGTCATTGGTGCCGGAGTGATCGGTGGGGCGGTCGCGTATGAACTGGCCCGTCGCGGCCATCGCACCCTGAGCATTGATAAGGGTCCGGGCGCGGGCTATGGCAGCACGAGCGCATCGAGCGCCATGATTCGATTCAGTTACTCGACAGAGACCGGTGTCGCTGCGGCATGGGACGGTATGCACTACTGGCGGAATTGGGCCGAATATCTTGGGGCGCCCGACGAGAGTGGTTACGCCAAGCTCGTGCAATGCGGCATGGTGTTGCTGATCCAGGGTGAAGAGGGTCACCACAACAGAGTGATGCCGCTGTGGGATCGACTCGCAGTGCCATACGAATATTGGGACCGCGCGGAACTCGAACGGCGTGTGCCGACCTTCGACCTCGACCTCTACGGCCCGCCATCGCGCTCGACAGACGACGACTTCTGGAAGGACGCGCACGGCACGATGGTTGGCGCACTGTTTTCCCCTGATGCCGGCTACGTCGACGACCCGCAACTCGCGGCGCACAACCTGCAGCGCGCTGCTGAAGCCCAGGGCGGCGAGTTCCGCTTCCGCACCGAAGTCGTTGGCTTCCTGAAGCAATCTGGCGATTCGCGCGACCGCGTGAAGGGCGTCGAGTTGGCTGACGGCTCAACGGTCACGGCGAAGGTCGTCGTCAACGTCGGCGGGCCGCACAGCTCGGACATCAACAAGTTAGCCGGCGTGTACGATGCGATGAACATCAAAACGACGTCGATCCGGCATGAGACGTACCACGTGCCTGGTCCGTCAGATATGGACTTCACCGCTAACGGGTTCGCTGTGGCAGACGATGACAGCGGTATCTATTTCCGGCCGCAGCCCGGCAACAACATCCTCGTCGGCACGACCGACCCGCCGTGCGATCCAAAGATTGTCGTCGGCCCCGACGAAGAACTCGGCGAGGTCACCAGTGATGGTTGGGAGACCAACACGATGCGGATAAACAAGCGGATGCCGACACTCGGCGTGCCTCTTCCGCACGACAAGAAGGGCGTGGTCGATCGCTATGACAAAAGCGACGACTGGATCCCGATCTACGACCGCACCGACCTTGACGGCTTCTACGTCGCCATCGGCACCAGTGGCAACCAGTTCAAGAACGCCGGCGTCGCCGGGCACATGATGGCGGAGCTCATCGAGGCGGTCGAAGGCGGCCACGACCACGACGCCGACGCGCTCCAGGTCACGGCCCGCTACACAGGCCTGAATCTTGACATGGCAACGTTTAGGCGTAACCGTCAGATCAACCCATCTTCTTCCATGAGCGTCCACGGCTGAGCGTGTTCATTTGGATTGTTGGGTGAGCTCTGAGCTGCTGGGCTTTCCGAATGAACTCGGGGTTGCGTAGATTGTTTTTCTCATGGCTGATTCCACCGATCCGACGGAGATGAACGACCCGACCCTGTACGACCTGGTGGTCGTCGGAGGCTCAGCCAGCGGCTTGTCGGCCGCCGTCCTCGCCCGTCGTTCGGGCCTGCAGCGTGTTCGCATTCTGGAGGGCAACTCCAGCGTGGCGCTCCCTGATGTGATTGGCGCCAACAAACTCGACGTCGGTTACGGCGAGGCGGCCACTGCGATCAACGTCGCCGGTGAACATCTCGTCGTCGACACCAACCGGCTTAGCTACCGGACGCGCACCGTGCTGATCGCTGACCGCCACAGTGATCCGACTTGGTCGCCCGTAGTGAAGCTGCCGGACAGCGACCGGATCCATGTCGGCCACACCGACGTCGGCACCGACAACGATGTCCTTGTCATCGGTCCGTCCGATCATGCCGTTGAACTCACGGCGCAGTTCGTCGACACCGGCAACCGCGTCGTCCTCGCTGCGCAGGGTATGGACCCGACGAAGCTGTCGCCCACGGGCGAGTACGTGTTGCGTCAGCTCGAACGCGACCGTCGCGCCACCTTGCTCTACCGGTCGACGCCGAAGCACATGTCGATGATTGGCGAGTTCCCGCTTGTCGAGTTCGGCGATCGCCGCACACCCGACCTCCAGTTCGATCACGTCGTGTTTGCACCGCCGCGCATCACCGTCACCCACGAGAGCATCGGACTGAGCGACGCTGCGGTTGCTACTGGCAACGTGTGGTTCGTCGGCGAGCCTGGGCTTGACGCAGACGGAAATAGCAAGCCCGCAACGACAGCACTCGGTTCTGAGATCGGGTTCGCGCTCCTGTCGAGTTCCTTCCCTGACGCTGCAGTGCCGGCGCCCCGATCGTCGCTCGAACGTCGCACCAAGCACGTTGGCGCTATCCAAGAGTTGCGCGACGAGCACTACAACGCGACGATCACGCACTTCGAGCCAACCCACTCCGACCTCTGGGTGCTCCGCGTTAAGCCCGACAACGGCGACACGTCGTACCTGCCGGGGCAGTACGCATCGCTCGGGCTCGGCTACTGGGAAAAGCGCATCGACGACGCCGACGATCCCGAAGCTGAGAAGCGGTGGGACAAGCTGATTCGTCGCTCGTATTCGATTTCGTCGCGCATCTTCGACGATTACGGCTATCTGACCGACGAGAACGGTCTCGATGAGCTTGAGTTCTATATCGTCCTCGTGCCCCCAACAGCGGACAACACGCCGGCACTCACCCCTCGCCTAGCGCTCAAAAAGATTGGCGACCGCGTTTATCTCGGCCCGAAAGTCGCGGGCCGCTACACACTTAATGACGTACAGAATCCGAAGGCCGAGATCGTGTTCTTCTCGACCGGCACCGGCGAGGCCCCGCACAACGGCATGATCATCGACCTCCTACGGAAGGGCCACACCGGCCCGATCATCTCGGCGGTCACGGTTCGTCAGAACGCCGACCTCGGTTACGCCGACAAGCACCGCGAACTTGAAGAGCGCTATCCGAACTATCACTACGTGCCGATGCCGACTCGCGAAGAAGGAGTCCCGAAGCGTTACCTGCAGGACTTGCTGCGCGATAACGACTTCTCCGACAAGCTCGGCGTCACGCTGTCGCCAGAGACCAGCCACGTCTTTCTGTGTGGCAACCCCGCAATGATCGGTTCGCCTGAAGAGGTCGACGGCAAGCAGGTCTTCCCTGACACCGTCGGAGTCGTCGAGCTACTCGTCAACGAGGGCTTCACCCTTGATCGCCGTAACGCGCCGGGCAACATCCACTTCGAGGAGTACTGGTAGAACTGACTGCCGGCAGCCTGCCCGGCCCCGGCACTTGATCAGATCGTCATGTCGCTCTGCGCGTCCTCGGCGGCGAAGGCGTCGGCGAGTTCGGCAGCGTCGAAAATCTGCGACAGGGAAATGGCAACGGTTTCGAGATGGCGACTCGCGCACGCTTCGAGCAGGCTGTCGATCATCGACTCATCAACCGGGACAAACCCGCCGTACGAGCGGTGTGTCTGGCCAACGGGTAGCGGCCGGCCGCAGATCAGCGTGCCGACTTCGAGCGGCTGCTCGGGGATCGTGCCAACAATGGTGATCCGGTCGCGGCTGCGCAGTTCCATCAGTTCGAGTTCGGCGTGCGTCGATTTTTTGATGCGGAATACGCTGCGGGGCGCGGCGATCCACTGCTCGGTCAGCTCGATCTCGTCGGCTGGCAGGATGGCGCTTTTTGCCATCAGGAAGCGGCTTGCAACGTTGCCTTCGTGGAGCGCGATGTCGGTCGGGATGTAGGACTGTTCGAGCATCTCGGCCATGCCGGACGTCGACATGCTGCTCGTCATTTCGGCGACGATCCCGTCGGGTAGGTACGGGTTGGTGAGCTGCATGAACCGCATCATCTTGAGGTACAGCCAGGCCGCACGGTCGTTGAGCGAGTGCAGTTCGTTGCCGAGGTGGCAGTGCTTGTACTTCTTGCCGGAGCCGCACGGGCAGGGCTCATTGCGGCCGGCGACTGCCTTGGGGCGCAGTGCCGCGAACGGGGCGATCTCCTCGGCGAGTTCGACACCGAGACCCTGCTCGCTGGTCAACGGGTCATAGGCCGCGTCGAGGTCGATGACGATGTTCACGCCTGCGGCTTC
>CAWUXP010000085.1:0-13113 GCA_963926495.1 Candidatus Ilumatobacter herschelensis
ATCGATCGAATCTTGACGACTCAGACGAGCCATTTCACCGGCGCTGGTGGTGACCGTGGCAGTCGCCCCGAGTGCCTGCAGCAACGTCACCCGATCACCCGCTGGAAGCGTGATTGCCTGACCGGCCGGCACGATGGTGGCATCGACTGCGCGAGGCAGCGTGAAGCCCTTAGTCTTGCCGACGCTGACGGTCTGATCAGGCATCATCGTGTCCGAGCTGCTGGTTAATCCACGTGCGCACCGATTCGATACTCACTTCGTCAACGACCTGGTCGGCGAAGCCGTTGATCAGCAGTCGGCGAGCCTCGACAGCCGGAATGCCCCGTGAACGCATGTAGTACATCGCTGACTCGTCGAGCTGGCCAACCGTGGCGCCGTGCTTACAAGCAACTTCGTCGGCGAGGATCTCGAGCCGTGGCTGAGTGTTGACCTCGGCACGATCGGAGAGAATCAGGTTCTTGTTCGACTGTTCTGCATCGGTGCCGTCGGCGCCCCGAAGCACGTCGATACCGCCGTTGAATATTCCAGTGCTGGCGTCGTCGAGGACGCCGCGGTAGGTCTGGCGACTCGTGCAGTTTTTGGCAGAGTGGATGACGTTGATCTGCTGGTCGAGGACTTGGTCACCGAAACCAAAGAACAGACCGGACAGATCAGCGTGGGCGCCGGGCCCGGCGAGATCGACGCGGTACGCAACCCGGCCGTACGACGCGCCGAGGTTGAACGAACGAGCCAGGAACCTGCTGTTGGCTCCCTGCTTGACATCGATGTTGCTGAGGTGCACGTGGCTTGCTGGCACGTTCTGCAGGAGCACGTGCTCGAGCGAAGCATCGTCAGCGACCGTGATGGTCGTGCGGATATTTGAGCCACCGAAGTCAGCACCGACACCGATGCGGGTCTCGACGATCGTGGCAGAACTGCCAGCGCCCATCTCGATAACCACACCGGTACACGATGCGTTGCGAGTTTCGTCAGGCACCTCGACGTCAACAATGTGAATCGGTACGTCGAGCGTCACGCCGGCGTCGAGGCGCACGACAGCACCGTCGCCGCCGAATGCGAGGTTGAGCGCCATGTAGGCATCGCTGATCTGGCTCTCAACCCGATCGAAATGAACTTCGAGCCGATCAGGTTGTTCTCGGCGGGCGTCGAGCAGGCTCGATAGATGGAGACCCGCCGGGCTGGTCATTGTGGACAGTTCGGTGTTGACGACGCCATTGACCACGACGATGCATGGGCCGTCGAGGGCAGGGATCATCTCGCCGATGTCGGGGACGTTCGTCGTCAGCGCGACCGGTGGCCCGAACGACAACTCAGCGAGCTTTTTGTGGGGCGCGTAGCGCCACGCCTCGTTGCGTCGCGTCGGGTACCCGCTCGACTCCACCCAATCGAGGGCGGCCGCTCGGCCCGTGACTGCGGGATCGATCGCCGTGGGCGATGCTGTCACGACTGCGCTCCGGCAAACGATTGCTCAGAGGCGTCGCCGGCATCGTTCTCGAAGTCGGCGTAGCCGTTGGCTTCGAGGTGCAGCGCGAGCGTGTGGTCACCCGACTTGACAATGCGTCCGTCGACGAGCACGTGTACGAAGTCGGGCTTGATGTAGTCGAGTAGACGTTGGTAGTGAGTGATCACGATCATCGAACGTTCGGGGCTGCGCAGCGCGTTGACACCGCCAGCGATGATTCGGAGCGCATCGATGTCGAGGCCGGAGTCGGTCTCGTCGAGGATTGCGAGGCGCGGTTCCATGATGGCCATCTGGAGAATTTCGTTGCGCTTCTTTTCGCCACCGCTGAAGCCAGCGTTGACCGAGCGATACAGAAAATCTTCCTTCATCTCGACGAGGTCCATTGCCTTCTTGGACACGTTGAGGAAGTCACGTGCTCCGACTTCGGTCTCTCCGCGCGCTCGCCGGACCGAGTTCAGCGCGGTTCGCAGGAAGTACATGTTGTTGACGCCAGGGATCTCGACTGGGTATTGGAAGCCCATGAAGACACCGGCAGCGGCGCGCGCTTCGGGTTCCATATCGAGCAGATCTGCTCCGTCGAGCGTGACGTCGCCAGTGATGTCGTAGCCATCGCGTCCGGCGAGGGTGTGCGCAAACGTGCTCTTGCCCGAGCCGTTCGGGCCCATGATTGCGTGGACTTCGCCGGCACCGACATCAAGGTTGAGACCGTTGAGAATTTGTTTGCCACCAACGGCGGCGGTGAGGTTGTTGACGTGCAGCATTAGCCGACACTTCCTTCCAAGCTGATGCTCAGCAAACGCTGAGCTTCGACAGCGAACTCCATCGGGAGTTCGTTAAAAACTTCGCGGCAAAAGCCGTTAACGATCATCGACATCGCGTCTTCTTCGGTCATTCCGCGTTGGCGGCAGTAGTAGAGCTGGTCTTCACCAACCGTCGACGTCGATGCTTCGTGTTCGACCTGGGCGGTCGGGTTCTTTACTTCGATGTACGGAATCGTGTGGGCACCGCACTCTTTGCCGAGGAGCAACGAATCGCACTGGGTGTAGTTGCGAGCGTTTTCCGCAGAGCGCATGATCTTGACCAAGCCGCGGTATGTGTTCTGACCGTGGGCGGCAGAAATACCCTTCGAGATGATCGTGCTCGTGGTGTCTTTGCCGATGTGAATCATCTTGGTGCCGGTGTCGGCCTGCTGGCGGCGACACGACAGCGCCACGGAGTAAAACTCGCCGATGCTGCGGTCACCCTGCAGAATCACGCTCGGGTATTTCCAGGTGATTGCTGAGCCGGTCTCGACCTGCGTCCAAGAGATTTTGGCGTCGGTGTGGGCACGTCCTCGCTTGGTGACGAAGTTGTAGATGCCACCGACCCCGTTCTCGTCACCGGGATACCAGTTTTGCACGGTGGAGTACTTGATCTCGGCACGGTCCTTGGCGACGAGTTCGACGACGGCAGCGTGCAGTTGGTTTTCGTCGCGCTGCGGCGCAGTACATCCTTCGAGGTACGACACGTGGGAATCGTCTTCGGCAACGATCAGCGTGCGTTCGAATTGGCCGGTGTTCATCGAGTTGATTCGGAAGTACGTCGACAGCTCCATCGGGCAGCGAACGCCCTTCGGGATGTAGCAGAACGAACCATCGGAGAACACCGCCGAGTTCAGCGCTGCAAAGAAGTTGTCGCGCACCGGCACGACGGATCCGAGATGCTCACGCACCAGGTCGGGGTAGTCCTTGACCGCCTCAGAGAACGAGCAGAAAATTACGCCAGCTTCGAGAAGTGTGGCTTTGAACGTCGTGGTGACGGACACCGAATCGACGATTGCATCGACAGCGACGTTGCTGAGCATCTTCTGCTCGTGTAGCGGGATGCCAAGCTTGTCGAACATCTCGCGAATGTCAGGGTCGACGTCGTCCATGCTGTCGAGCACGGGCTTCATCTTCGGTGCGGCCCAGTAGCTGATCGACTCGTAGTCGATCGGGGCTATTTCCAGCTTGGCCCAGTCGGGCTCTTCCATCTCGCGCCAGGCCGCATAGGCCTTCAGGCGCCATTCGAGAAGCCACTCGGGCTCGTTCTTCTTCGCGGAAATGAGGCGGACGACGCTCTCATCGAGGCCCGGTGGGGCAATGTCGGTGTCGAGGTCGGTACTGAAGCCGTACTCGTATTCGGACGACGTCAGCTCCTCAATTGTGCGGGTGCTTTCACTCATCAGAGATCGTCACCCCTCGACATCAATGAAGATGCATTCGCCGGGGCATTCTTCAGCGGATTCAATGACGCTCTCGAGGCCGCCATCCGGGATACGCGCCATGCCCTCAGCTCCTGCCGGGTTGGCGGTGCCGTCGAACAATTTTTCAGCACCGAAATTTGAAGCGGTCTCTTTGACATAGAAGAGGCCGTCGTCCATTCCGAAGAAGACGTCGGGTGCGATCTCCTCGCACAGGCCGTCTCCGGTGCAGAGATCCTGATCGATCCAAACCTTCATGGGGGCTCCTTTCGACTGGCCCTCCTCAGGGGTTGACCAGACCTTGTGTAAGCGAAGACTCAGTCGCCGCTAATTGAATTTCTATCGACTTTCGGGCAATTTTGCAACATACACCTTGCGCAATTGCGCATAGTGCAACTCGTCGGTATGATTCGACAGCATGAAGCATGCCGTTGATCTGTCGCCGACGCAGCGTCATGTGCTTGAAATCCTCAAACGTCACGGCGAAGCCACCTCTGACGAACTCGCAATTGCACTCGAAATTTCATCGAGCGCAGTTCGCCAGCACCTCGCCGCCCTACGGACCGCGGGGCTGGTCACATCGCATAAAGATCATGGGCATCCTGGCCGCCCGGCCGAGCGGTACCGCGCCACAACGCTCACCGAGCCGCTTTTTGCAACAGCAGCCGAAAGCCTGCCGATCGAGCTCCTCGGGCACATGGAAGCCGAAGAGCCAGCCCTCATCAGCCGCGTCTTCGATCGTCGGCGGCACCAAATGGTCGACGTTGCCGAGCGTCGACTCGCAGGCAAAGCCGTCGACGAACAAGTTGCCATCCTCACCGAACTACTCGACGAGCAGGGCTACCTCGCCGACTTCGAATCCGTCGCCGACGGGCACTTCCGAATCAACCTCCACAACTGCGCCATCTGGGCCGTTGCCAACGAGTATCCGCAGGCCTGCGCTAGCGAACTTGACTACCTCCGAGATTTGATACCTGAAGCAAACGTGCAACGGATCACCCACAAGACCAGTGGTGCGCACACCTGCGCGTACGACATTCATCTCACACCCGATTCCTGACGGCCGAGACTGGTCTTGTGTACCTCGTCGACTCCGTCGTAGATCCGGGCGGCGAGTTCGAGACACCTCCGGCCCGGACGGACACCTTGCCGACCTCAGGAGTGGTCGCGGGCGTAGTGGTCGGCAAGCGTGTCTCGCGCAAAGTCGCCCGTGAGATCGCGCCACACGGTGTGGACATGGTTCACATCGCGCTGTGTGTTGTCGTACTCGCAGAACAGCTGGGCACCTTGGATGCGGTAGTAGTGCGGCTCACCGACCTCAATGCCTCCGGCCCAAGCGAACGACAGCGATCCGAGGGCAGCGCCGTCGAACTTGGCCAACTGGGCGTCGGCGAGGTCATCGGCGACCCGACCGACATAGGTGCCAAGCAATGCGCGCAGGATTTCCTGCTGACCCCTGTCGAACGTGGCAGCCGACACGCCTTTCGGCATCGTTGTAAAGGACACGGCGGTAAGCACCTCGGGTGTCACCCCGGCCTTGTCAACCGCCGCTTGGTGCGCCGCAGCCATCATCGCATCGAGATCGGCATCGAGCCGGCCGCGCCAGATCAGTGGCAGATCGGGCGTGGTGTCGCCGTCTGTGAGTACCGGCCGGTTGGCGCCGACGAGGTCGACCGGCGCGACCGGCGAGAGCCAACCCGCTGCCTGTTGCTCGTCGGACAGCGAATGCATCAGCTCGCGTCCGAGGTCCTCGGCACCGCCCAGCGGTCGATGCATGTGTGGGCCAAGCAGCGGCGACGACGCCGGATCGGCACCGAGGAAGCACGGTGTCGTCGAGGACACCTCGCCGTCCACAATCGTGAAATGCAGTGAAATGTGGTGGCCGCCGAAGCGCCACGACCAGGCAGCGTCGTCGGGTGATCCGAAGATCGAGATCCAGTACAGCAACGGGTCGCGCCCTCGATCGCGTCCGAAACCGGAGACGAAACCCTCGGTGAGGTCGAGCACGTTCTCGAGTCCCATGATCGCAGCGGTGGTGACGTAGCCGGCCTGCGATAGCCCAGTCGCGACCAGGCGCATCGTGTTGCGATGCTGCGCCGACGTCATCACCGCAAGCGGCAGGCCGCCGTGGTCGGTCGGCGTGTAGAACCACCGCTCTCGCTCGGAGCCGACAGCGAAGTCGAACACAGCTGAGTCGCGTTTGGCGTGGTCGAGCGAGTCGAGCAATGTCGCTGCCGCATCGGACATCCGCGTCGCGAGTGTTCGCCGGGCGTTCATGAGTCTCCCGGCGTGTGTAAGCCGAAGATAAAATCAGGATCGCCAGGCGTCCATGTGTTCTCGACCTGCGAACGCCGTCCGACCCGTCGTGTCCGGTCAAGCAAGTTGCGGCCGAGCGCGAGTTGGGTCGATTCCCAGTCGGAGAGCGCCTCGCTGACAGTGCCGCCGGAGCCGAGCGCGGTCGCAAGTGTCCATGCGTCATCCGCTGCTTTGGCCGTGCCCGCGGCCGCATGGGGGCGTACTGCGAACGCGGCGTCGCCGATGAGGCAAACTCGACCGAAGGCCATCTGCTCGACCTCGATGTCGTACACGACTTGCACGAAGAGTTGTTCGGTTGCCTCGACCACGGCAGCGAGTACGGCGGGAAGACGTGCCCTCGCGTGCGCCCGAACCTCTGCGTCGTGATGAGCGCTCACCGATCCCGGCGGAATCGACAGATCACGATGTCGTCCATCGGTGTCGGTCATCAGATCGTCGAAGTCGGGACCCTTCAGATAGTTGCGGTACCAGACGAAGTTGACCAGCCGCTCGCCGGGCTTGACCGAACCGCCGAGCCCCGGAATCGGATAGACGAGAATGTGACTGTTCGCGTACACGTAGTAGGTGATGGCGTCCGTGAGCGACGCCGCGACATCTGGTGGCAGGTCGGCCTCGGGCACCATGCCGCGCCACGCCACGTATCCCGCGTACCCCTCGATCGCGTGCGGTTGCAGTCGTGATCGCGCCATCGACCCGACACCGTCAGCGCACACCAGCAGGTCAACCGAGGTCGAGTTGCCGGACGCAAAGTCGATGTGGACGCCCTCTGGCTCGTCGCCGCTGCGCTGACGGAAGTCGACCATCTCGCGGTCGAGAAGGTACGGCGACGGCCGCCAGTGGTCCAACAGGCGGCGGTACACCGTGTTCCACGAACTGAACACGTAGCGGTGTGCGCTCTCGTGCTCGACGGTTCCGTCACGCCGAAGGTGTCGGATGTGATCCGTCGAGATGCTGATGTCGGTGAGTGCCACTCCGGCTCGCCCGACCAGATAGCGCGAGGTCGCCTCCAGCAATCCGATGCCGGCACCACGCTGTTCGAGTTCGCGGCTCGAACGTTCGTAGATCGTGACGTCGTGGCCAGCGTCGCGCAACAGGCACGCCGCTGTCAGCCCACCGAGCGAGCCACCGACGACTCCGATCGAAAGAGCGTCAGGCAATACACGCGCCACGTCGTAACGACCGGCCTCAGCCAGGTTGGCCGAACGTAGCAATGCGATCCACGGTGCACTCGAACAGCACGCGGCGCTCCTCGAACGACGGGTCACGAAGACCGTAGGTGTCACCTTCACCGACGTACTTCACCCAAATGCGGTTGAGCTGCTCGGTGACCCATGCACCCTCGTCGGGGTCGTCCTCGGAGATCTCTCGATCGACCGTGATTTTGAGACTCAACCAGTGGTACATGTTCTCGGGGTTCATGATGAGCAGCGAGATCTGGGGGTTGTTGCGAATCCAGTCGGTCTTCTTGCGCTGGCCCGCGACATTGACGAGCACCTTGTCGCCCTCGTAATCGAACCACATCGGCGTCAAGTTCGGGCGGCCGTCGCTCCCCATGACCGCCATGACACAGGCATACGGCTTGTCCATGAGTTGCTTATAGGTCTCATCGAGATCGCTGATGCTTGCGATCGAGTCGTGCGAACCCACCGAGAACTGGTTTGGCTGCACGCCCTCGGAGACGTCGAGGAATCTGGAAACGGTAACGGACATTATTGACCTCCTGTGTCGGGTGACACATATTCGCGCAACAGTGCCTCTCGCCCGTCACCGGAGGGTCGCACCATGTGACGGAGCGATATTTCAGCCACGGGTCGCAGCGATGAGCGCGCGGTAGCTCGACGGATCGATGCGCGCGTCGATTAGGCGCGGCTGCTGCCAATCGCCATCGAGCGCTGCGCGGAGTTCGTCAGCCGAACGCACGATGACACCGCCGATGCCACTGGCTTTGGCAATCGCTGCAAAGTCGGTTTCGCAGTACTTCACTGCGTTGCTTCCTCCGTGCCCGTCGTTCTGCTTGATCTCGATCAGGCTCAGCGCGGCGTCGTTGAACACGACGACGGTAACCGGCAAATCAAGTCGACCGATCGTTTCGAGTTCGGCCATCGTCATGCCCAAACCACCGTCGCCGACCAGGGCGACGACGGGACGGCCGGGCCGGGCCACAGCCGCGCCAATTGCGGCTGGCACGGCAAACCCCATCGTTGCCAGGCCATTCGAAATGAGCAGGTCGAAAGGGTTCGACACCGGCCAGAGCGGCATGATCGCAAGAAAGTGGGCGCCGGCGTCGACGGTGACAGTTGACGAAGGCGGGATGGCTGCCGAGACCGTGTCCACGAGTTGCACCGGCCCGAAGTTCGAGCCCGACTCGCACGCCCGGATCGAATCGCGGCTGGCAGCGCGAAACACAGCAGCGGCGTCATGGCCCCACGGCTTCGGATCGCGCAGCACACGTCGGGCAGCGTCGGCGAGGTCGCCGACAACATCGACGGTTGCCGAGAGGTACTCGTCAACCTGCACGTCCGCCGACAGCCGGACCACCGGAGCCCGACTGGTCCATGCAGCAGGAATCGGCTCGACGAGATCGAGCCCGATCGTCACGATCACATCAGCGGCGTCGATGACCTCGCGCTCGAGTGCGCCGTTCGTGAACAGCCCGGCATGGAGCGGGCCCTCGCTCGGCACCAGCCCGATTGCCTGGTACGTCGTCAGGACGGGCGCCGCGAAATGCTCGAGGGCGAGGCGGATCTGGTCGCCGATCGCTGCGGCTTCCATGCCGACGATCACCAGCGGACGCGTCGCGGCGGCGAGGATCTGGCAGGCCTGCTCGACGACCTGCTCGCTCGCCAGCGAAGGAGCCACGTGCGGGGTCTCGACAGCTGATTGACCGCTGACGTCGTAGTCGAGGTGCATCGCGCCGAACGGCCACGTCTGAGCGCGCTCGATGAGTTCGGTCAGCGCAGCACTCTCGATGTCGATGCCGACCGTGCGCGACGCCTTGGCGATCGGAGTAAACATCGAGCGCTGGTCGATTCGTTGATGCGGAATGCGGTCACGGACGTTCGCCGGAACGGTGTCGGTGATCGCGAGCAGCGGATACCGATCGAGCGTTGCCTGAGCGACACCGTTGGCGATCGACGTCGCCCCCGGCCCGCGTGTGGCCACCACCGCCGTCGGCGTCCTCGTGAGCAGCGCATGCGTGCTCGCCATGATCGCGGCGGCCGACTCGCCGTGCGCAAGGTGAAATCGAATTCCCTCGGCGGTCGCGGCGCCGACAACATCAAGATTCGGACCCCCGCCAGGCACGCCGAACATCACGGTCGACCCAGCTGCACGGAGCGAGCGCGCAAGGCGGGCGGCGAGGGATTCGGCGTTGATGTCGATGCGCGGATCGTAATCGTAGATCTTCGCAACCATCGTGCTCAGCGCTTGCAGCACCACCGACGGCCTCTCCACCGAGTTCGCACCTCCGACCCGCACCAGTCGTTTGTCGCCCGGTAGACGCAGTGCCAGCCCAGGACAACGCAAAAGGCCCGGAAGCTCAGCGCTTCCGGGCCTTCAGATGGTGGCGGGGGTAGGATTTGAACCTACGACCTTCGGGTTATGAGCGCAGTGCGTGCCTGTTGAATCAGTCCGGGCAGTCCCGTAAGTGCTGGTAGGTGCGCTTCTCTGCATCGCCCGATGATGTTAGATGACGTTGAATCCGGAACGTGACGAGCAGTTCGTTTGACATGAGGTTGACACGGCGCACGACATCCGGCCAACCGGATACCCGAGTCACAATCGCGATTTAAGAGAAGCTGCCTTCGCCTCGAACAGTCGCGGGCCCACCCGGCTAGGAGCACCAAGGTCAGCCGACGTGGATGACATGAGGGCCTAGTAATCGCCAACCGAGCCCAGCAAGGCAGCCCAGGTAGCCGGTCCGACGAGTCCATCGACCAGTAGACCGGCGTTGGACTGGAACTGTCGAACGGCAGTCTCGGTCGAAGCACCGAATTCTCCGTCGATCCCCAGGGCGTAGCCGTTGTCAGCGAGCAGCTTCTGGAGTTGGCGAATCGACTCGCATCCGAGAATTGATCCGTCACCGAGCTTCAGCACATCTCGGCCTGCTGTCGGACACGCCTCCGTAGAGAGGTCAGGAGCCGATTCGGGTACGACGGCACTCGCTACCGCCGAGAGGTCGATGACTCGCAGTGAGCGCGCGAACTTACTTGACGCCACCTGCGGCGACGGCGAAGTAAAGGTAAAGGCGCAGGGCTGGCCTGGGATGGTGATCATGAACCGCCCGTCACCGACTACCCGCCCCACTGAGCCGTCCCTGTACTCGACCGTCGTTACGCCCGTGGCGAAGAAGTCTTCTAGCTCAAAGTTCTGTGCGGAGATTTCGCCGGTTACGACGGACATCGACGGAGAACTCTCGCCCGGCCAATCGATGAATGGTCCGCTGGCATAGCGCCCAAACAGAGGCGGCACCGAGGGAGGCCCCGTCGCTCCGATCAAGCCCGGCTCCAAGACCGGAGCCAGCAACTAGCAACCGTCCACGGACGACAAATGTGCATCCCACCACGAGGGCAGCTCGCCAAGGAACCTCGGGACCTCGACTGGCGGTCCCTCCCACGGCGCTGCGGGCTCGGCCGCATCGCTGGCTTCGAACTGCCATCTCAACGGAGATATCAAAATCCATCACGCACCTGCTTCAGGCTGCGCCAGGTCGAACTGTGCTCCGATCCGCTACAACATGTATGGGGTCGGGAGCATGCCGTCGGCCTTTCGTCAGGGTTGGTCGTCAGCTTCTCCGTGACCCGAATCTGCCGACAAAGTCTGAGCTCCAATGGTCGACACGCGTGAGGGACCTGCCGGGATAGTATAAAAGTTGCATCGGCATAGCCCTGACTGCCGATCTGCACCTTGACCAGAATGCAGAGCCCTGAGCATGAATGAAGAAAACGATCCTTCGTCGGGCCAGCAGCACCGGAACGAAGAGTACTGGTCAGAGCCTCCTCGGCCCACGGGGCCACTGCCGTTGATCATTCTCTTAGGGCTGCTCGTCGTGATCGTCGTTGTGGGTTACCTCGTGTTGAAGAGCAACGGCGACGAAGGTTCCCAGGAGGGCAGCGACAACCGCGTCGCTTCGGAAGGCTCGCTCCAGTCGCAGCCAGCTGACGCTGCGGCTACGGGTGCGTCACCGTCGGTTGCTCCGTCGGCGAGCGCTGACGCCTCGGCTCCATCGGCGACCGCAGTTTCGCCAGCTGATGCAACAGCGACGACGATCGGCGGAGATCCTTCCACCGAGGGTGCGTGGCGCTACGTCGTGCAGCCCGATGACTTCCCGGTAGCGGTCGCCGATCGCTTCATGTTGAAGAGTTGGCGCGACATCTACGCGCTGAATGGTTGGACAACGTTGGAGGAGTTCCCGACTCCCGGGACTGAAATTCTGCTCCCGCCGTCAACGATGGGCACATCGGGCCAACCGTGTAACGAGTCGACGGTGCTGCAGGAACTGTCCGCCTCGGACGCAGACTTCAAAAGGTTGCGCAATTTGATGCAGTCCGGTGAGATCTGGATCTCCAGCTTTGAGTGCGGAGCCGGAAGAGGAAGAGGAATCGACTCGAACTACGCAGGTTTCGACTTCACCTCCAATACCCCCTACGCGTGTTTTTCAGTGGGCTCCCCTGACGACTCGTATCCGTGTGGCGCGCCCGGGCCGGACGATGGGTACGACTGCGATCGTCCACCGGGGGAGCAAGCGCTCGACCAGGAAATCGTCTGCTACAGCCCTGACGGAGAGTCCAGTTCCGCGGAGCGCGTTAACGGTCGTTGGGCGTACCTCGGCAGTAGTTCAGCGGGTCCCTGGTGTGACGATTTCCGAGGTCGCGAAGCGCTCGAGGAATTGTGTGAGTGACCGATGTCGTCCCGAAGCGCAAGCAACCGATGACTGAGCCCGGTGGCGTCTCGGATCAGCCCGATTCGTCAACTCACGACAAACCAGGGTTTGACACGGCGTCCTAAGAACAAAAGAGGCCCTGGCAGATCATGCGATCTACCAGGGCCTTCGTTGGTGGCGGGGGTAGGATTTGAACCTACGACCTTCGGGTTATGAGCCCGACGAGCTACCGAACTGCTCCACCCCGCGGCGAACAGTGATGCCATGATAGAGCCGTCGCATTGCGAACACAACCGGCCTCTTCAGAACAATGCCCCATGCGCGCCAGTGAGGCGAGCGAACCTATGCGGGGTGCTGTAAACACCGGCCAACAAACCCTCAGCACCTGCCAACCGGATACGTTGCTGCGGTGACCGCAACGACCCAAACCACCGCCGGCACAGCCGCTGCCAACGAGGGCCCACGCGGTTTGATCGGCGCTGGCATTGCTGTCACCGCGTGGTCGACCGGAACAATCCTCGCAAAGTACCTCGACATGGACGCGTTGGCGATTGGTACCTACCGGTTCTTCGTCTTCTTCGTCGGCCTCACGGCCTACATGCGCTCCCGAGGCGTCCCTTTCAAAATGCAGATCATCCGCAAATCAATGTGGGGCGGCATCGCTCTCGGCGCCGACATCGTGTTCTTCTTTTCCGCAATCAAGACAACAAGCGTCGTCAACGCCACGACCATTGGCTCCCTGCAACCAATCTTGGTGGGCGTTGTCGCGGCCCGCTTCTTTGGCGAGAAGATCCGACCACGCGACGCCCTCTGGTCGCTCGTCGCCCTCGCTGGAGCGTTCGTCGTCGTCGCCAGTGCAACAACCGACGATGTCACCAGCTTGAGGGGCGACCTGCTCGCCGTTGCCGCCATGTTCTCGTGGAGCGCATATTTCATCGCATCGAAGAACTCCCGCTCGACGATGACATCGACCGAGTTCACCGCCGGCACCTCGATCTGGACGGCAGCGATCTGCCTCGTAATCGGCCTCCCCCTCGGCCAAGACTTCTCGTGGCCGAACGCCTCCAATTGGGGCTGGCTGATCGTGATGATCATCGGTTCAGGCATCGTTGGCCATTCACTGATGAACTGGTCGCTGCAGCGAATTCCGCTCTGGGTTGGTTCGACGTTCACGCTCTTCATCCCCGTTGCCTCCGCCATGCTCGCCTGGCTCATTCTTGACGAGGCCGTCGC
>CAWUXP010000086.1:0-13645 GCA_963926495.1 Candidatus Ilumatobacter herschelensis
GCCCGATGATCGTCGGCCCACCCGCATCGCGCGCCTGCTGGCACGCAACGGCAGCGACATTGCCACCGGCACTCCAACCCGCAACGGCGAGCTGGTCGGCGCGCACACCCAACTCGTCGGCGTGCGCAGCGACCCACTGCAACGCGGCGAACCCGTCGTCGGCGGCAGCGGGGAAACGTGCTTCAGGGGCATGGCGATAGTTGACCGACAAGATCGCCGCGTCGGAACGAACGCACAGGTCACGGCACAACGGATCGTCCGAGGTGTGGCTGCCGAGCACCCAGCCACCGCCGTGGAAATACACGACCACCGGGTGCGGCCCATCGGAATCCGGCCGATACAGCCGGTACTCCAAATCGCCGTCAGCACCTTGGAGCACACCGTCGACGATTTCGCCGACATCGGGCCCCGGCGGCCGGAGGCCCGCCGACATGTCCATGAACGCCCGCGCATCATCAACCGAAAGCGACTCAAGTGGCGGCAGGCCCATTTCGGCCATAGCTGCCAACATCGCAGCGACGTCGGGCTGTACCGGGCGAATGGCGCCGTCGTTGGTTGTCGAGCCCGCAGGGCCAGCGAGCGTGAAGCCGAAGTAGTCGCGCTCGACGACCTCGTCGCACACTTCGCGGTACGCGCCAACGCCGCCGGGATAAGGCAGGAACACCGAAGGCTTGCCGGGCACATTCGCGCCCATGTACCAACTGTTTGCCGTGGGTAACAGGGTCATGTTTGCGATGTCGTTTGAGTGCTTCACCCACTTGGTTTGGGCGAGCGTCGTTGGTTCGATCGTGTCCAACTGATTGGTCCGCATGTGGTCGACGAGGTCCGAGATCCAGTCGACGTGCTGCTCGATCGACACCATCATGTTCGACAGAACCGATGGGCTACCGGGCCCGGTGATCATGTACAGGTTTGGGAATCCGACTGTCATCAGCCCGAGGTAGGTCATTGGGCCGTCCGCCCAAGCGTCGCGCAGCGACATGCCATCGCGACCCGTGATATTTGCTCCGACAATCGCACCGGTCATTGCATCAAAGCCAGTGGCGAACACGATCGCGTCGAAGCTCATCGACTCGCCGGTCACATCGATACCCGACTCGGTGATCGACTCGATCGGGGTCTGCAGTAGGTTGACCAGCCGAACGTTCGGCCGGTTGTAGGTGGCGTAGTAGTTCGTATCGAGGCACGGTCGCTTCGTGGCGAAGTAGTGGTTGGTCGGGCACAACAGCTCGGCGATTTCGGGGTCGTCAACGATGCCGCGAATCTTGTTGTGAATGAACCGACGCATCGTGTCGTTTGCCTCGGCGTTGATACCCAGGTCGGTGAACGGCGTCAGCTGGCCCAGTTCGCCGCGTTGCCATGACTGCTCATAGGCAGCGTTGCGTTCAGCTTCGGTTACTTCGAGTGCACTCAGTTCGGCGAGGGGGACGAACGGTACGCCAATCGGTGAGTGTCGGGCCTCTTCCCGATAGTGCGCAGGGTCTTGGCGGTACTCAACCAGCCGCTCATCGGCGATTGGCCCGTGATGCGCTGGCATTGAAAAGTTCGGAGTCCGCTGGAACACGGTGAGCTGCGCGGCTTGCTCGGCGATGATCGGGATCGACTGGATGCCCGATGACCCAGTGCCGATCACGGCGACCCGCATTCCTGTGAAATCGACGCCCTCGTGGGGCCATTCGCTGGTCGAATACGTCGGGCCCTCAAAACGTCCGTTGCCCGGCACGTCGGGAACCTTCGGCACCGACAGGCAGCCGGTGGCCATCACGTAATGCTGCCCAACGACGTCGCCGTCGGTTGTGCTGACTGTCCACCGCTTCGTCGACTCGTCCCAGGAGGCAGAGGTGACCCGCGTGTCGAAACGGATGTCGCGCCGCAGGTCGTGTTTGTCGGCAACGAAGTTCGCGTAGCGCAGGATCTCGGGCTGAGTTGCGTACCGCTCGGACCATTCCCACTCGGACTCCAACTCGGGGTCCCAGCTGTATGAGTAGTCGACCGTGAGGATGTCGCAGCGCGCACCCGGGTAGCGGTTCCAGTACCACGTGCCACCGACGCCGTCGCCGACCTCGATAACCACCGCGCTGAACCCAGCATCGCGCATGCGCTTCAACTGGTACATCCCGGCGAACCCTGCGCCCACAATCACCACGTCGACATTGGTCGCACCCGCAACTCGTTCTGCAGCCCGTACGGCACCTTGCTCGGCAGTCATGTTGATCCCCTTCGATCAGCTCTGGTGCATTGTCGCGCTCAAGAGCAGCGAGGATCGAAGCGTGAGCACTTGCACCTACTTGCCTCCCGGGGGTCGTAGCGATCAGTCGCTGGAGCGAGTGCGCCGCGGCCGAGCCACCGCACCGTGAACAACGAGCCGATCGACTTTCAAAACTCGCAGCAGCTTGCGGCTTACCTGCCGATAAGGACCCAGTCGTCGGTGGCCGCGCTGCGCGACACTTATGCATGGACACGAACTACTTGATCATCGGCGCTGGAGCGATGGGTATGGCGTTTGCCGACACCATCCTCAACGAAATGCCCGAAGCAACGCTCACGATTGTCGACCGGCAGGGCCGGCCCGGCGGACATTGGAACGACGCCTATCCATTCGTCCGGCTGCATCAGCCGTCGGCGTTCTATGGGGTGAACTCCCGTCCGCTCGGCAACGATGTGAAAGACGCCGTTGGTTGGAATGCCGGCCTGTACGAACTCGCAACGGGTGCCGAGGTGATGGCCTACTACGACCACGTGATGCATCGCGATTTCCTCCCATCGGGCCGTGTCACGTACCTCCCGATGACCGAGTACGAACCCGCAACCGGCGATCTCGTGTCGCTCACGACGGGCATCCGGACCAGCGTCAACGCGGCAACGCTGGTCGACGCCACCTACATGAACGTGACGGTCCCGTCGCAGCGTCCGCCCGCGTACGACGTCGCTGACGGAGTGCGCTGTACGCCGCTCAATGACCTCCCCAAGCTGAGCCAGCCGGCTGACGGCTACACGATCATCGGCGCTGGCAAGACCGGAGCTGATGCCTGCCTCTGGCTGCTGCGTCACGGCGTCGACCCGGACCAGATCCGCTGGATCATGCCGCGCGACTCCTGGTACATCGACCGCAAAACCATCCAGCCAGGTGATTTCTTCGAGGGCACCGCCGAACGGTTCATCACCCAGTTCAAGCACATTGCCGAGTCTGACTCAATCGCTGACCTGTTCTCCCGGCTTGAAGCCGACGGCATTCTGCTCCGCCTCACCACCGACGTCGAACCAACGATGTACCGCTGCTCGACGATCACCCAAGAAGAACTTGCTCAGCTCCGCCGGATCACTCACGTTGTCCGCCTTGGCCGGGTACAACGCATCGACATCGATCAGATTGTCCTTGACGACGGCGTGGTTCCCACGAGCGGCGACACCGCCCACATCGACTGCACCGCGGACGGCCTCGAACGTCGCCCGCCGAAGGAGGTCTTCGACGGCAGCTGCATCACGCTCCAGACCATCCGGCACTGCCAGCAGGTCTTCAGCGCTGCATTCATCGCACACTGCGAAGCGGCGTACGAGACAGCCGACGAAAAGAACCATCTCTGCGGTGTCGTGCCCCACCCCGACGCCGCTACCGACTGGATTCGCACCGCGTACGGCAACTCGCTGAACAGCGCGAACTGGGGTGCCGACCCGACTCTTCAGGCGTGGCTGGCCAACAGTCGCCTCGACGGATTCAGCTCGGCCGACACGCCGAGTGACGAGCTGATCAACGTGATGATGGGCGCGCTCGACCACGCCGAGCCCGCCCTTGCCAAGCTTGAGCAGTACGTCGCCGAACTCGACGCGGCCGGCAGGTAGCCGCCCGCGTTCTACTCGTCTGAGAGGTCGGCCTCGTCCAGGCCGAGCGCTTCGAAGTCGAGGCCGTCGAGTCCCAGGCCCTCGAGTCCGAGTTGGCTCATCAGGTCATCGTGGGTCGGTGCGAGCTGATCACCAATCAGGCCGGCAATACCGAGGGCGTCACGCGCCTCGATCGCTGCGACGACATTTTCCACGATTGACGGATCGCACGGCATGAAGCCACCGAAAGCACGCCAACCGTCGCCGACCGGCAGCGGACGGCCGATCATCAAATCGCCCGTCTCGATGCCCGAGCCCGACTCCATTTCGCCAACGGTGATTCCTACACCGGTGACGATGTTGCGCAGCTCGACTCGTTGACCGGCGAGCTTCACGATCTCGAACACGCCCCGATCGATCGCAGCCCACTGCGTCGCCAACTCGAACTCGTCGGCTGGCAGCAACTCCTGGCGCGCTTCCAGAAAGCGCGCGAAGTCACCACCTTCGTGGAGGGCGACGTCGGCGATGAACGGCGAGAACCGCATCTGCTCGACGAGTTCACCGTCGTCGACGTGTGCGCAGACGGCGTCGGCCAGAGTCTCGATCAGCGCAGCATTACGTGCCCGCCCGAAGCGCATGGCCTTGCCGTGCACCCATGGCGCCCGGTATTCGAGCCCGTGCATCGGCTGATCGTTGATGTGGCACTTCTTGAACTTTTTGCCCGATCCGCAGGGGCACGGGTCGTTCCGGTCGGCCATGGCCTTTGGGCGGGTCATGGCGAACGGCTCGATCTCGAACAGCAGCTCCAAGTCGGGCGTATGTGTTTCGGCCTCGCCCTTGATCGATGCCAGGTGGTCCAACGCACCGGCGCGCTGCAGCAGCGCATATGCAACCGTGGCATCGCTGCGATCTGCAGCGAACTCGGCCGCTGCGAGCAGGAGCGGCTTGGCCTCAGTTGACTCGACAACCTCGTCAAGCACGGCGATTGCATCGAGTGGGCGGCCCACCCGGTCGAGGCAGCGAGCATGGAAAGCGGTGATGTCATCGCTCTCCACACGGGCCTCAATGAGCGCCTCGACGAAACCGAGGTGTGCTGCTGCCGTGTCAGCCATCTGTCCGGGCAGTGCAACCATTTGCGCCTGCGGGCCGGCACTGAATGCCTCGATGACTTTGGTGTCAGCGAAAAGATCAGCAATGGCTCCCGCATCGCTGATCGTGTGGCTGCTCTGCCACTGCGCAAGTGCAGCAGTTAGCGCCCGGTACGCCGTGGTCTGCGTCTCAGTCAGCTCGAAGAGCAGCGCGGCAATGTTCGACGTGCGCCAGGTGGCGAGCGCGTCCCAGTCGAAGCCGGGCATCGCCACGTCACGGTCTCGAACTTCAAAGCCTGCGGCCTCGAACAACGTGGTCAGGGGTGGCATCGGCGCGTCGGTGAAGGCCGATCGATCGATTGCGATGGCTTCGAGTAGTGCCGACGTGTCGGTTGCACGTTCCAACCCCACGGGCACCGAGACCCCTGCTGCGACCGAGAATTCGGCGTTGCGCGGGTCGTTGAGGGTGACCTGGAATCCGGCCTGTGCAGCAGCGATCTGGGCAGCGGTTGGTGCGGCCGGACCATTCGAGAGGCTCCAATGCGTCGCACCGTCGCGCAACGTCACCGATACCCAACCAGGTCGGAGCGACTCGGCCACTGGGTCAGGAAGTACGAGCGAGTCATGGACGTCGTCGAGGCTCTCGACTTCGAGTAGACCCATGACCTGGCCGGCATCGTCGACGCACGCGACCTCGTTGGTGACGAGCCACCAGACGAGAGGGTCGATGGCCATGGTGTCTTCAATGATTCGCGCCGCAAGGTCTTGCTCAGTCACTTCGATGGTCCACTTGGTGCCGTCGAAGAACCGGGGAAGAAACATCAGCCCGCCGGCAAGATCACCGAACGCACCTTCCATTGAGGTCACTCGGTCGAGCGTCTCGCCCTGGTATTCGCCGAGGTCAATGCCCGCAGACTTGAGGGCGGCAAGCACGTCGTCGATCGGAACGACACGATTGGCCAAGACCGTCGGCAGGGCGTCGAGGATCTCGGGGTCAGTACTCGTCATTCCCGCAGTCTCACAACTGCCGAGCCGTTGCCCAACCCCAAGGGCGGGTTGCCGACCAAGAGCGCTCGCTCACCGCCAGTACCGCTCAGAACGTGAATCGCTCGGTCGTCGTCAGCAGGAGGCTCGCCGGAACGAATCTCATCAACGACTGAACGGCTACCGAATGATCGCCGGCTTGCTGCGGACCTTGGGTGATCAGCTGCGCATGCGTGCGCCGGACGGGTCAAAGGGCGCCTCAGTCAGGCGTGTCGCCGACCGCATCACGCCGACGACCTCGATCTCCCACGGCCCGTCACTGGTCGCGTGAACGGCAGGCACGTAGCCCATCGCTATCGACTTTTCGCTGTGGTGTGCGTAGCCGCCGGAAGTGACCCAACCAACCACGGTGTTGCCATCGGGACCGTTGTGCCAGATCGGTTCGTTGCCAATGCAGTCGGCTGCCTCATCGCCGGTTCCTGCGTCCATCTCGAACAGCACCAGCTTGCGCTTCGGCCCTGCCTGCTTGGCGGCTTCGGCAGCGTCACGGCCGACGAAGTCACCCTTGGCCTCATCGCTAAGGCGGACCATCCAGCCCATGTTCGCCTCGTACGGGTCATAGATCGGGCGGTACTCGGTGCCCCATGAACCCCACCCCTTATCGAGGCGCATCGAGTCGAGTGCACGCAGGCCAAACAGCCGCATGCCGTGCGGTCGACCGGCCTCGGAAAGCGTGTCGAACAGTTGCTGTTGGAAGCTCGCGGCACACCAGATCTCGTAGCCGAGGTCGCCGGTGAAGGTCACTCGCCCGACCATGCATGGGACGCTGCCGACCCAGGTCTGGCGGAAGTCGAGGAAGCCGAACTCGTCGTTGCCCACATCGAAGTCGGTGAGCTCGTCGAGCACCACACGAGCGTTCGGACCAGCGATCGACAGCCCCGTGAGCTCGTTGCCGCACACCCGCAGGCTCACGTCGCCGCCTGCTGGTGATGCGACTCGGAGCTGCTCGCGGAACCAGCGCTCGTGATACTGCTGGGCTGCACCAGAGCCAAAGATCATGAACCGTTCGTCGCCCAACGCATTGGTCAGACACCCCACGGTGAAGTCGCCGATGATCTTGCCCTGGTGGTTGAGCATGGGTGTCAATGCCAGGCGGCCGGCAGGCGGAATGTTGTTGGTGAGTAAGCCGTCGAGCCACGCCCGAGCACCGGTGCCGGTCACCTCGTATTTGGCGTAGCCCGTTGTCTCGAACATGCCGACGCCGTTGCGCACAGCGGCCACTTCGTCGGCCACCACGTCGAACGCGTTTGAACGTCGGAAGGTCACGGTTTCTTCTGCCTTGCCGTGGGTCTGGAACCACAGCGCTACTTCGAGGCCATACGACGCGCCCCACACGGCGTTGTGCGAGTCGAGGCGGTCGTGGATTGGCGACTGCATGTGCTCGCGAGCATCAGGCAACTCCTCGTTTGGGAACGTGATTCTGAAACGCCGCCCGTAGTTCTCGCGCACCTTGGAGTTTGTGTAGCGCGGGGTCGCCCAGTCGCCGAAGCGGGCATTGTCCATGCCCCAGACGTCGAAGCCGGGGTCGCCCTCGGTCATCCAGTTCGCCATGCTCAGCCCGACGCCGCCGCCCTGGCTGAGCCCGGCCATCACGCCGCAGGCCAACCAGTGGCCGGGCTGGCCCTTGACCGGTCCGATCAGCGGGTTGCCGTCTGGGGCGAAAGTGAACGGCCCGTTGATCGTGTCTTTGATGCCGATCTCTTGGAAGATCGGGAAGTGGTTGAAGCCGACCTCGAGGTTCTCGCCGATTCGTTCCAAGTCGGGCGTCAGAAGCTGTGCGCCGAAATTCCAGTCGGTCTGATGTGGCGCCCAAGGCACGCCTTTGCGCTCGTAGGTGCCGAGCAGCAGTGAGTTGCCCTCTTCGCGCATGTAAATCTCGCCGCCGAGATCGACGACGTGGAAGCCGGGCATTTTCGATGATTGTCGCCATTCCTCGAGCTGCGGTACCTCTTCGGTGATCAGGTACATGTGCTCCATGGCCAGGATCGGCAACTCGAGCCCAGTCATCCGACCGACCTCACGCGCCCACAAGCCGCCCGCATTGACGAAGTGTTCGCAGTTGATAATCCCGAGGTCTTGATTTTGACGCGTGTCGTGCACGTGCAGATCCCACGTGCCGTCGGCGGCGCGCGTGATGTCGTGCACCCACACGTACTTGTTGATTTCAGCGCCGCGTTGCTGAGCGCATTCGGCGTAGGCGTGCGTGACGCCCGATGGGTCAACGTGGCCTTCGTGCTTGTCGTACATTGCTCCGACGAAGTACTTCGGATCAAGGAACGGCACCAGCTCGTGGGCCTCCTTGGGCGACACCAGCTCGGTCTCCATGCCGAGGTACCGACCGCGGGCGTGGGCCATCCGTAGATAGTCCATCCGCTCGGGTGTGTCAGCAAGCTGCAGGCCACCAGTCATGTGAATGCCGCAGTCACGACCTGACTCGGCCTGGATCTTGTCGTACAGCTCGACGGTGTACCGCTGAAGCGCAGCGACGTTCGGGTCGCCGTTGAGGGTGTGCATGCCGCCCGCCGAGTGCCACGTGGATCCGTGAGTGAGCTCGCGACGCTCGACCATCATCACGTCGGTCCAGCCCGCCAGCGTCAGGTGATACAGCACCGACGCGCCCACGACCCCGCCTCCGATTACCACTACCTGTGCCTGTGTCTTCATGGTTCTGCTTCCACTTTCGATGGTGCGGACGAGTTGGTGCCTGGCACCAACTCGTCCTAGAAATCAGTTTCGACGCCGCCTTCGTTGATTCGGCGGTCGACAAAATCGCGCAGTTCGGCGCGGATTGCGTCGTCCATCGGAGGCGGCTCGTACTGTTCGATGATCTCGCGGGCAAGCGCGTTGGCGCGGGCGCCGGCGTGGGGCGAACCGGCCTCGGTCCACGTTTCCCAGTTCCGCCAGTCGCTGACCATCGGGCCGTAGAACTCGGTCATGTAACGCGCCTGCGTGTGCGCTTCGCCGAAGAAGTGGCCGGCTGGGCCGACTCCTGCGATTGCATCGACTCCGAGCGCGTCGTCGCTCAGGTCGAGCGGCTTCAGGAACTGGCCGACCATGTGCAGCAGGTCGGCGTCGATGACCATCTTTTCGTAGCTCGCATGGAGGCCGCCCTCCATCCATCCGGCCCCGTGCATCACAAAGTTCGCGCCACCCATGATTGCACCCCAGAGTGCCCATGTTGTCTCGTACCCGGCCTGAGCGTCGACGGCGTTCGAGGCGCTCACTGCCGATGATCGGTACGGCAGGTTGTAACGGCGAGCCAACTGCCCGCCGACCAAGGCCGCCTTGGCATATTCGGGCGTACCGAACGCTGGCGCGCCCGAGCGCATGTCGACGTTCGAGGTGAACCCGCCGTACACCGCAGGCGCACCTTTGCGGACGACCTGCGTGAACACCAGCCCGGCCAGCGCTTCCGCGTTCTGCTGGACAAGTGCACCAGCCAGTGTGATCGGCGCCATTGCACCGGCCAACGTGAACGGCGTGATGATGATCACCTGATTACGTGCCGACATTTGGATGATGCCTTCGAGCATCGGATGGTCGTACCGCAGTGGCGACGAGGCGTTGATGATCGACGAGAGGCTCGGCTCGCGCTCAAACGTCTCATGATCGACGCCGCGCGAGAGACGCGCCATCTCGATGCCGTCGAGGTTGCGCTGCTGGCCGAGTGAGTAGATGTGGAACGACTTGTCGGTGAGGGTGTGCGCGTCGTAGCCGGCTTCGAGGTGACGGATCGATGCGTGCAGGTCGACTGGCTCGACCGGATAGCCGGCGAACGTATGGACCGAGTTGAGCATCTGTCCAAGTTTGAGGAAGTCCTGATAGCCGGCCCGGTCGCCCGTGCGCCGCTGCCCATCGAGACCGACGTAATTCGGCGCGCTCGCCACGGATGCAAAGGTGACCCAGTTGCCGCCGATCTGTAGGTTCCGGCCCGGCAACCGGCCGTGCAGCGTGAACTCGCTCGGGATGTGTGCGAGGTACTCGCCGATCATGTCGGCGTCCAGCCGCACGCGGTCGCCGTTGACACGCGCACCGGCTGCTGCCAGCATCGTGCGAGCCCCGGGGTGCAAAAAGTCGATGCCGATTTCGGCCAGCACCCGGAGCGAGGCCAGGTGAATGGCTTCGAGTTCGTCGTCGGACACCACCTGGGTTGGTGGCATTGTCATCCGAGGTTGGGCGAACGGCGGCTGATCATCGACGACCGAGCGCGTGCGCTTGGGCCCACGAGGCCTCCGCCGCTGACCATCCATGTGCCAGAAAGTAGTACGACAGAACCTTGTGGCACAGGGTCGAGACATGACAAGAATCGATGCCCCACTGTCACACCGAGGTCTGACCTCGGTGTGACAGTTAGTCGCGGAGCATGGTGAGGAGTTCGCCGATGTTGTGCTTGACCTCGAGCGGGTGCCGGAGCGACTCTTCGGCGACGATTTCGTAGTGGTTCCGTCGGCCGACTTTCTCGCGTCGTAAGAATCCGGCCTGGACGAGTTCGTCAAGAATACGTTGCACTGCGCCCTGGGTGATGCCGACTGCGTAGGCCAGATCGCGCTGGCGCAGGTCGGGGTCTCGATCGAGTGCGACCATCACGTGGGCGTGGTTGGTGAGGAATGTCCACGATGGCAAGTTGGGCGATGGGGCGTGCACGGGATCGCGCAGGGTGCTGGTGCTGGGCATGTTCACGGCTGGGTCTCCTTCGACGCCTGGCTGATTCGGTCTCGGGTCAGGTCGTCGTCACGAAGATAGGCCGACGAACTGGTGCGATGTGTTGCTCTGAACAACAAGTGGGTCGCAGCGGGCAAAGTCAACACCAGCGCTACTACCGCGACCGCCAGTTGCGCCGCGCCAAACAGGCCGACTTCGGGGGCTGCGCCAATGGCGACGAACATGAAGGCGATCGGGCTGGCTTTGCCGGCGGAATGGAACCGTGCAGCCGCGCTGTTGAAGCGCAATAGGCCGACACCGGCCAGTACAGCGAGCACTGCGCCGACGAGGATGAGTGAACTTGATATTGGGTTCACGAGCTGGACCCCTGTTCGAGGAAGCGCGTCATGACGACGGTTGCGGTAAAGCCGACGATTGCAACGACAGCGACGATCGGCAGGTAAGTCGTTGACCCGGTGCTCGCGGCCTTCGTGGCAATCGCTCCCATCAGGGCGACGAGCGCAACATCGAGTGCAATCACTCGGTCGGCAAGGCCAGGCCCCCGGATCACGCGAATCATGGCGCACAGGCTCGAGACAACGAACAGTGCAATGGCGATCGAAGTAATCATGTGGCGGTGTCCTCCCTTTCCGGAAGCGGCCCAGAATTCGGCACAACTACCGGATGAGCAGCTGGATCAGTAGCCAGATCGGCAGTGGGGAACGCACGGCACGCCAACTCGGCAAGCCGCTCGACATGCTTGGTCACCTGGGGTGCGGCGTCAGCATGCAGTAGATGCAGGTAGAGCCGTCCGCTGTCGACGTCGATGTCAACGATTGCGGTGCCGGGGGTGAGCGTGATTGACACGGTGAGCAACAGCAGGTGCGCCGAGGAGTCGGCCCTGGTGTCGATGCCGATGATGACCTCGTCGGTGTAGTCGGCAGGCGTCAGGATCTCCCACACCACCTGTGCGGTTGAACGGACCAGGTCGACAAGGACGAGCCAGACCAGCTGGAACAGCGCCCCGAAGCGCACGGCGCGACCGGCTGGGCTCGCCCCGGCGATCACGAGTGCGATGACGGCAATGATGATGCCCGACAGGACATTGGCGATGCTGAACGCTTCCCACAGCCCACACCACGCGATGACGAGTACGGCAATCACGAGCAGCATGCGTGGCGTTGCCAGGGGCTTGATGCGGTTGATGAGAGCGCTCATGGCGACGCCACCCCACCGCGATCGGTGCCGAGTACTTCGTCGATATAGGTCTGCCCGTCGAGGAGGTCACGGGCAATTTCTTCGCTCATGTTCCAGAGCGGCCCGGCGAGCGCGACGACGGCGAGGGTGCCTGCCACGGCCGCCATGGTGGCGCCGTTCATCGTTCGCTTCGATGCCTTCGACGATGCGGGTTCGGACGGCGGCGTTGGTTCACGCCAGAACACGCCGAGCCAGATCTTGGACATCGACAGCAGTGTGAACATGCTGGCGACGAGGGCAACGACAACGATTGCCACCGAGCCCGCATTGATGCCAGCGTCGATGAGCGACAGCTTGGCGACGAAGCCGGAGAACGGTGGGATACCAGCCAGGCTCAAAGCTGGGATTGCGAAGAGCACCGCAATGATTGGTCGGCGTGCTGCGAGACCGCCCACCTTGTCGAGGCTTGAGTTGCCCTGGTCGTCTTCGATCAGGCCGCCGACGAGGAACATGACGGTCTTGACCGGGATCTGGTGCACGAGGAACAGCACAGCGCCAGCGACACCGGCAACGCTGAACAGGCCGAGGCCCATCAGCATGTAGCCAATTTGGCTGACGACGTGGAACGAAAGGATCCGCTTCACGTCGTTTTGAGCCAGCGCCCCCGCCACACCAACGAGCATGGTGAGCCCGGCAGCGACCAAGATGACGGGGCCGAGATCGTCCATCCCCGTCAAGGTGTGGAAGCGGATCATCACGTAGACGCCGATTTTTGTGAGCAGGCCAGCGAAGACCGCAGTGACCGTGGTCGGCGCGGTCGGGTAGCTGTCGGGCAGCCACGAGAACAGCGGGAACATCGCCGCCTTTGTGCCGAACACCACGAGGAACCAGAGCCCGATACCGAGCCGTACACCGTCGTCGAGTTCGGGGATCCGCTCGGCGAGCAGGGCGATATTGACCGTGCGTGTCGCCGCGTAGACGTAGGCGAGGCCGAGCAGAAACAGCGTTGATGCGAGCAGGTTGATGACGACGTACGTCATGCCGGATTCCAGCTGAGCGGCGCGCCCCTGGTGGGTGAGCAGCACATAGCTCGACACGAGAATCAGTTCGAACGCGACGAACAGGGTGAAGAGATCGCCAGTCAGGATGGCCAAGCTCACACCGGCGGTCAACACGAGCAGCATCGGCCCGACAACGGTCTGGTCGCCAGTCGACGCGGTGCCGCGCTGGCCGATCGCGAAGATGTCGACCACGAGGATCGTCAGTGTCGCCACGACCAGAATCAACGATGCGAACTGGTCGGCCACAAGCACGATGCCGAGTTCGGGGTCCCAGCCACCAACGTGCACGACGGTGGTGCCGTTGCGCTGGACGTCGATCAACAGTGCGACAGCAGCGAGTGCTGTGGCCGACAGGCCCATGAGTGTGATGGCATCGCGCAGGTGATGCCGTTCGCGAACGAGCAGCCCAACACCTGATGCAGCCAACGGGCCGACGATGGCGAGTGCGATCAACACGCTCATGCCGATTCGCCTTCCCGGTTGTCGGCCGGTCCGGTCGACATTTGTGCGACTCGCCGGTCTTCCACGTCATCTTCGACGAGGTCGTCACCGGTGAGCTGGCGCTGGCGCGAGGCGAGCGCTAACACGAACAGTGTGAGGCCGAACGAGATGACGATGGCGGTCAGTGAGAACGCTTGAGGGAGTGGGTCCGATGGTGCCTGGTCACTGCTGCCGACGATCGGCGGCCCACCGGCGGCCCCTCCGGCTGCGAGGAGTGCGAGCACGGCAGCGTGGCCGAGTAGCGAGAAGCCGAGCACGATGCGGCTGAGCGAGCGCGATGTGATGAGGTAGACA
>CAWUXP010000087.1:0-8653 GCA_963926495.1 Candidatus Ilumatobacter herschelensis
CTCAGCCGTCGCCGAGGAAGCCGGACGAAGAAGTCGCAGCCGAAGGGCGAGGGCGGCACGTCCGACGCTGTCCGGATGTATTTGCGCGAGATTGGTCAGGTCGACCTGCTCACCACCGATGACGAACGTCGGCTTGCCCAACTGATCGAAGAAGGCCTGGTCGCTGCTGGCAAGATCGATGAAGCGGCTGAAGCCGGCTCGCCGATCGAAGGTGTTGAAGGGCGCATGCTGCTGCGGGCTGTGAGCCGCGGCGAGCGAGCCAAAAGCGAACTCACGCAGGCCAACCTGCGCCTCGTTGTGAGCATCGCCAAGCGGTACTCGGGCCGGGGCATGCAATTGCTCGACCTGATCCAAGAGGGCAACCTCGGCTTGATGCGCGCCGTCGAAAAGTTCGATTACACGAAGGGCTTCAAATTCTCGACCTACGCCACGTGGTGGATTCGTCAGGCGATTACCCGATCCATTGCCGATCAGGCTCGCACGATTCGTATTCCGGTGCACATGGTCGAGCATATGAACCGTGTCACCCGGGCCAAGCGCACCATGCACCAAGAGCTCGAACGGGAGCCATCGATCGAAGAGATCGCTGTTCGCGTCCAACTCGAACCCGACCGTGTGCGGGAACTCTTGCGCATTTCACAAGACCCGCTCTCGCTCGACTCGCCAGTTGGCGAAGAAGATGAGTCGAATCTCGGCGACTTTATTCAGGACGAATCGGTCGAAAGCCCCGCCGACGCTGCGACGAAAATGATGCTGTCCGATGCGGTCGGTGAAGTACTCGGCGAACTGTCTGAACGCGAGCAGGAAATTGTTCGGCTGCGCTTCGGCCTTGACGGCGGTCAGGCCAAGACGCTGGAAGAAGTCGGCAAGGCATTCGGTGTCACTCGTGAGCGAATTCGGCAAATCGAAGCGAAGACACTCGCCAAGCTCCGACACCCTCAACGCAGCCAGCGTCTACGCGAGTTTCTCGAAGTCGAGTAGATCTCTCGAAAATCGGCGTGGTGGCCCGGCCCCGCGCCGATAACCTCGCCCACGGCTTCTGCCTTCCGGGGTAGCTCAGCTGGCAGAGCAGCGGACTGTTAATCCGCTTGTCGTGGGTTCGAGCCCCACCCCCGGAGCAACGACGAAGGCCCACCGAATAATCGGTGGGCCTTCGTCGTTTTCTGCGTGTGGGGCGACCGGGGCTCGAACCCGGGACCGAGGCATTATGAGTACCGTGCTCTAACCAACTGAGCTATCACCCCGTGGGAAATCTGTGTTCGACTTCGTTCTTTCGTGACCCTAAATGCAACAAAGTTACGAAAGGGGCCTGACCCCGGAACGTAATTAGGCGTCGGGTTGTTCGATGGCGTCGAGGAAGGCGTTGACGTCCGGCTCTTCGCCGCCGACGAGCCAGATAGTGAGTTCACCGGGGTTCTCGCTGTCTTCGTCGTCTTCGGCGTCTTGCCACGGCAGCACCCCGTCGACAAAGTAGCGATCGACGGTGATGTCTTCGTTGTCGGCATCGACCGGGGCAACGATGGCTATCTCGACTTCGGTGTCCGGAGGTTGGTCGCTGAGAATGTCAATCAGTTCGTGAACTCGCATGGCTGCTCCCTGCCAGTGACTGGCTTGTTGGGTTACTCGTTGAGGTAGTCGCCGAGCCACGCCGGGGCGTGCTCGAGGAGATAGAGGCTGACGTGCTTGCAGCGATCAAGGGCGGTGGTGACAGCGTCGTCTTGGTTCATGTAGACGTCAGCAAGGTCAATCGTCATCTTGGCAACGATTGACAGGCTGCGCTCGGGAGCATCGGTGACGCTCGGGAACGAGTCGATTGCCGACACTTCCAGCGGGAGATCCATCCCGCCAACGCCAGCGAGGTCGGTGGCGAGCACCAATAGGTCCGGCGGCTCCGGGAGTGGTGGCAGCGTCCAGGTGAACAGCAGCGGGAATGTGAAACCATGCGGCGGCGGATCTTCGATTTCGTCGAGCTTCATCACTTCGTCTTCGAACCCAAGCATGGCTCGCGGGTCGACATCGAGCGAGAGATGGAGGTCGATGGGGCCCGAGCAGGCCTCTTCTGGGTGGAGGTCGACTTCCCAGAGTTGGCGAAGCGAGTAGGTCTCGACGAAGTGTCGTTCGTCGTGTACATGAAAGCCGTGGTCAATTGCCTGACTCTTCACATCGGCAATGAATCCTGCAACGTCGATGACTGCCATCTCTTTGGACACTACCGTCCCTGAACGTGGACTCGACTAACGACAGCAGCGCTTCTCTGATCAGTACTACTGACCAGGCAACTCTCGATCTGTTCGCATCGATCTGTGACCGCACCGCCGAGGTGGTCGGGGCAAACGCTGACTGGGGTGCGTCAGGCCTGCGTGAGGGGCAGTACAACGTCGACCTCGACGTCGACGCAGTGTGCTTCGGCCTACTCTTGGACGCGGGATACGACGTACTGTCCGAGGAGTCGGGTATCCAGCGCACCCAGGGGTCGGATGGACGGAGCATCGTCGTGTGCGATCCGCTCGATGGCTCGACGAACGCCAGCCTCGGGCTGCCGTGGTGTGCCACGGCGCTGTGCCACGTCGTCGACGGCCAGCCGCGCGTTGCAATGGTGACGAACCTGGTGACGGGGGATCGGTACACGGCGGTAAAAGACAGGGGAGCGAATCGCAACGGCCGGCCGATCTGGGTCAGTGCTGCGACGCCGCTCGATGACGCGATCGTGGCGGTGAATGGTCTCCCAGCTGGGCATTGGGGTTGGGGACAGTTCCGGGCGATGGGTGCCGCAGCGCTCGACATCGCCGCCGTCGCACGCGGCGGATTCGATGGTTACGTCGATACCACCACTGATTCCCACGGCGTGTGGGACTACCTCGCATCGGTGCTCATCGTCGAAGAGGCAGGTGGCATTGCCATCGACGCTGCCGGCCGCGACCTCACTGTGCTCGAACACGACGCTCGCCGGACGCCGATCGTTGCGTCGAACGAGGCGCTGCTCGACGTGCTGCTCAGCGCACGTAGCCGCTGAGTTCAGTACTTCAACACTGTCGCTGTGTCCGCAACTTGCTGACCCGTCGTCGACCGGCACCGCCGGGCTGGCACGCCGACCCGTGGGGCATTGCGCCAGGGCTGAGCGTTCCGGTGATCATCGGCACGCGTGCATGCGTTTCTGTGGGGTGCGCTCGGGTTCGCAGTGGTCGAGAACTTCTTGCACCTCGGCCTCGCCGACCAGGAAGGGCAACTGCTGCTGGTGTTCGTATTGCGTGGTCTGCTGACGCCGTTTACCCACCCGCTGTTTACCGCGTGGACAGGGATCGCGATCGGAGCGGCCTAAGCCAAGGGCAAGCCGCTTTTCCCGACGGTCCCTGTTGCCCTGTTCGTGTCGGTCGCGGTGACGCTGCGGAAGATGCGAGTGCGTGACCAACACTGATGTGTGCAGTTCGTGCCGTGAATGGCGCAGCGCTATGGAATGGCCGAACACGAGATCAGCGTGTTCGTCGACGGGAAGCAAATGTTGGCGACCCGCAAGCAGTTGACGAGATCGCAGCGCCACTACTTCGACGGAGTGCACTCGGCCCTCGTCGGCCTGGCGCACCTTCACGATCAGCCCGGCGACACCGACTCCGACTCCGGCACCGAGCAGGCACTCGCATCGTGCCTCCAGGAAGTCCGTTACTCGTCCGACTCCTGATCGCGCCATGGCCGCTGAGTACCGTCTGGCCATGACAACGACGCTCGATTGGTATGGGTGCGCAACCTTCGGCCTCCAGACCGCTGGCTTGAACATCATGCTCGACGCGTACATCGATCGGGCTGCGAACGCGGCCGGCCCATCGCCAGCAAGATCGGCGAGCGACATCGCCGAATGCGACTACCTCGTTGTCGGCCATGCTCACTTCGACCATCTCTTTGGCGCCGAGGTGATCATGGCGAATACCCAGGCCACGTTGATCGGCAGCTACGAGACGGTGCGCGTGATGGAAGAGTTGGGTGTTTCGCTCGATCGGATGTTGCCGGTCGCTGGCGGCGAGACAATTGAGCTCGAGGGTGCGACCGGTCGTGCGACCGTGTCGGTGTACCCGAGTCAGCACAGTTGCGTGTGGTCGCACAGTCAGATGGGTCAGTCTGACGAGGTGTGTATCGGTGACCTCGGTGTGACCCATCAGGAGCAGCGCGAACGGTTCGCCCAGCTCATCGAGCATCTCGGCACGGCGCTTGATCAGCGCGCTATCGAGCACATGCTGTCGACGATGGCCGAACACAGCGACCGAGGCGATGGTGGCGCCTTGGTCTTCCTCTTCGACCTGCCCGACGGCCGACTCTTTTACCAGGACACCTCAGGCCACTGGTCCGGGGTGCTGAGCGACTTGCGTCCTGACGTGGCGATTCTCGCTGCCGCCGGCCGGGGCAACATCAACGGCGAACCGATCCAAGGGTCGCTCGCCCAGTTCGTAGCCCAGCAGGTCGACATGTTGCGACCGAAGCAGGTGATCTTGAGTCACCACGACGACTGGTTGCCGGGGTTCAGCGTGCCGACCGATATCGAGCCGATTCGAGCCGAGATTGAGCGGGCGGTGCCCGGTACCGAGTTGCGCGAGCTCGGCTATGTCGAATCGAACGTCATCTTCGACTGAAGGGCGAGCGCTAAGGAGCCCGTAAGGGAGCGTCGGATCCCGTTGCTGGGATGGGCTTGAATCAGTCGACCGAACCGGAGTTCGGCGCTGGATCCCTGGTTGACACGCTTACGGGCTGGTTTCATCGTCGCGCTGGGCCGGGCGCAACGCAAGGGTCAATGCTGTGTCGATCGTTCCAATCCGTTGCAGATTTGACTTCTCGGACCGACCGATATGCTTGCGAACTTGTCGGGCGCATAGCTCAGTTGGCTAGAGCGCTGCCTTTACATGGCAGATGTCGGGGGTTCGAGTCCCTCTGCGCCCACCATCTACCAGGGGTTTTACCCCTGGTAGATTCTCGGCTCAGCTATTCGGTGCCACTTCACGTGCGGATCATCACCATCGGTGCACTGTTGCGTTGATCGATCGAATGGCGCGGCCAGCCAATGACGTGGGCGCTGTCCGGTCAGATCGTTGCGGTCAGTTCGTCGAACGCTGCCGCGACGCGTAGACGATCGTGACGGGCTTCGACTCCGAGTTCGTAGTGACCGCGCCGCAGGTTTTGAATGAACGCGTGCCCGCGAATCACGACACTCGCGGTCCGGTCGGTTCGTAGACCGCGCATTGGCCGGAGTCTTGCCTTGAGTCCGTCCGTGATCGCACTCGATCCGGTTGTTGGCGAACTGGGAGGTGTCGTGGAGCACTTCTGGGAGAAGCTCGTCGACGACGCGCAGCAACGGTGCAGCCAGATCAGTTGTGACCTCTCTTGGCCCGTCACGGCCCGCCAGCATCGTCTCGAAGAACCTTGTAGCGGCACCGACGTTGCGGCGTTTCGAGACGTTCACATCGATGACCTGGCCGTGCTGGTCGACCGCCCGGTACACGTACCGCCACACACCAGCCATCCGGACGTAGGTTTCGTCGACGAACCATCGATCACCGACACTGTGCCGGCACGGCCGAGCAGCGTCGATGACCAGCGGGGTGAAGCGTTGCACCCACCGGTAGATCGTCACGTGATCAACGTCGATGCCGCGTTCCGCGAGTAGTTCTTCGACATCTCGGTAAGAGAGTCCGTAGCGGAGGTACCAGCGGACGGACAACAGGATGAGGTCCGGCGGGAACCGGTAGTCGGCGAACGAAATAGGAACAGAACAGCGACGACGGATCACCCGCGCACGCTACGGCCGACACCCAATCCGCCAACGCAACAGTGCCTCGAAACGCAAGGAGCGTGTTCGCCGATCGGTCACTGATCTTGCGCATCGAGCAGTGGCTTGGCGCATCAGGTCGCCGGATTTGATGATCAGCGTTGCAAACGTTTCTGGCAAGAAACATCTCAGGTGGCCGCACAGGCATCGACTCGTTTTTCAGGTCACTCGCAACCGACACCGTCGTTATCACGGTCGAACTTGGACTCGAAACCCGGCTCGCCAACACGAATTGGAGCGCGACCAGCCGCCCGAACTGCGTCGCAGTTCTTGAACGGACCATTGTTTGCTGGTGCTTGCGTTGCGACTGGTGCTTGCGTCACCGGGACAGTCGTATCCGCCTGACAGTCAAACTCGTTCGGGCCGTCAGCAGCGCGGTACTCGTCCTGGTAGCGGTGGCGTGGATAGCCGTCGAGCGAGTCGTACCGGGCGTTGGCGTTGCCGGATTGGATCATCGTGAGCCCGACTGGGATGCCGCTGACGAGGACGTGGCGCAGGTAGCGGTCGTACTTGTCTCGATCGTCGCCGGTATCGGTCGTGATCGTGACTGGGCCAGTGCCGAGCAGAAACGTCAACGCGCTCGTTGCTTGGTCGTAGCCACAGTTGCCTCGTTCCGGCGTGTCGTAGCCGAGGATGCGAATCGAGTCATCCAGTTCTTCAACATAGATCGTGTCCCCGTCAACAACTTTTTTGACGGTGGCCGGTGTGCCTTCGAAGTCAGGCTTCGGTGCCGTCGTGGTCGATGCTGCCGTCGTGGTCGATGCCTCAGTCGCTAGGGATGCCTCGTTGGCAACCGGGGCTTCGGCCTTGACAGGGGTCTCCGCTGTATCCACGGCACCGGAGCTGATCGTTTCGTCTTGCTCAGCTGAAGGGACAATCGCTCCAAGGACCATTATCGCAACAAACACACCGAGCGTTATCGACCACCAGCGTTTCCACCAGACCTTTTTATCGTCGCTACTTGCTGGCGACTGACCGGGTACCACGGGCGGTGGGAACGATGCGCCGGTTTCAGACAAACTATGAAGCTACTGGCTCTTTGACGGTTCCCGTGACAGATGATTTCACGTCGGCCACTCCGCGGCGAGTCGCCCGCGGCGATCAGTTCAGAGTTGGTCTGCGAATCTTTGACGTTTCGTCTCGAACTCATCGTCGGTGAGGAGGCCCTCGGCGTGGAGCGCCTTGAGTCGACGAAGGGCTTCACCAATTTCGGTTCGATCTAGTCCAGCAGCTTCAGTGTGAACGACCCGATTGGAATTGCGTAGGGCGGTTGTTCAGTGGATTTGAGTACCAGTGATTGAGTTCGATTCCATGGTGTGCAAGCTGAGGAGCTTTTGATGGCAAAACGAGGTCCGAAAGGCCCACTGACTGAAGATCACAAGGCAGTGCTTGCGTTGGGCCGCGAAGAGAGTCGCGCGGTGCGTGCCTATCTTGATGATTTGTGCGCGCACCGACCTCGGCGGGGTCGAAAGCGATCGCCCGAATCCATCCAGAAGCGGCTCCTGGCGATCGAGGTCGAGGTTCTGGATGCGGATCCGATCAAGGAACTCCGCCTGATTCAAGAACGGCGAGATCTTGCATCGGTTTTGGCACGAGCTGGCATCTCGCGCTCCTCCTGAGCCTCACTGAGGGGTAAAGATCGGCGGCTGAAATGTGATTTCCATGAGATTGGTAATGACATTCTACTGCTCTTGTATATAGACAGTGTTCTTGCGAGTTTGGCCGTCTGGGTCGTTACTCGACCGACGGAGCGCATGTTGATGTCAACCGAAATACTCAATCGAAAAGCGAATTCGTGCGGTACGCCGAGCACTACTCGGCTCGGACTACTCGGCTCGGACTACAGCAACTGGTCCATGGGCTTTGCGCCACCCGCAGCGACGTCCCCTGACCCAGGCCCACAGACTCGAGATGGCCAACGGTCGACGCGAAACCCACATCGTGCGTTGGTACTTTGAGACGATCAAGGCGAGCCACGCAACGGCGTGTCCTCTCCCTGGCGCGCAGGCGTGGGCCGACCTCGAACATGAATTTGTCTCGGTCGCGGCTCCTTATCTGCGCAAGAACGGTATCCAGCGAGCATCGTGGAGTGAAATGGGCGACGAGGCAGCAGTGCTCGACCGCTCGAAGATCGTCAAGTAATTGCTTACAATCCGGCGCACATCAGGGACAACGTCCTCGGAATGCACAAGTGGGACCTTTGGCGGCCACGTGATGAACGCCGGAACTCGGACGGTCAGATGCCGGCGGTTCCAAAACCGAAGGCGTGGCGTCGCCTGGTCGCCAATCGGAATATCAGGCCAGCGGCGACCAGACAAGCGGCCCACGTGAGTGGCAGCTTCATGTCACTGCCAGTTTCGGGGAGTGACAGCTCGATTCTGGGGACGGTGACGGCGTTAGAGGCGCGCACGATGGAGAGGTCTCCGGTGTCGCCGCTGACTTTGGCGGTGTTGATGATGGTCCCTGCGTCGATGTCAGCTTGCGTGACGGTGTGGACGGCGTCACACCTGAGCGATTGTCCGGGTGCGAGGGTCGTGGGAGTGCACGTGCCCATGGTGGCGTTGGGGTCGACGATCGTGACTCCGGTGATCGTGACGTTGCCGGAGTTCGTGGCGGTGATCGTGTAGGTGATCTTCTGGCCGACTGTGGTGTAGCTGGTCGCCGCTGTTGACTTGACGATGGTGATCTCCGGTGACGCAGTGGCGGTGATCGTTGTCGACGATGTGTCGGTGACTGCGGGCCCTGACGGTGGGGTGCCGGTTGCTTTTGCGGTGTTGGCGATCGAGCCATTGTTCATGTCGGCAACGGTGACGGTGTAGGTCGCGGTGCACGTCGTCGATACGG
>CAWUXP010000088.1:0-7070 GCA_963926495.1 Candidatus Ilumatobacter herschelensis
GTTCGTCCAGGCATCGTGCTCCAGCCGGGTCACGTCCGACCTCTTCTTTGCCACGCTGCTCGACGCTGCTGATGCTGCAGGCCGCGAGCTCCGTCAGATGGTGCGGACCGGCCACGACATCGATCATCCAGTGACGTTCCCCGAGGGCGCTTACCTCAAGGCCGGATTTTTTAATGCCCTGTAGTGCCTTGATCGTTGGAACGAGCGGCCCCTAACCTGCTGCGATGGCATCGGTCCAAGCAAACGGCATCACCATCGAATACGAATTGACGGGCGAGGGCGATCCATTGCTGCTCGTGATGGGGCTCGGTGGCCAACTCACTGATTGGCCGGAAGGCTTTCCCGAGCAGCTCGCAGCGCAGGGTTATCAAGTCATCACGTTTGACAACCGGGATATCGGCTTGTCGACCGAGTTCGACTGGGAACCGCCGACCCAGGCGAAAGCTGTGATGGGAATGCTCGCTCAGCGACCGCCGAAGGCCGGATATCTGCTCAGTGACATGGCCAACGATGCTGCGGGTCTCCTCGATGCACTCGGTATCGCATCAGCGCACGTCGTCGGTATGTCGATGGGCGGCATGATCGCTCAAACGTTGACCATCGAGCACCCTCAACGAGTCCGCTCGCTGACCTCGATCATGTCGAACACTGGCGATCGCAGGTCGGGCCGGATCGCACCCAAAATCATGCCAAAGCTCGCCCGGATGAAGCCACCGACCAGAGAGACGGCCGTCGACCGATCAACCGAGATGTTCAGGCTGTTCAGCGGCCCGCACTACGACGCAGCCGTCCACGTTCGCCGCAGCCAGATCAGCGTCGAGCGATCGTTCCGCCCGAAGGGCACGGCGCGCCAGACGGCGGCCATCATGGCCAGTCCTGACCGGACCGCTGGTCTTCGCCAAGTGGCAGTTCCGACACTGATCGTCCACGGGCTGATGGACAAGCTTGTGCTCCCGAGTGGCGGCATTGCAACTGCTCGTGCCGTGCCGAACTCCCGGCTGCTGATGTTTCCGGACATGGGCCACGATCTTCCGGCGACGCGACACACTGAGATCATCGCTGCGATCAAGCGCAACACCGATTCCGTCGGCGTGTCGCAGACGGTCTGATTTAGTCGCCGAGGATATGGCCGACCGGCGTCGCCCGCCGGACGTAACCCAAGACTGGAGTCGCGCGTACGGTGGCGTTAGCCCCCTGCGGGATGGCGTTGCGTTCTCCGGTACGCCAGGCGTGCACGGTGCTCTGCTTTCCGTCGTCGATGGCAACGAACAGCGAGTATCGGTCGCGTTCGATCCGCTTGCGAACGAATCGGGGGAGCGGTGCCACCTCGGCGGGGCGACGCGCTCGAAGCACGACCCCGGTCCGTTCGATCGTGCTGAACACGTCGGCGGCTCCGGAGATGGCCACGATCACGCCGACCACGATCGGGAGGATGGAAAATACCGTGAGGCCTGTCGCCAAATCAGCGATCAGCCAGTCGTGCTCGGGGAACCTCTCATAGAGGTAATTGAGAGAATCGCCGCGCGCCGTGTCGCTAAAGAACCGGCGGAGGCGGAGGCCGACGAAGGCTGCGGTGACGCCGCCGACGAGCGCGACCACAGGATGGAAGCCGTAGCCGAGGCGGATTGGATACTTGACGCGGACGAGACGTGGCTCGCCTCCGACGCTGCTCCATGCGCGGTGATGGTCTTCGCGAGCGAGCGGAAACTCGACGGCTGCACCTTCGGCGAGGCAGGTGGCAGACGCGTAGGCCAAGCGGCGGTCGCCGACTTCGATTGAGCTTGCAGCCATCTGTCCGAAGTCGCTCTCAATCAGTCGTTGCCGAACAGCCAACCATTGTTGCGTCGCGGCAAGGCCGGCTGCGGTGTGCGTCAGCGGGCGCTCGATGGCATGTCGAACGACCCGGCAGCAGAGCGCAACGATTCCGACGAGGATTTGAACTGCCCACACCCGCCGTTCAACCGAATCGATGACAGCTACCTCAGTATCGCCGTTGAGCGAACCCCACCACGCAAGCGCGCTGAGCATTGCGAGGGCGCCCGGGAGGGCCAGCAGCCAGACGGGCCAGCGTCGAGCGACGAGGCCCGCGCTCTGTGCGTCGTCGGTGACCAAGGAGCGAAAACGGCGCCACCAGGAACCCTTAATGTCGACCGCCAGGAACCGTGCCGGGATCGCTCGATCGGTGGTGAATCGCGCCATCACATGTTGGAGCACCAGGCGTTCGTGCGGGAGTAGTGCATCTCCTTCGTACGCCGCTGCAGCGGGACGCACGCGTCCCAGGTCGTCGTCATCGTCGAGCGGCGGGAGGAGTCGGAGCCAGCCACGCGCCGCGAGGTCGATCACCGTGGCCCGGAAGCCTGATGCGGTCAGCGTCGCGTCATTCGTCAGCATGTTGACAACCGCAGGGGATTCGTGGCGCAGCGCTCCAGATGTTCGACCAGGTTGCGGGCGCTTCGGCGCGACATGATGCTCGGCGTAACCGAGTGCTCCAGCGCCGACTACAAGTAGCAGGGCGCTAATAATGAGCCCCGATGTGGTCGGACTGGCAGCAAACGCGTCCCAACCTAGGCCCACCACGCCGATCAACATTGCAACATTGTTACACCCGCAGGTGCGGTGGATGTCTCCAGATTAATCGAGTTGTAACGATTCATCAGTGCGCGGTCGGCGCAGACCGGCCGAGTTCGGTGGCATCGCCGCGGAACCAAACAGTGCGTTGCGGGAACGGGATCTCGATCCCAGCGCTGTCGAAGCTGGCCTTCAACGCCTCACGGAGGTCGCGTTGCAGCGCCCATTGCGAGCCAGGCGAGGTCTTGACGATCATGCGAAGCGTGATGCCGTCGGCGCCGAGGCTCTCGACGCCGAGAACTATGGGCTCCTCGAGGACATCCGGCGACCATTGCTCGGACGCGCAGACCTCGGTGGCTGTCAAAAGCATCAGGTTCTTCGCCGCGACGAGATCGCTGTCGTAGGCCACATCGACGTCGACGAGCGCAACCGACCAGAGCTGGGATTTGTTACCTACTCGCTGCACCTCGCCGTTCGGGACATGCCAGACCGTTCCGTCGAGGCCGCGCAGCACGGTCGTCCTGAGCGTCACCTGTTCAACCTCACCGATCGCCTCGCCGAGGTCGACGATGTCGCCGATGCCGTACTGATCTTCGACCAGCATGAACAACCCGGAAATGCAATCCTTGACCAGGCTCTGGGCGCCGAAGCCGAGCGCCACGCCCGCGATTCCGGCGCCGGCAATGAACGGTCCGAGATCGAAGCCAAACTCGCCGACAACTAAAATGACGGCAACGACCCAGATCAACACCGTGATCGTGCTTCCCACCACATCGGAGATCGACGTTGCCCGAGCATCACGTCGGGGATCGGCTTGGGCGCCCATGATCGACGTTGGGTTGTCGATGCCGATTCTGGCCAGTCGTCGCGCTGTCGCAGTGCGATCGGGTGCGACGATGCGTGTGACGAGTCGACGAACGTAACGCTGGGCAAGTCGAGTGACGATCCACGCGAAGATGACGATGATCAGAACCGAGAGCGGCCGCCCGATAAGCCAGTCGACAATCTCGGTTAACGTTTCGTTTCCGCCCGTGGCTTCGAACACCCGCTCGCAGATGAACTTCGGCTCAAGGCCGCAGGCGTCACTCAGTGTCGACGCGCTGTCATCGGCGAGTTCCGGGGAAACGGTGAGGTGCAACACAACCCCGAACGTACCCAGCGATGGCACAGGGAAACGTGGATGCTCAGGTGGCCGGCATCGTGAGCGTGACGAACGTCGACCGCTCGGACTTCTTCGCGCGAATGCCGGTCTGCGACAATCTGGCCATGACTGTCACTGAAACCGCCCCGAGTTCGATCTCGACCGATCCCGAGACGCAACTGGTCAACGACGCGCTGGATGCTTTGCTTGCTGCCCACGATCCCACGCAGATGGACGACGTAGCGTTCCGCGGGGCACGCTTCGATGCTGGCCTGGCCTGGGTTCATTTCGCCAAGGGCGATGGCGGAATGGGCCTCCGCCCGGAGCTGAACCGTGTCGTCGAGCGGCGCGTCAAGGCAGCCGGTGCCAAGCCAACCGATCCGAGCACCTTCTTCATGGCTCTGGCAGGCCCGACTATTGCTACGCATGCTGATGACTCGGTAAAAGAACGCTTCTTGCGCCCGATGTTCACGGGCGAAGAGCGTTGGTGCCAGCTGTTCTCCGAGCCGGGCGCAGGTTCCGATTTCGCAGGACTGGGTTGTCGCGCCGAGCGCGACGGTGACGAGTGGATCGTCAACGGGCAAAAGGTGTGGAACACGCTTGCACATATCGCCGACTTCGGGATGCTGGTGACCCGGACCGATCCTGAAGCCCCGAAGCACAAAGGCATGACGTATTTCGCACTCGACATGCGCGCTGCCGGCGTCGAAGTCCGACCGCTCCGCCAGATCACCGGCGAAGCCGAGTTCAACGAGGTCTACATGACCGACGTTCGTGTGCCGGATGCCCACCGCGTGGGTGCCGTCGGTGAAGGCTGGCGGGCGAGCTTGACCACGCTGATGAACGAGCGCAGCGCGATCGGTGGTGGCGGCGGCGGTGCGCCCAGACGCGGTGGTGCGGCCAACGACGCCGTTCAGGTTTGGGAGGCCATGGACGCGTCGCGCCAAGACGCGGCCACCAAGGATCTCCTCATGCAATTCTGGATTGAGGCCGAGGTCGGACGCCTGACCAACATGCGTGCGAGCCAAAACGCTAAGTCGGGCAACCCCGGGCCTGAGATGTCGATTGCGAAGCTTGCGTACTCCGAACTGAACAAGGGTCTGTACAACTTCTGCATGAACTTGCTCGGCGCCGACGCGTTGGTCGACTACGACTACACGTTCCGTCGCCCAGAAGAGTCGGTTGCAAGCGGCGCCGAAAATGGCTTGCGGTACGCCTTCCTGCGCGTTCGGGCGAACTCGATCGAGGGCGGAACCTCGGAGATTATGCGAAATATCTTGGGCGAGCAGGTTCTTGGCCTTCCGGGTGAGCCCCGCGTCGACAAGGCCGGTCCGTGGAACGAGGTCCCGCGCAACTGAGGTTGTTGGAATCGATCAAGAGATGTGACGAACCGCCGATAAGTTTTCGCCAATGTGTCCGGCAAAATTAATAGAGGTTTGACACCTATGTCAGCTACAGCACTCCGCCTCGGCATCGTCGGCACTGGATACGTCGGGTTAACCACTGGGGCGTGCTTTGCCCATATTGGACACCACGTTGTGTGTGGCGACATCGACCAACGCAAAGTCGACCTGCTGAACGACGGACGGATCCCGATCGTCGAAGATGGCCTCGAGCAGATCGTTCGGGATGCCCGGTCAGCAGGGCGACTTGAGTTCGTTCTCGGTGCCGCCGCCGCAGCAGCAGACGCTGACATCGTGTTTCTCTGCGTCCCGACACCGCAGAGCGAAGACGGCAGTGCTGACCTGTCGTACATCGAAATCGCAGCCGCCCAGGTCGCGCCAATCCTCAAGCCTGGCGCTGTCGTTGTGAACAAGTCGACGGTCCCCGTGGGCTCGACGCTCGCGGTTGAAGCAGTGCTCCAACGTGACGACGTCTTCGTTGTGTCGAACCCAGAATTCCTGCGTGAAGGCACCGCCGTCGGTGACTTTTTGCAACCCGACCGTGTGGTCATCGGATCAGCAAACCGAGCGGCAGCCGAAAAAGTCGCAGCGCTCTACGACAGCATCGAAACCCCGATCATCATCACCGACCCAGCGTCTGCCGAAACAATCAAGTACGCGGCCAATGGCTTCTTGGCCATGAAAATCTCCTTCGTCAACGCTGTCGCGGCCATGTGCGAAGCCGTCGGTGCAGACGTCACCGCTGTGGTCGAGGGGATTGGTTCCGATCAGCGCATCGGTCGTCAGTTCCTCAACCCTGGCCCAGGCTGGGGCGGGTCCTGCTTCCCCAAGGACTCGCGTGCGTTGGTGAAGATCGCTCAAGACCACGGCTACAACTTCTCGATGATGAAGGGCGTGGTCGAGGTCAATGACGAACAGCGTGCCCGGATGGTCGACAAGGTCGCAAAGGCCGTTGGCCGCCACCATTCGAACTTGACCGGAGTCACGGTCGGAGCGATGGGCCTGACGTTCAAGGCCGGAACCGACGATCTTCGCGAATCGCCAGCAATGGCAATCATCGCCGAACTCCGCCGCTCCGGAGCCAACATTCGGGCATTCGATCCGACCACGTGCGGCGAACTGTCGCCCCACCAGGAGATTGCACTGGCCGGCATCGAGCTGACACCAGCACTGATTGACGTCGCTGACGGGGCCGACGTGATCTGTGTGTTCACCGAGTGGCCAGAATTCGCGGAGGTCGATCTCGAGCAGGTCGCGCAGCGCGCAGGTGCAGGGACCACGATGGTCGACATGCGCAACCTGTTCGACCCTGCTGCCGTCAAGAATGCTGGCCTCGGCTACGACGGGGTCGGCCGCCGCTAATGCGCATTGTTGTCGCCGGTGGCGCCGGATTCCTGGGTTCGCATCTGACCGATGCACTGATTGCCCGCGGCGATGAGGTTGTCTGTCTCGACAACTATGTCACGGGCCGACCCGCCAATGTCGCGCACCTCGTCGGCAACCCGGCGTTCACCCTCGTGGAGGCCGATGTCGTCGCGTCGTGTGCAGTCGACGGACGTGTCGACGCCGTGATGAACCTCGCGAGCCCTGCGTCGCCCAAGGACTACTACGCACTGCCCATCGAGACTCTCGACGTTGGCAGCATTGGGACGCGCAATCTCCTCGAACTCGCACATCGCAACGACGCCAAGTTCTTCATGGCGTCGACGAGCGAGGTGTACGGCGATCCGCTGGTCCACCCGCAGCCGGAGACCTACTGGGGCCACGTCAACTCGATTGGTGAGCGGTCGATGTACGACGAAGCGAAGCGGTTTTCCGAGGCGTTGACCATGGCGTATCACCGTTCGAAAGGCGTCGACGTCAAGATCGTTCGCATCTTCAACACCTACGGCCCGCGCATGCAGGTCGACGACGGGCGTGTCGTGTCGAACTTCATCGTTCAGGCGCTGCGTGGCGAG
>CAWUXP010000089.1:0-3553 GCA_963926495.1 Candidatus Ilumatobacter herschelensis
CCTCTTCCATGCGCTTGGCGATGCCGGCCGATGCGTCCTCGTATCAAGTCACGTCCTCGATGAGGTCGCCCGACTCGGCTCACGCGTCCTCGTCATCGCCCAGGGCCGACTCGTCGCGAGCGGCGACTATCGCGACCTGCGCGCGCTGATGGACGACCGGCCGCTGCGGATCCGGATCGGCGCCAGCGCACCGCGTCGGCTCGGTACGGCACTCGTCGAACGTGGGTTGGTGACAGCACTTTCGCTCGACGCCCACGACGGGCCTGGCCACCTCGTCGTCGACACGCTCGATGCCGACGGGCTCGGCCGCAAACTCGCACCGATCGCCACCGAACTCGATATCCGACTCACCGAAGTTTCCCCGCTCGACGACGACCTCGAGTCAGTATTCCGATACCTCGTGGAGGGCCGATGACCGACATGGCTCAAACGCCTGGCCGACCGGCGCCGGATCAGCCGACGACCGAGCGGAACGTGCCCGCGCTGGCCGCGCTGCGGCTGTCGTATCGCGTTGTTCTCCGCCAGCTCACGAGTGTCGCAAGGATCATCGCGCTGACGCTGCTCGCGCTCGTCTCGACGGTCGCCGCCTTCGCACTGGGCCGCGCCGATGCCGACCTCGAAGCCGCAGTCAGGTTGATCTCGGCGCTCGGCTTTGCTGTCGTGATCCCCGTTGTCAGCCTCGTGTTCGGGGGTGCCGCGATTGGCGATCTGCGCGACGACAAGACGCTGGTGTACCTGTGGCTGCGGCCCATGGATCGCTGGCCGATCGTGGTCGGAGCATTCCTTGCCGCAGTCACGCTCACGGCCCCCATCACACTCATTCCTGTCGTACTCGCCGCGGTGCTGACCGGTGCTGGTGGCGGCATCGTGCCCGGCACGATCATCGCTGGCGTCGTGGCCGTGGTCGCCTACTGCGCAGTGTTCACGCTGCTCGGCGTCTGGCTGCGCAAGGTGATCGTTTGGGGGCTTGCGTACATCCTCATCTGGGAGGGATTCATTGCCCTCGGTGGCGCAGGAGTGGCCCGGTTCGCGATCCGCAAATACACGCGCTCGATCCTCGTCGATAGAACCGGGGTCGACCTCGACCTCGCTGATTTTTCGACATCGGTCGGCATCATCGTGCCGCTCGTCGTTGCCGTCGTCGCGCTCGTTGTCGCCAGCTGGCGGCTCAGCAATCAAGACATCGACTGATACCACCGGACACGGCTTCGGGATCGCGCCCAATGTCGCGCTCGGAACAAATGGAGCCCACAGCAGGTTGACGTATCCCATGCAGATCTCTGAGGCAATGGAATTCGTCGCCGAGCGCAAGAATGCCATGTTGCTCACCATCAAGTCCGACGGCCGACCCCAGTCGTCGAACATCGCGTACGTGGTGAACGACGCAGGTCAGATCCTGATCTCGGTGACCGAGGGGCGAGCTAAGACCAAGAACCTGCGCCGCGATCCTCGGGCCAGCCTGCACGTGAACCGCGACGACTTCTGGGCGTACGTCGTGGTCGAGGCAGATGTCGAGCTGACGCCGGTGGCCGCACGCCCCGACGACGAAACCGTCGACCAGCTCGTCGAGTACTACCGATCGGTAGCCGGCGAGCACGACAACTGGGACGAGTACCGCCAGGCCATGGTCGACGACCAACGGCTGATCCTGACGCTGACGCCAACCCACGCATACGGGATGCTGCAGCGCTAACCGCTGTTCCCCACTCACCAACAGTTCTCGCGACACAGCGCGCCGTGATCGTCAGGTCCGTTGGGATGCTCGAACGCGATCGATCGCAACGATGCAACCAGTGCCAGCCAGCACCGCAATTTGTGGAGCAAACGACACCTTAAAACGAGGGTCACCGAAGACGAGGAGCGGCACGGCGAGCGACGCAGCAAGTGTCATCAGGACGGTGAGCATCGCCGCTTGTTCGCGCAGCGGCCGAAGCCGGCGGAATGACAATGCAAGCCCAACGATCGCGGCGAACATAATCGCTGTGTACAACCCGATCGTTACCACTCGCCACATGCTCCGGACGCCCGGCCGCATAATTTCGACGGCACCGAACGACTCGTTCGCTCGGAGGCCGTCGTCGTCGGTCCCGAAGGTCGCCCAAAACTTTTGCGCCGTCAGTGCAGGTACGGCGAGCGGTTCGGCGGAGATGTAATCGAGCGCCCGGCGACGGTTCTCGACATCGATCCGCAGCTCGGCGTCGGGGCCGTCGACATACCGTTCGCCAGTGTCGCAACCAGCGAACTGACCGAAGGCACCCGTTGCCTCGGCGTTGTAACCAATGCACAGGTTGGTGCCGTTGTTCGTCGATATCAGCGTCCCGCCACCAACGACATCTTGATTGCGGACGACCCACGGCGATGCAGACCGACACCAGCATCACAAACAACGACTCGGTCAGATGCGCGCCGGCGTGGGCGATCAGATTCGGCCAGAGTGCGACGACGAGCCCGGCAGCCAAACCCGTCCTCGCGCCAGCCACCCAACGCCCCGTGAGCGTCACAGCACCCGCCGACACGCCCCACCACAAGCTCTGGAACACCCCGACAACAGTGGCGCGGTGCGCCCCGAAGCCAATCGCGTCAGCCAGCCGGTAGATCCAACTGAGCACGGCTGGGTAACCCGGCGGGTAGTACGCCGTCGGTTCGCCGAGTAGCGAGCGGTACCCCTCACCCGCAACGAGGCGATTGGCAGCGTCGTTGTACAGCGCAGGGTCGCTCAGGCCCGTTGGCGTCCGAGCGAACAGTGCAACCCAGGCGAAGCGCACGACAATCGCTAGTGCGACGACAGCCAGCACCTGTCGGTCGATGAGCTTCGGATTGGGCTGTCCCCCATCGGCGCCGAGTATAAGCACGCGCCGAACAGTGGCCCTTCTGGCGCGGAGGGGTTTCAGGCGCGTGCGATTTGCACGAGGCGATGTCCTCGGCCGTCAATAACCCATCCGAGGCCAGGCCGCGCGGCAATGAGTGATCGGCGCGGCAACGTGACGCCGAGCAGGTCGCCATCGATTTCGCCCGGCGATGTCAGGATGATTCCGCACCGGCTTCGTGCCACCTCCCGCGTCCAGTGGCCGTACGTCGACCGGACGGCATTGAGTCGCGCCGCGGCGGCCACTATCACGCCGACGGGTGGGTCGTTCACGAGGCCAGCAATGACGCCAAGCGGATCGTCGACGCGCTCGGCATCGTCAATCACCACCAAGGTCGGCGCCGTCCAACCGGCGACGTCGTCGACAGTCAACGCGGTCCGGCGATCGACCTCCACGATCTGGCCGCCCGGGTGCACTGCAGCCCACGCTGCAACGATCCGTCGGAGCGACGTCGTTTTGCCGGTTGCTGCGGCACCTCCGATGAACACGTGATCACCGTTCGGCACGAGCAGTGCCGACGTCGCCAGGTCGTCGGCGCTCAGACCAAGTGCCAACCAGGTGCTGTCTGACACCTCGTTGCCGGTCGGAGGTTCGAGGTCAGTACCTGCGACTTCAGCCGGAAGCGACTCCACCGCAGCCGGGCCGTCGGCGTCGTTTCGGCCAGGCAGTTCGGCCATTCCGTCGGC
>CAWUXP010000090.1:0-5217 GCA_963926495.1 Candidatus Ilumatobacter herschelensis
GTCCGCCGCCGATGAGCAGCACGAGCATGATCACCGGAATCCAGTTTGGCGGGATCAATTGCTGGCGTTTTGCCTTCGGCGTGTAGCGCGACGATGCGGCGACTTCGTGGTCGGAGTGCGCTGAGTTCGAACGGGTTGCGGCACGGTCGCCAGGGCGAGTGCCCTTCTCCGTCACTCGACCGCCACCAGTTTTTCGCTTCGGAGGTGCCATCGGGGGAAGAGCCTAGAGGATGAACGGGTACCCCGAGAACAAGAATGCGAAACTGTCGCGACAATCGCGCATTTCTTGACGATTCGGTTCAGACGGTAGTGCAGCGTTCGATGAAGTTTTTGACTAGATCGTGGCCATGTTCGGTGAGAATCGACTCGGGGTGGAACTGCACACCTTCGATGTCGAGAACGCGATGGCGGACCCCCATCACGACGCCATCAGCACTGCGTGCGGTGACCGTCAGGGTGGCAGGAATCGTGTCCGGATCGAGTGTCAGCGAGTGGTAGCGCGTTGCAGTCAGCGGCGAGGGGAGGCCGGCGAAGACGCCAGCACCTTCGTGGTCGATCTCTGAGGTCTTGCCGTGCATGAGTTCAGGCGCACCAACAACTGATGCGCCGAACACATGACCGATTGCCTGGTGGCCGAGGCACACACCGAACACCGGCGTGCCCGCTGCCGCGAACGCAGGAATGGCATCGCAGATGATGCCGCCGTCCTCGGGCCGCCCTGGGCCGGGTGAGAGCAGCACGCCATCAGGTGCGAGCGCGATTGCCTCGTCGACGGTCAACTCGTCGTTGCGAATGACAACCGGTTCAGCGCCCAACTCACCCAGGTACTGGACGAGGTTGTAGACGAAGCTGTCGTAGCTGTCGATCACCAGGATGCGCGGCACCCCGCCAGTATGTCGCCCCGCTGTCCGAGTCGCCCGATCGATTCCATCGCCCCTCGAGATGGAGCGGTGCTACGGGGTGGTTATCGGGGCGACCGTCACGGGAGGCACGGTCGGCGCCACGGTCGGCGCCACGGTCGTTGCCGGAGCAGCGGTCGTAGCGGGCGGAGCCGTTGTTGCTGGCGGCTGGGTGGTCGGCGGGAGTGTCGGCACGGTGTCGAGTGAGCGGCCGACGACGAGAGTGATCTGCGTGCCGGGGTCGGCCAGGCTTCCGGGCTCGAGGCTCTGGGACCGTACGCGGCCGTCGTCAGGGCTGCCGGCTGCCACATCGACGTATTCGACGGCGACGCTCAGGCCCCGACCCGTCAGTTCGTTTCTTGCCCGACCCTCGGTCTGGCCGGCCACAGGAGGCACGGTGATTTGTTCAGGCCCATCCGACACGGTCAACGTGATGTTGCCTCCGCGGGGAATGAGTGAACCGGCGCCGGGTGTCAACTCGATCACGGTGCCCGCACCGATCGAAGCACTCGACTGACGGATGACCTCGACCACGAAGCCGTAGGGCTCGCCCTGCAACACGTCGAGCGCGGCCTGCTCGGTCTGGCCGACGAGGAACCCGGGGACCGAAACGCCTCCGGGCGGCCCGGCAACCACGAGATCGACGACAGTGGCGGTTTTTGCCTGTGTCTGGGCCGGCGGGGTCATGCTGAGCACGGTGCTTTCGCCGACCTGATCAGTCTGCTCGACGGTGATCGTGCCGATGCTGAATCCGGCCGCCTCAAGTGTGAGACGTGCGTCTCCGAGCGAGATGCCGACGACGTTGGGGATCGGGCTGACCTGCGGATCGGGGTTGAAGAACACCACGACTTCCTGGCCTTCGATCATCACCGTTCCCGCTGCTGGTTCAGTGCGGATCACGAAGTCGACGGCGAAGTCGCCGTTCTCTTCTGCTTGCGTTTTGAACGCGAGCCCAAGCCCATCAAGTTCGGCCACAACGTCGGCTCTGGGCCGATTGGCATAGTCGGCCAGTGTGACTTGTTGCGGCTCGGCGGTGGCCGGGGCTTCGGTGCTCAACGACTGGAAGAGCAGAACACCGCCGACGACCAGAGCGATCAGCGCAACGAATGCGGCCAGTGCGTACCAGCCCGTTCGGGAGCCATCGGAGTCGTAGTAGGCAGCGTCAGGCGAGGCCCCCGGCGGGTAGCCGGCCTCGTACATGCCAGCCTGCGGGACGCCGCCTGAGCGCGGTTGGACCGGCGCAACACCTGGTGGGAGGGTGGGGTTGATCGTGGTTGCCCCGACAGCACCGGCAATCGCACCGTTGTCGCCGCGCATGGCAGCACCCTGCGCCGAGGCAGCTGCCGAGAGCGCCTGGACCGGCTCGTCGTTGCGGAAACGGCGGAGGTCGTCGCGTAATGCGCTCGCACTCGGGTAGCGCAGCTTTGGATCTTTAGCGAGCAGCTTGGCGACGATTGCTTCGAACGCCCGCGGCACGTCGGCAACCAGCTGCACAAGGGGCTGCGGTGCGTCGTGCACCTGCTTGTAAGCGATGCTGACTGGGTTCTCACCGGTAAACGGCGGCCGGCCGCTGACCATCTCGTACATGACGATGCCAAGTGAATACAGATCACTGCGTGGGTCGGGCTGAGCGCCTTGAGCTTGTTCAGGCGAGAAGTAGGTCGCGGTGCCCATGACCGAACCAACCTGTGTGAGGTTGGCCTCGGTCGGCGCGTTCATCGCGCGAGCGATGCCGAAGTCGGCGACTTTCACCTGGCCGTTGGACCCGATCAGAATGTTGGCCGGCTTGATGTCGCGGTGCGCGACGCCGCCGTCGTGTGCGAAGCCCAGCGCTGCGGCGACTTCACTGGCGATTTCGGCTGCTTGCTTGGCGGTGAGCTGTTTGTTTGCCTTCAAGATGTCGGCGAGGGTGCGGCCCTGGACCTCTTCCATCGCAATGAAGTACGTGCCCTCGAACTTGCCCCAGTCGTAGACGCTGACAATGTTCGGATGCGACAGGTTGGCGGCTGACTGTGCTTCTCGACGGAACCGTTCGACGAAGTTCTCGTCGGTGGCGAACTGCGGGAAGAGCACCTTCATCGCGACCTGGCGATCGAGTAACAGGTCGCGCGCGGAAAAGACGTCGGCCATCCCGCCGCGTCCGATCCGCTTGTGGACCTCGTATCGGTCGTTGATGACCGTTGCTTCGCCGTTGTTGCTCATGTCAGATTGTCCGCCCGAAGGCGATTCGCCAGACTATCGAGGCAGGGAGCAACACGGTCCGCGGGCGTCATATGGCTCCTTGGCCGGTGAGAAGGAAGTCGAGCATGTCTTTGGCAATGGGGCCAGCAAGTCGACCGCCTGTGGCGGACACGTCTTGGGTCGACTGGACGTTGGTGAGCACGACTGAGATCGCGAACCGTGGGTTTTCAGCCGGAGCGAACGCAATGATCCAGGCATGGGAGAGGTCGGGGTTGCTCTCGAGGCCGAGCTCGGCGGTGCCGGTCTTCGCTGCAGCCTGGATGCCGCCGTCGAGGGTCATGCAGCAGCTGGCCGTGCCTGACTGGACTACGCCGATCATGAACTCGGTTTCGAGGGCCGCAGTCGCGGGTGAGATCGGGGTCTTCCACACGCTTGGCGAGGTGCGGGTGAGCCCGCGGCCCGCACGGTCGTACGTCGCATCGACGACGTACGGGCTCATCATCTGGCCCCCGTTTGCGACCGCACCCGCGACCATTGCCATGTGCAACGGCACCATCTGGACTTCGCTCTGCCCGAAGCCGCGAATTGCCAAAAGCGGCAGCGTCTGGCCAAGGTTCTCGACGTTGCCGATAGTCGACGTTGCGGCGCGGGGTAGGTCGAACGGCAGCTGTTCATCGATGCCCCAGTCGTTGGTGCCGCCAATGAATCGGTCGACGCCCAGTTCGATGGCAGTTTTGGCGAACGGGATGTTGCAGCTCCGACGGAAGACTTCGGCCATATCGCCGCCGCATTGGCTGCCGTTGTAGTTGTTGATCGGATCGTTGGTCTGGGGCGGGACGTACTGCTGCTCGCGCGGGAACTCTGTCTCACGCGTGAGCACACCGGCTTCGAGACCAATGCCGGTGGTGATCACCTTGAAGGTCGACCCGGGCATGTAGCGCTCTTGGTAGGCGTTAGCGAGCAGTGGGTTGCCGTCGGCGTTCTGTAACTCGGTGATCGCGTCTTGGGCCTCTTCGAATGGCACGCCGACGAAGTCGTTGGGGTCGTAGGCGGGGTTCGAGTACATGGCGATGACCGCGCCGGTTTTCGGATCGATCACCGTGATTGACCCCTCACGAGCACCGAGGGCGAACTTTGCAGCGAGCTGCGCGTCATGGCGAAGCGTGAGCTGCACGCTGCCAGCGTTGTCGACGGTGCCTTCGAGAAGGTTGCCGAGGCCGCGCACCTGCTGGGCTGCGGTCGAGCCGACCAGCACATCGCCGTACTCCCGCTCGATCTGGGTCGACCCGAAGTCTTTCGTGAAGTAGCCGGTGACGTTCGACATCACATCGCCGCTTGGGTAGTCACGCACGAAGTCGAGATTCTCGTTGGTGGTGTCGGGCAGGGACCGGGCAACGACCACGCCGTCGGCCGAGATGATGTTGCCGCGCGGTCGGTTGAATTCGCGTAGGACTTGGCGCGTGTTGTCGAACTTCGCGTCGAGGTCTTCTTTCTGGCCGACCTGCCAGTAGTTGAGCGCGACGAACAGGACGACGTAGCAAACCATCAGGCCGACCGCGAGTTGGCGGATCTTTTGATTCACGACGCGGCCTTGACGAAGTCGGCGGGGGTTTCGCCGCGCTTGACCGCCTTGCGGATTCGACGCGACAGCCGCCACGCCTTCCAGCGCTCGCCGGTGGTTGGATCGTCGGGCAGTTCGCCAAGCCGACGCGCTGCGGAGTCGCTGACGCGAATCAGTAGTGCGAGCAGGATGTAGTTGGAGAGGAGCGACGAGCCGCCGTAGCTGACAAACGGGAGGGTGATACCGGTGAGCGGGATCACTTTGAGGACGCCACCGATGATGATGAAGGCCTGGACGCCGACGATGGTCGTGAGGCCGGTGGCGAGCAACTTTTCGAATGTTCGATCGGTGCGCAATGCAGTGCGCAGCCCGGCGCCGACGATGAGGACGTACGACATCAGGATCGCCGTCGCGCCAATGAGGCCGAACTCTTCGCCGATCGAAGCGAAGATGAAGTCGTTCTGTGCTTCAGGGACTTGGCCGGGGTTGCCGCGCCCGAGGCCTGTCCCGAGCAGGCCGCCGTCGGCCAGGCCGTACAGCGCCTGGATGGTCTGGTAGCCCCCGCCGAGCGGGTCG
>CAWUXP010000091.1:0-3677 GCA_963926495.1 Candidatus Ilumatobacter herschelensis
CTCGAACCCACGACAAGCGGATTAACAGTCCGCTGCTCTGCCAGCTGAGCTACCCCGGAAGGCAGAAGCCGTGGGCGAGGTTATCGGCGCGTGGCCAGGCCACAACGCCGAATTTCGAGAGATCTACTCGACTTCGAGAAACTCGCGCAGCCGCTGACTCCGCTGGGGGTGGCGGAGCTTGGCAAGTGTCTTCGCTTCAATTTGCCGAATTCGCTCACGCGTGACGCCGAATGCCTTGCCGACTTCTTCCAGTGTCTTGGCCTGGCCGCCATCGAGACCGAAGCGCAGTCGGACAATTTCCTGCTCGCGTTCCGAAAGTTCACCGAGTACCTCGCCAACTGCATCAGACAGCATCATTTTAGTCGCAGCGTCGGCTGGGCTTTCGACTGATTCGTCCTGGATGAAGTCGCCGAGGTTCGACTCGTCTTCTTCGCCAACTGGTGAGTCGAGCGAGAGCGGGTCTTGCGAGATGCGCAGGAGTTCACGCACACGGTCGGGTTCGAGCTGGACGCGAACAGCAATCTCTTCGATCGAGGGCTCCCGTTCGAGCTCTTGGTGCATCGTGCGCTTGGCGCGGGTCACCCGGTTCATGTGCTCGACCATGTGCACCGGTATACGGATCGTGCGGGCCTGGTCCGCAATGGAACGGGTAACGGCCTGACGAATCCACCAGGTGGCGTAGGTCGAAAACTTGAAGCCCTTGGTGTAGTCGAACTTCTCGACCGCACGCATCAGGCCGAGGTTGCCCTCTTGGATCAGATCGAGCAGTTGCATGCCCCGGCCCGAGTACCGCTTGGCAATACTCACGACGAGGCGCAGGTTGGCCTGAGTCAGTTCGCTTTTGGCTCGCTCGCCGCGGCTCACGGCCCGCAACAGCATGCGCCCTTCGACCCCATCGATCGGCAAGCCTGCGTCGGCTGCTACGTCAATCTTGCCGGCAGCGACCAGCCCTTCTTCGATAAGTTGGGCGAGCCGGCGTTCGTCACCGGTGGTGAGCAGGTCGACCTCACCAATCTCACGCAGATACATCCGAACGGCATCAGACGTGCCTCCATCGCCCTTTGGCTGTGACTTTTTCGCCCGGCTGCCGCGGCGCCGGCTGAGCAACTGCTCGTCAGTGTCTTCAGGCGCGATCGCCTCGGCGGCGATTTCTTCGACAACGACCTCACGGACGATGGCGACGTGGGTGTCGTGATCGTCAGTGTCAACAGCATCATCGATGGTGATCCCCTCTTCGGCCATTGCCAACTGGACCTGATCGAGAACATCGCCAGTCAGCTCGACGTGGCGCAGCACATGGGCAACCTGTTCGGCATGCACCTCACCGGCTGCTCGACCCTGTGCGACGAGGTTGTCCCATTCACCTGTGTCGACGCCGCTGAACGGCGCGCCAGCGGGCAGCGTGGCAGCGGGATCAGATTCAGTCGTCCCCATCGGTGCGTTCCCCTGTTCGTCGATCCAGCCAACCTAGCAACGACTCAGCTGCCGCGAGAGCACGCTCCTTGTCGGTATTTTCCAGGGCTTCGATGTCGATTTTGGCCTGGCGGTCCTCGGCCATCGCTACGGGGTCGATCACCTTGTTCCGATGTTGCAGTTCCCGCCGACACGCTGCTCGGATCAGATTTCGAGCCTCAACATCGGCAACCAGATTCAAATCGGCCACTGCTGCGCGTTCGAGCACGTCAACAGCATCAGGCGGCGCAGCTGCGATTGCCTTGGTGAGATCACCATCGGTCTCGGCGAGCGCGAGGAATGCCATCCGGTTGATGTCGTTGTCGAACAGTTCCTCCGTCAGCCACGGAGCGATCGAATCCCATTCCTGCACCAGGAGAACGAGTGCAGCGAACTCAGCATTCTGGATTGGACCTTTTGACCCCTTGGCCTGCACTTGTATCGCTGGCCGACGGACGCCGCGCTCAGCAAGGCGGACCATGTCGCTCACCGGCATCGACAGTTCAGCTGCGACCTCACCGGCGTAGAGCATGCGGATCGACTTGTTCGGGTGTTCGTTGACCACAGCCATTGCATCTTCGGCCAGCCGAACTCGATGTTCGGGGGAATCTTTCTGCCGACCCCGCATCGTGCGGTCGAGCCGGAACTTCAGAAACGGGACGGGCTTCTCGACAGCAGCGACGAGCGCCTCGGGCTGAGATGACGCGAGATCGCCCGGGTCTTTCCCGTCGGGGAGCCTGGCGACGAGCACTTCGACCTTGTGCTTTTCTTCCCATTCATAGAAGCGTTCGGCTGCGCCCTGGCCTGCGGCGTCCGCATCGAAGGACAGCACGACCTTGCTGGCATACCGCTTCAGCAACCGGACATGCTCCTCCGTGAGCGCCGTGCCGCAGGTCGCCACAGCGCGGGGGATGCCAGCACGATGAAAGCCAATCACGTCGGTGTAGCCCTCACAGACGATGACCTGATCGTGCTTTGCAACATCGGCCTTTGCCCAGTTGAGCCCGTACAGCGTCTTGGACTTCATGTAGATCGGCGTCTCGGAGCTGTTCTTGTACTTCGCCGGATCTTCGGAGCCGGGCAGGATGCGGCCACCGAATGCCAGCGCCTCCCCCGATTCGGACAGGATCGGGAACATCACACGAGCACGAAACGAATCCTGCATCTTGTTGCGACGGTTCCGGAACGAGAGCCCAACGTCTTGCATCATGTCGGGCGGCGCGCCGAGCGACCTCGACAGCTGGTCCCAGTCGTCGGGCGCCCAGCCGATCTTGAACTGCCGAGCGATGTCTCCTGACAGGCCGCGGCGCCGAAGATAATCACGAGCTGGCCGTGCGTCAGCCGAATTGAGAAGCCGATCGTGGTACCACTCGACCGCCTCATTCATCAGTTCGGTGAGCTTCTTGCGCCGCGACCGTTCTTGGCTCTGGCCAGCAGACGTGTAGTTGAGCTGGATGCCGGCCTTCGCCGCAATGTGTTCGACCGCGCCAGGGAAGTCGAGGTGCTCGATCTCTTGGATGAACGTGAAGACGTCACCCCCTTTGTCGCAGCCGAAGCACTTGTAGCGGCCACGCTCTTCGGTGACGTTGAACGATCCGGACTTCTCGGCGTGGAACGGGCACAGGCCAACCCAGTTGCGGCCTGTGCGTTTCAGAGCCACGTACTGCTGAACGGTGTCGACGATCGACACAGCGCTCCGCAGCCGCTCGATATCTTCGTCCTCGATCCCCATCAGCTCAGACTACGGCCCAGCGCTATCTGCGGTGCCCTCGCCAACGCCGTCTCTCTGCACACCCTGACTCAGGTACTCGGTGACTCGCGGTCCGAGTGATGGTCGAAGGCGTCTTCGACCAGTGCCGCGTCGGCATCGGTCCTGGTCAGCTTCAGCGAGAAGCCAATCGATGCGGTCAACACGATGGCGATAACAGCCAGCGAGAGCGCCGTTGGAATGTGGTACCACTCGGCGATGATCATCTTGACGCCGACAAAGGCGAGGATGATTGCCAGGCCCTGCTGCAGGAACGCGAACCGGTTGTGCATGTCGGCCAGCAGGAAATACAGGGCACGGAGGCCGAGGATCGCGAAGGCGTTCGATGCGAACACAATGAACTGCTCGTTCGAGACTGCCAGCACGGCCGGGACCGAGTCCACCGCAAAGATGACGTCAGTGGCTTCGATCAGCATCAGCACCGCGAACAGTGGGGTGGCGAGCCGCTTGCCGTTCC
>CAWUXP010000092.1:0-3119 GCA_963926495.1 Candidatus Ilumatobacter herschelensis
CGTGTGCTCTTCCGATCTGCCTGCGCAGCTGGCGCTGAAGCGCTCGGCTGGACCGTCCGCCCCGAGGTGGTGGGCTTCGATGTCGTCGTGCCTGCGCCCCTTGCGTCGACGCTCGCACTTGCTGACGCGGCGGTGGAGGCAGGTGGGCGACGCGCGTTCGGCTGGCCCCTGATTACAACCCCCGCAGTCCAAGAACTACTGCGACGGGCTCCATCGGTGGGTGCTGTCACGAACCTGTCGACGAGGTCTACCCGGCCGGCCCCATCGCTTGCCCTACGTGCAGGTGCGTCGCTGTCTGGCGGCGTGCTCCTCTGCTCAGCACACGACCAAATCGCACTGACAATGATCGTCGCCCGGCTCGTCGGGTTGGGCGCGCCTCGGTCGGTCAGCGCATCCGTCCGGCTCGGTGCGGATGGGCTCGACGACACTGCTGACGTGGTAATCGAATTCGTCGGCGGGCTCGCTGCCCATGTGCACGCCGACTGGCAGTCAGAGTCGGTGGCCAGCCAAGAGTTTCAATTGGCCGGTGAGGCTGGGGTACTCCGCTCCGAGACCGATCCGCACCTGTCGCTCGAGTTCAACGGCGAGCGGGTTCGGCTTCCGGCCGCCAACGTCGCTGACGAGCAGCACCGTCCGCTCCACGAATCTGGTGTGGTGGCGATGCTCAAGACCATCGCCGCAGCGTTCGATGCCGGAACACTCCCCTACGCCTTCACGCTGGCGTTCGGACGCGACGTACTCGAGGTGATCGTTGCGGCGTACGCCTCAGCAGGCCGTCGAGAGCAATTAGCGCTGCCATTCGATGGCGACCGCAGCGCCACGCCGCAGCGGTTGTTGGCTGGCTCGGCTACTTGATTTTCTGATCCTTGGCAATCACGACGATGCCGTTGTCACTGATGGTGAACTGCTTGGCATCTTGCTCAAGGTCGAAGCCGATCCGGGCGAACTCGGGAATGTTCACGTTCTTGTCAACGATGCACCGATGCAGCCGAGCGCTCGGCCCAATCGTGACACCGGGGAACAAAATCGAGTCGGTGACATGAGCATCATGGTCGACGAACGAGCCCGGCCCGATGATCGAGTTCTCGACATGTCCACCCGACACGATCGACCCTTGACATATCAAACTGCCATCGACGAATGCCGGCTCGCCACCACGTCCGCGTGACACTTTGGCCGGCGGCAGCGCCTGACGACCGGTGAACACTGGCCACTTGTCGTTGTAAAGGTTAAACACCGGTACCGGTGCAATGAGATCCATGTTGGCGTCGTAGAACGCATCAAGCGTTCCGACATCACGCCAGTAGCCACGCTCACGCTCATCCTGACCCGGCACGTCGTTCTTCGAAAAGTCATACACACGAGCCTGCCCAGATGCCGTCAACGCAGGGATCACGTCGCCGCCGAGATCGTTCATCTCGCCGTCCTTTGGCGTGACGATGTCGATCAGCGCCTCCCGATCGAACACATAGTTCCCCATGCTCGCCAGGCACATCTTGTCGTTGCCCGGCATCGTCGGCGGATTGGCAGACTTTTCGTGAAAGGCAATGATCTTGCCATCAGCGTCGGATTCGATCACGCCGAAGTCGACGGCCTCGCGCTTGGGAACTGGGATGGCAGCAACGGTGACGCCAGCATTGTTGGCCATATGTTCGTCGACCATCTGGCGCGGGTCCATGCGATAGATGTGGTCGGCGCCGAACACACAGACGATGTCTGGCTTTTCGTCGTTGATCAGGTTGAGGTTCTGATAAATCGCGTCGGCTGAGCCCTGGAACCAGTACGGACCACGTCGCATCTGTGCTGGCACAGGCGTGACGTAGTCGCCGAGCAGTGTCGAGAACCTCCACGTCATCGAAATGTGGCGGTCGAGGCTGTGGCTCTTATATTGCGTCAGCACGACGATCTTGCGATAGCCGGCATTGGCGAAGTTCGACAGTGCGAAGTCGATCATGCGATACGTGCCAGCGAACGGAACAGCGGGCTTGGCGCGGTCGTTCGTCAGCGGCTGCAAGCGTTTTCCTTCACCGCCGGCGAGGACGATCACGAGCACGGTCGGTTCAGCAGGCATCGATCTCCAACGTACCCGAGCAGGGCACCTCGGAACAGCGTGACGAGAGACTTCTTAACGCAGCAGTTCGAGATACAAATCGCGATACTGCTTGGCCGGTTCACGCCACGACCAATCGACCGACATGATCCGCTTTTGCAGCGCCACACGCCGACGCTTATCGGACACGCGGCGTGCCGCACGGAACATCGCTGCAAGCAAGTCGGTCGGCTCAGCGGAGCGGGCCACGAACCCACGGCCGGAGGTCGTTCTGCCCCCACGCTCGGCGGCGTCGACATCCGGAACCGTGTCGACAAGGCCACCAACAGCGGTGACAACCGGGATTGCCCCGTAACGCATGGCCTGCATCTGGGTCAGCCCGCATGGCTCGAAACGGCTCGGCATGAGGAACAGGTCGCTCCCCGCGAACATCTGCTGCGACAGCGCCTCGTCGTATCCCTCGACAAAAGCGAGATGTTCCGGGTGCACAGCGACAAGGCGGCGTAGCTCGGCGGCGAGGACCGCGTCGCCTGATCCGAGGATGCCAAGCCGCATCGGGATATCGGCCAGCAACGCGATAAGTGGCGTGATGAGGTCGACGCCCTTCTGATGGGTCAGGCGCGTGACGATTATGGCGAGAGGAACGTCGCCGCCCGGCAGCCCAAGCCGTTTGAGTAGCGCGGTGCGGTTGGCTGGCCGTTGGGCGAGTGTCAGCGCGTCGAAGTTCTGGACGAGCAGCGGATTGTCGGCCGGATTCCAGACGTCGGTGTCGATGCCGTTGAGAATCCCGACGAGCGCATCGCCGCGCGAGCGAAGTGCGGCGTCAAGCCCAAACCCACCCTCGGGTGTCGTGATCTCGGTGACGTAGTGCGGTGACACAGCGACGATGCGATCAGCAAGCGCGAGCGCCCCCGACAATGGGTTCGTATCGCCCCACCATTCGTAGTGTTCGGCATTCGGACCGATCACGTCGAGCCATTCGGGCCCGGCCACCCCCTGGTAGGCGAGGTTATGAATCGATACGACGGTCGGTGGCGGCGATTCGAGGGCCGCCAGCACTGCCCCAGTG
>CAWUXP010000093.1:0-9953 GCA_963926495.1 Candidatus Ilumatobacter herschelensis
GGCCAAGGCCCGATGAACCCGAGTTGGCCCTTGCCAACGAGTGGTGAGGCGAAACGCAGGGATCGAGCGATCTGGACCGAATCAGCCGATTTCGACTTGCGCGAAGGCGATGATGGAGGCGGAGCCAATGAACTGGCTGACCGACTGCTTGTCGTCCTTTGCGTATGGCTGATCGAGCAGTACGACGTCCTTGAAGAAGCCGCTGATCCGGCCTTCGACGATCTTTTCGAGTGCAGCTTCAGGCTTGCCTTCGTTGCGTGTGATCGTCGTGAGCGTCTCGCGCTCTGCTGCAACGACATCGGCGGGGACGTCGTCACGGCTGAGGTACTTCGGACGGGCGAATGCCACATGGACAGCAACGTCGTGAGCAAGCGCCTGCGTGCCATCGGCAATCTCGACGAGGACGCCGTTGACGCCGCGTCCGCCCTGCAGGTGTTGGTAGCTATCGAGGATGTTCCCCTCGGCAGCTTCGATCCGGGCGACCTGGCCGATGCTGATGTTTTCCTTCAGCGTGACTTTGAGTTCTTCGAGATTGGTCTGACGCTCGGAGATCGCATCGACGCCCTTTTCAGACACGAGTGCGACGAGTGCGTCGGCCTCGGCCTTGAAGGAGTCAGAACCGGCGCTGAAGTCGGTCTCGCACTTGAGTTCGACAATGGCGCCGACATTGCCGGTGATCGCCATACTGACCACGCCCTGATTGGCGTCGCGGTCTTCGCGCTTGGCGCTGGCGGCCAGGCCCTTTTCACGGAGCCACTTCTGGGAGGCGTCCATGTCGCCGTCGTTCTCCTGCAATGCCTTCTTGCAGTCCATCATGCCGGCGCCTGACGCGACGCGGAGCGCCTTGACGTCTTGTGCGGTGAATTCCATGTGCGATCAGCCTTCCGTTTCAGCTGTTTCGGCGTCGGCCGTCTTGACGTCGGTCGTCTTGACGTCGGCCTGGGCCGGCTCGCCAGCGGTGTCGGGTGCATCGGCTGGAGTCGCCTCTGCTCCGGCGGCCACGGGGGCCTCGGGCGTCGGATCGACGGCAGGGGTCTCGGTGTTTGCCGCCGGCCCGGTCGACTCGGTTGGCACCGATTCGGGGGTGCGGTCGGCGTCGGAGGCAGCAGACGATTGATCCTTGGCAGCAGAAAGCTTGGCGTCGCGTGCGGCCTGCTGGGCAGCAGCGGCATTGCGAGCTTCTGTCTGAGCTGTTTCGAAAGCTGCGACCTCTTCGGGGGTCTTCTCTGCAACCGGCGTCGGTGCGGGGTTGCGCTTGTTGGCGATGAAGCGGCCTTCAGCCACGGCGTCAGCAATGACCCGAGCAAAGAGGCTGTTCGAGCGGATGGCGTCGTCGTTGCCCGGAATCGGGTAAGTCACGACTTCCGGGTTGACGTTCGTGTCAACGACAGCCACGACGGGGATACCGAGCTTGCGCGCTTCGGTGACGGCGATGTGCTCTTTGTTTGTGTCGAGCACGAAGATCGCATCGGGAGCCTTCTTCAAGCTGCGCATGCCACCGAGGTTGCGCTGCAGCTTGATCATTTCGCGTTCCAGAAGCAGCGCTTCCTTCTTGATCATGACTTCGAACTCGCCGGACGCCTGCATGCGCTCGTACTCGAGCATCTTGTTGACGCGCTTGCTCATCGTCTCGAAGTTGGTGAGCATGCCGCCGAGCCAACGCTCATTGACGTAGGGCATGCCGCACTTGTCGGCGTAGCTCTTGATCGGATCCTGAGCCTGCTTCTTGGTGCCGACGAACAGGATATTGCCGCCACCGGCGACGAGATCACGGACGAACCCGTAGGCCGTCTCGACTCGACCGAGCGTTTGCTCGAGGTCGATGATGTAAATGCCAGCGCGCTCACCGAAAATGAAACGCTTCATTTTCGGGTTCCAACGGCGGGTCTGGTGGCCGAAGTGTGCTCCGGCTTCCAACATCTGACGCATGCTGATAACAGCCATGTGTTGCTCCTTGTGCGGTTAATCCCGACGGCCGGCGCCCGTTTTCAGGTTGAGCGACCGCTTACTTGACCGTCGAGACAGTGATTGGTTGCTGATACGGATGAATCAACCGGAATGATGATAGCTGCGCCCAGGGGCATCTCAACACACCCTTGCCCACCGCGGTGACCGAGTACCGCTATCGAATAACTGCTGAGCAGACCCTCAGTTGCTGCAACGCCAGACCGGTGATGGCGCCGACCGTTGCCGGGATCCGTCGACGGGCACGAGGCGTGGTCGGCCAGCAGCGCGTCCGAGGTAGGGCGCTGGATCTTGGTATTCATCGCCGATCCGCAGGCCGAAGTACATCCGGCCTGTTGCATGCCCGATCCGCGAGCGGGCCGCCACCCGGTCACCACGTCGCAGGCTGGTGGACGTGAGCTTGCCGTAGGTAATTTTCCACCCGTTGGCCTGTCGCACCACGACGTACCTGACGCCAGTAATGGTTCCGCTGTAGGTGACGGTGCCTGCAGCGACAGCGCGTACAGCCGTGGAAGAAGCAACCCCGTACTCGATCCCCCGGTTACCCGCGCAGTACGGGCAGGTCGGCGCACGGAACGGATCCACAACCGTTCCACTGACAGGGCTTCGCCAGCACGGCGCAGCCATCGCAGAAGTGGGCTGGAGTAGCACGAGGCAGACCAGGGCAATCGTGGTGACACATAGAGCGCGTCGTCGCATGATGATTCCTCTCGACAATCAGATACCGATGGACGCCGGAGCGACGAGAGGGGGCTACGGCCCAAGGTGTTCGAACTAGATAAGACCGCCGGCCGACATTCGCGACCGAAGATGCAGCACCGATTTCGTGTGGATCTGCGAGACGCGACTCTCGGTCACGCCCAGCACTTCGCCAATTTCGTTCAGCGTGAGGCCTTCGTCGTAGTACAGCGAGAGGACCAGCTTCTCGCGTTCGGGAAGCTTCTTAATCTCGTCGCGCATGATCAGGCTCAGCTCACGTTCTTCGATGACCGCCGACGGCGAGCCGGACACCGCGTCGTCAGGAGCCGCCGGTTCAGCGCCTCCCGCGATCGCCCGGTCGAGTGGACCAATAGTGGTCCTGGCGATGGCCGACAACCACTTGGTCAGATCTTCGGGGGTGATTCGTAGATGCCCGGCCAACTCTTCGTCGGTCGGACCGCGACCCAACTTGTGCTCGAGTTCAGAGAATGCCTTCTCCACGCTACGCGCTCGACTTCGGACCAAACGCGGAACCCAATCGAGTTGCCGCAATCCGTCGTAGATCGCTCCCCGAATTCGGGGAACAGCAAACGTCTCGAACTTGACGCCAAAATTGGTATCGAAGCGCTCGATCGCGTCGATGAGGCCAAACATCCCAGAGCTGATGAGGTCGCCAGAGTCGACACTGGATGGCAGACCAGCGCCCACACGACCAGCAACAAACTTGACCAGCGGCGAGTAGCGAACAATCAGGTGATCGCGTGCTGCAGAGTTGCGCCGGTTGACCCACCGCGTCCACTGCATCTGGAGGTCTGCGTCTTCGGGGACAATACTCATGCTCTGGGGTGGGCCTCGCGGTAGGCAGCCGAGAGTCGTTCTCGACTGACGTGAGTGTACCGCTGCGTGGTTGCCACGTCTGCGTGGCCAAGTAACTCTTGAACGGCTCGAAGATCGGCGCCTCCATCGAGCAGGTGCGTCGCAAAGCTGTGACGCAAGGCATGCGGATGCGTCGGAGTAGGTGAACGTCGGTCGACGATACGTCGAACGTCGCGCGGCGCCAATCGCTTGCCGCGTTCGTTACCAAACAACGCATCGCCCTGATCGGGCGTGACGACGTCGACTCTGGCAGCGAGCCAGCGCCGTAGTGCTCGCACGGCTGGCTCACTGAGTGGGACTCTGCGTTCTTTGCTGCCCTTGCCCCACACCGTTGCGGCTCCGACGGCCAAGGCCAACGAGGAGACGTCCAGGCCGCACAGTTCGCTAACGCGCAGCCCAGACCCGTACAGCACTTCGAGCACGGCGTCATCACGAGTGCGGCGCCATGTGGGCTCGTCGTCGTCGACTGCTCCGTCGAGCATGCCAGAGACCTCTCGACCGTCGAGCACGCGCGGCAAACGGCCGTTGCCGGCCGGCACCGAGACGCCACTCGTTGGGTCGACTGTTGCCAGACGGTTTGCCACCGACCACTTGAAGTAGCGGCGAATCGCAGCGACCTTGCGCGCAATCGTGCGACGGGCGAACTGCCGTGTCGTGAGATGAGCGAGGTAGCGCCGGATCGTCGCACGAGTAACCCGGCCCGGATCGACCAGATCGCTTCGACCACACCATTCGCAAAAGAGGCGCAGGTCGGAGGTATAGGAGACGACCGTGTTGTCCGACAACGACGTCAACGACATCGCAAAGTCGTCGATACGCCAGGAGTCCACGGTCGGAATCGTATTGCTCCTGGGCAACCATTTTCAGGATGGTCCGCGCATAGAGCGTCGAAGTTCGGTGAGAACTCGTCATGTGAGGTCGACCCATTCATCAACGACTTCGAACCAACCGCCGTTCTCTATGAGCCATCCGTCCCGTTCGAGCCGAGCTAACGCTAGCGCCACCTCACCGATCGCCAGACCGGTGGCCAGCAGCAAACCGTCGAGCGTGCGCGGTTCGTTGCGGCAGGCCGCAACGATGTCGGCCTGCGGCCCGCGCGGCCGCGGACGCGCGTCAAACCGCTGCCGACCCGCTCGACGACCATCGAGCCCAAGCGCCATCAAGATGTCTGCCGTCTCGAGCGCTGACTGCACGCCGTCAGAGATCAACGAGTTAGTTCCAGCCGACGCTCGATTGTTGACTGCGCCGGGAACCGCCATCAGGACGACCGATCGATTGATCGCTTCGTGCACAGTGATCAGTGACCCACCCGTCTCGCGGCTCTCCACGACCACCAGCACTTCGCAGAGCGCGGCGAGGATCCGATTCCGCAGCGGGAATCGGAACGCATCGGGACGGGTCCCAGGGGGCCACTCAGAGATCAGCACGCCGCGTTCGGCGACGGCGTTCCAGATGTCGGTGTTCTGCTTTGGATACGGGATGTCCAACCCATTTCCGACGATGCCGACGGGTCGGCCGCTGGGAGCATGCAATGCCCCACGATGTGCAGCAGCATCAATCCCACGAGCCAAGCCGGACACGACGACAACGTTCGCATCTGCCAATTCGGCGCCAAACCGAGCTGCAGTCGCCCGGCCCTGCTGTGTCGCGTTGCGCGTGCCGATGATCCCGACCCGACGTGCATCGAGCACGCTCAAATCGCCGCGCACGAACAACACCGCAGGTGCACCGGGATCATGTCGCAGCTGCGCCGGATAGCGCGGGTCCGATTCGGAGACGACCTGGATATTGGCCGCAGCGCAGGACGCTGCCCATGATTCTGGGGGCTGCTCGGATCGCTGCTGACGCCACCGGGTTGCCAGCCCCTCGTTCTTATGGAAAATCGTTGACAACACGGGAGATGGAGCCGAAGCACCCGTGGCCATGTCGAATGCCTCAGCGGCGCTCCGGCCATGAAGAACGTGCCGCAGACGATTCGGGTTCATCAGTTGCAGTCCGGCAAGCGCAGCAAGATGGCCGTCGTCGGCGCTCATGCCACTCGTCCGATGCGCATCGTTGAATTCAGCGAGGCCCGGAGCCCGAGCGCGACCTGAATCGCCTCTTCGTCGATCTGCAGTTGCCCGGCGTCGCGAAGGTCGACGATCGACCGCGCAACCCGCCTAATTCGGTGGTAGCCGCGCGCGCTGAGGCGATCGTGTTCGAGCTCGTACCGGAGCACAGCCCGACCCGCATCATCGATCGGGGCAAACTCGTCAAGCCGGCTACCCGACAGCCGGCTGTTGAGGCAACCCTGCCGCTCTTCTGCCAGCCTGCGAGCCGCGGCGACACGTAGAGCGACCACGGCACTCGATTCGCCCGGCGCGTAGCTCAATAGCTCCTCTACCCCGGGCCGGTGAACGTTGACGCGGAGGTCGAACCGGTCGAGCAGTGGCCCAGACAGCCGGCGGACGTACCGCTGTAGGTGAGCATCGTTGCACTGGCACGCGCCCGGTGCCCCTCCCCCGCATGGGCACGGATTCATCGCTGCGACGAGCAGAAAGTCAGCGGGCAGTTGAACATGAACTCGCGCCCGAGACACGGTGATGTAGCGATCTTCCAACGGCTGTCGCATGTTGTCGAGGACCTTTGGAGCGAACTCGGCGATTTCATCCATAAACAGGACGCCACAATGTGCCATCGACACCTCGCCCGGCCGCACCGTTGTCGACCCGCCACCGACGAGCGCTACTCCCGATGTGGTGTGATGCGGAGCCCTGAACGGGGGTCGCGTGATCAGCCCGCCGGCCGGCAGTTGCACCCCGGCAGCAGAGTTAACCATCGTGGCCTCGAGGGCGCGTTCACGATCGAGGAGTGGCAACAACCCGGCGAGTCGAGACGCCAACATCGTCTTCCCTGATCCCGGCGGGCCAACCATCAAGAGGTGATGACCACCCGCTGCGGCGATTTCGAGCGCTGTACGCGCATGAGGCTGTCCTTGCACATCGGCAAGATCCGGAATGAATACCACCTCGCAGGGCGGTTCCGGTGCATCGTGGTCGGGCCACGGCATGTGACCGTTCAACACGGCGACAAGTTCACCGAGACTGTCGACCAGTCGAACCGTACCGAGCGCGGCCACGCGCGCTTCGATGGCGCTACCGACCGGCACGACCACGTCGCTCGCACCGAGCGCTCCGACCATCGGGGCTACGCCAGGGACTGGCCGGAGCGACCCGTCGAGGCCGAGTTCGCCGATGAACGCCAGCGTGGCGACCGACTCAGGTGGCACGGCGCCACTCGCTGCCAAGATCCCAATGGCAATGGCGAGATCCATTGCTGACCCGGACTTCGGCTGATCAGAAGGTGCCAGGTTCAACGTCACCTTGATCGACGGAAAATTGAGCCCGGTGCTCAAGATGGCAGCGCGAGTTCGATCACGCGCCTCGCGCACCGACTCGTCGGGCAGACCCCCGATACTAAACCCGGGCAGACCTTTGCCCACATGCGCTTCGACTCGCACGGGATATCCCTGTGCCCCAATGAGCACCGCTGATGAAATCGACGCGAACATGTCGCCTCCTCGGTAACGCGGCAGAACCGCAACTGACTAGGAGGAGGGGCTGACCGGCCCGACAACGGTCGACGTCCGCGGGCGCACGTCGATGAGACCGACTCTAGCGACCTGGTGTCACAGTCGACTTGGCTGCGCGTCTGGGCGCCGTGGTTTCATGCCAACGATCTGTAACAATGCCGATCGTGCGAGCCTCGCTGATTCTGCTTCCGATCGCAGTCACACTTGTCGGCTGTGTTGGCAACGACGACGCGGGAAGCGCCGAACGGTTCTGCGGTGAAATTCAGGTCCATGCCGAACTGCTCACCCAACCAAACCTGCAGTTCGAGGATGACATTGAACCGTTCCTGGATCTCTACCGGGACATCGCTGCGCTCGCGCCGCTTTCGATCGAACCCGAATGGGATCAGCTCATCAGCGCCTACGAGACGGCGAGCACCGTCGTGCCCGGGGACCGGGAATCGGAACAAACTGCTCTCGCCGCGATCTACTCGACCGAAAAGTCAGCAGCCGCTATCGATCGGTGGCTCGGCAAGACCTGTGCGGTCGATATCGGCCCGGTGTTCACAATCGTCGCTCAGCAAGACTGAGCGACGATCACGTCATCAGAGGATCTCGCCGCGCTTGCGGATGACTTTGTCGCACAGGCCGTAGTCCTGCGCTTCTTCGGCGGTGAACCAGCGGTCACGTTCCGAATCGGCTTGGATCTGCGAGACCTCATTGCCAGAGTGGAACGCGATCAGTTCGGCCATGCGCCTCTTGGTGTAGCGAAGCTGCTCAGCCTGGATCTGAATGTCAGATGCCTGGCCACGCAAACCAGCGAGTGGCTGGTGCATCATGACGCGCGCATTGGGGAGCACGTACCGCTTGCCTGCAGCACCCGCCGTGAGGAGGAACTGCCCCATCGAGGCAGCGAGGCCTAGACACACGGTGGCAACGTCGCATCCGACGAACTGCATCGTGTCGTAGATCGCCATACCGGCAGTGACCGAGCCACCTGGGCTGTTGACGTACAACCAGATGTCGGCGTTCGGGTCTTCGCCCTCAAGGTAGAGCAACTGTGCGCAAATCTGGTTGGCGATGTCGTCATTGACATCGGAGCCGAGCATCACAACACGGTTCTTCAGGAGTCGATCGAACACCGCTGAGCGCGGGTCAAAGCCGCCTTCGAGTGCGAAGGGAGCCTGCGGGGTGGAGAGTTCCGACATGCCCCTCAGGCTATCGGGAACACGTCAGGGCACTGCTGCAGTTCCACCGCACAGTTGATTGATCTCGGGCCCGCTACTCTGCCGACCCACGACACCGGGCAGGACCGATGATTTGTCGCTGTTCGGAAACACGACGTCGTTTCGGGCGCGCGCCGCGCCGTCGCTACGCGTCCTCATGAACAAGCGGTTCGACCCCGCCCTGGTATTGGCGAACACGACACTTCTTGCTTGGCCGCCTTGAGCCGCGCAATCCCCCCAAGAAACCCCTGCGCTGAGGCGTCGGTCAGCGGGCGACGCCGCTCAGCACGACAACGATGTGCTCGTTCGGTGCGATGTCGTCTCGCACTGTGAGTAGCCCGGCGAGTCCGGCGGAACCCGTCGGGCTCACGTCGTAACCAGCCTCGCGCGCGAGACGATGTGCTGCCGCGATTTCAACCTCTGGCGCAACCACAGGAAAACCGCCGTTGCGACGCATGGCTTCGACCACGCCAACCCAGTCGTAGGTCTCGTCATCAAGGATGCCGTCAGCCAACGACGCTGGGTTCTCCCAGACGGTCATCGCCTCAGCCCACACCTCGGCGACATGATCGGTGCCGGTGGATTGGTTCCATGCCCGTTCGAGCGGTGCACAGCCAGCAGCCTGGACCGCATGCAGAGGCACGATTCCGTGAATCGAATCAAGCCCCTGGCTCGCTGCTGTAGCGAATGCTCCTCCCCCGACTTGAATGAAGAGTCGGTCGATGCGTTCGCCGTTGAACTGGGTACCAATCTCCCAGCCGAGCGTTCGGCCGCCGTCGAGACAGAGCGCGTTTTCTGGCCCCTGCACCGTGAACGGAATCGCCCCATCAGCGACCGCATCGCGGAATCGGAGCATCGCCGGGTCACCTGGTGGATCGTCGTCACGCCGTTCGCAGCGGTGAACCCGCGCTCCGAGCGCATCAAGGCGGTCACCGAAACCATCGCTCATCCAGGTCGGGACGTACACGTCGATCGGCCACAGGGCGGCTTTCGCCAGCGTGGCGGCAGCCAACGCCGCATTTCCGCAGGAGGCAATGGCGAGCGGTGGCCGTTCGGTCAGGTGCCCCAACCGCTCGGCAACTCGAAGGTGCAGCAGGATTGAGAAGAGAAAGCGAGCCTTTTGGCTGCCGCCCACTCCCCCGGTTTCGTCTTTGACCCAGATGCCGCCCTCCGCCGACATTCCCAGCGCGTCGGACAAGACCGCCGAACGTTCGCAGGGCGTCACGACGAAGGTTGCGCCGTCGACCGCTTCGATCGCTGCGTTGAGTTCGCCGACAAGCTCAGCGCGGTCCTCAGCCGACATGCCGTGAGCATCTGCGTAGGCGGCCCACGCTAGGTACAGGTCGGCTGCGACGAATGTCGAGTCGGTATCGACCACGGTGACCCACGCGTCATCGTGCACGATCTGCAAAACATGACGCGGGTCGTTCGTCGACGCGTTCGGACATCTGAACGGCAACGGTGTCGAGACGGGAAGCTCGGCGCTGCATGTGGCACAACGCCAGCCCGTGACGTTCATGAGTAGCTCAGGTGCCGTCGGTGACGCGGGCGTTGAAGTCGTCGATCATGCCGTCCCAGATGCCGGTGTAGCGACGAAGGCCACGCCAGAAATCTTGCGACCTGCGAGCCTCAAACAG
>CAWUXP010000094.1:0-6615 GCA_963926495.1 Candidatus Ilumatobacter herschelensis
CGGCAGTGGCGAACTCAGCGATGAAGAAGATCAGGAAGCGGAAGCCCGAGTACTCGGTCATGTAGCCAGACACGAGTTCCGACTCGGCGATCGGCATGTCGAACGGGCTCTGGGTCAGTTCGGCCTGCACCGCAATCATGAAGATCAAGAAGCCGATGAACTGCGTGATGACAAACGGGTTGCCGATCAAGCCGATGCCGAAGATCTCGCCGGTGTTCTGCACTTCGACGATCCGGTTGAGGTTCATCGAGCCAGCCTGAATGACCACACCAAGGGTGGCGAGCACCATCGGGAGTTCGTAGGCAATGAGCTGCCCGCCGGCTCGGAGGCCACCGAGGAGCGAGTACTTGTTGGCCGACGACCAACCGGCGATGAGGATGCCGAGCACGCTGATCGAGGCAACAGCCAGCGCATAGAAGATGCCGGTCTCAAAGTTCGTGAAGTACGCCTGCGGGCCAAACGGCACCACGACCACCAAGAGGAAGGTCGACAAGAGCACGATGAGCGGCGCCATCTTGTAGATGCGCACGTCGGCGTTGTCGGGAGCGAGGTCTTCCTTCTGCATCCACTTTCCAACTTCGGCCAGCAGTTGCATCGAGCCATACGGCCCAGCTTCCATCGGGCCGAGACGGCTTTGCATGAACGACATCATCTTGAAGAGGAAGATGTACACGATGCCGCCAGCTGGCAGCAGGACGGCGACGAGGCCACCGACGACGCGCAAAATCGACATGAGCCAGTACGGAATATTCCACTCCGGATACCAGTCCGGGAATTCAGCAGCGAGTTGGGCGAGCATCAGCGATCGATGTCTCCGAGAATGAAGTAGAGCGAGGCGAGGATCGTGATGATGTCAGGGACGTACACGCCCTTGAGCGCCCACGGCACGATCGAGATGTTATTGAAACTCGCCGAGCGGATCTTGACGCGGAACGGGCCGAGGTCGCCTTTCGAGACGACGTAGTAGCCCATCTCGCCAAGCGGATTTTCGGTGGCTACCCAGGCTTCGCCTTCAGGCACCTTGATGATGCGCGGCACCTTGGTCATGACCGGGCCTGCCGGGATCTGATCGAGCAACTGGCCAACGATCTTGCACGACTCGCGCGTCTCTTGGAGGCGAATCCAGCAGCGTGCCCACGAGTCGCCGTCGGGATGGGTCCAAACCTTCCAGTCGGCGAGGTCGTAACTGAGCGGCAGGTCTTGGTCGCGGCGGAGGTCCCAGTCGATCCCCGACGCACGAGCGTTGGCACCAGACAGGCCGTAGTCCTTCGCGATGTCGGCCGGGATCACACCGATGCCGCGCATGCGGCTTTGGAAGATCTCGTTGCCGAACAGCAGATCGTCGATCGTGTCGCAGAACTCTTCGAGCTTCTTGACCGCTCCTTTGGTCTCTTGGATCCAGCCCTTGGGCAGGTCGTCCTTGAGGCCGCCGATGCGGTCGAAGTTCGGGTGGAAGCGACCGCCGGTGGCGCCTTCGATCAAGTTGAGAATGTATTCACGGTCACGGAACGCCAGGAACACTGGGGTAATGGCTCCCATTTGCACACCGAGGTCGCCGAGAAACAGCGACACGTTCGCGATGCGTGACAGTTCGAAAAGGATCGTGCGGATGACCTGGGCTCGTGGCGGCGCCTCGATCTCCATCAGCTTCTCGGCAGCGAGAATGAACGGCACCTCGTTCGCAAAGCTCCCTAGCCAATCAATGCGGTTGATCAGCGAGGTGACCTGTGGGAACGTGCGAACTTCGGTGAGCTTCTCGTAGCCGCGGTGCATGTATCCAGCAACCGGCTCGGCCCAAACGACCTGCTCACCATCGAGGCGGGCAATGATGCGCAGCGTGCCATGGGTGGCCGGATGCTGCGGACCGATGTTGAGGGTCATGCCCTCGGTCTCGAGCTCAACGTTCAAACGAGCATCGGCTGCCTGGGAGGCGATGTAGCTCAACTGCTGTCGATCAGTGAGGGTCATGACTCGGCTCCTTCGATGGCGCCCGCAGGCGCTTCTGCTGCTGGAGCGTCGGCTGCTTCTTCGAAATCGGGCATGGGCTCGACATCGACAATGCCCGGCCATGGCTTGACCATGCGGGCAAGCAACGGAAAATCCTTTTTGAGCGGGTGGCCCTCGAAATCTCCCGGCAGGTACATGTTGCGGAGGTCGGGATGGTTGTTGAAACCGATGCCGAACATCTCGTGGCATTCGCGCTCGTGCCAGTTAGCACCGGCGAAGAGGTGGCTCCAGGAGTCGACCACCTGGTTGTCATCGGCGACGTCAGCCTTGACGGTGATGCCCACGTGGCGATCGATGTCGGTCACGCGAGCGAAGACCTGCATGCGGGTCTCGCCGCCGGTATAGCCCTGCTTGATCGTCATGTCGATCTTCTTCGGCTCGTCGTCAGGATCGTCCTGGCTATTGCCGAACGGCGACGGCATCCAGTCGATTGCGGACAGGAAGCAGAAGTATGTGAACCCCGCAGCCTTCAGCGATTGGCCCGTTGCGAGCCAACTCTCGGTGCTGACGCGCACCCAGAGGTCGTCGTTCGGCTTCAGGAGCGTATCGATCAGGGCATCACCAATGTCGTTGCGCAGCGTGTCGATGATTCCTTCGCGGAGGCCGTCACCTGGCAGGGCCGCTGGTGCCGTGGCGCCCTCTGGGGTCTGTGTATCGTCACTCAATTGGGCCACCACCCACCACGATTGGTTCCGGCCGCACGGCCCCGACTTCAGGCAGTGGGTCATCGGAAACGCTGTGCGTGTTGCTGATCAATTCGCCGTCACGGTCGACCTCACCGGCAGCCATTGCACGGGTGCGCTGGAGCGTGGTGAACTCGTCACCGCGCCATTTGGCAGCCATATCCTCATTTTTGATGCGCTGCTGGAGGAGCACGATGCCTTCGAGTAGCGCTTCGGGGCGTGGCGGGCAGCCCGGGACGTACACGTCGATCGGGATGATCTGATCGACGCCCTTAGTGACGGAATAGCTGTCCCAGTACGGGCCACCGCAGTTTGCGCAGGAGCCCATCGAGATGGCGTACTTCGGCTCGGGCATCTGTTCCCAGAGACGCTTGACGGCCGGAGCCATCTTGTCGGTCACCGTGCCGGACACGCAGACGAAGTCGGCTTGACGAGGCGATGCAGGCAGCGGGATGACGCCAAGCCGCATGACGTCGTAACGCGGTGAGCCGAACGCTGCACCCATTTCGATCGCACAGCATGCAAGTCCCCACTGGTACACCCACAGGGAGTACGAGCGGCTCAGATTGAACAGCTTGGTGAGTGGTGCCGGCAGCCGGCCCTTATCTACGAGACCCATGTCAGATCAACTCTTCCTTGAGATAGCTGGAGCTCAAACCCATCGAAGGAGTCCTCTCTTCCAGGCATAAACGAGCCCGTCGAGCAGAAGCACAATGAACACCAGCATGGCAATCAGTCCGAACGTGCCGTACCGCTCGCTGGATGCAGCCCACGGAAACAGGAACACGGCCTCGACGTCGAAGATGACAAAAAGCAGTGCGAACACGTAGTAGCGAATCTGGCTCTGCGACCAGCCCATACCGACCGGATCGACACCAGATTCGTAGGCGATGCCCTTGTCGTAGTTGGGCTTGGACGGGCGGATGGCCGCGGCAAGGCCGAGCAGCAACCCGCCAATGGCGAGCGCTGCCATTCCGAACCAGACAACGTTGAGGTAATCGCGAAGAAAGAGCGACATGCGGGCCCGAAGATATCAGGGCTGGTGAATTCCTTCCCAACCTCAGCGTCAGGTATTCCCGCCATTCGTCACGTTGTCTTTTTGTTGCGGCCTCACCATCGGGACGCAAAGTCGTCCCTGCGTCCCGCCAGATCGGACATTTCAACCGTGCGGACAGCGCGAAATCAAGTCGACAACGTTCACAGTTGAGTAGCGCGCTACTGATGCACAGACATCGCACGGTCTGAACAAATGGAAGCGTCAGCTCAACACGGAACCTCACTCCGATTGGGTTGACCCAAAAACATGCACGCTGTTCAGACGGCAACGGCACGCTCAACTCACTCTGCTTGTCCGACGACGACTTCGAAATCGCCCGTGCCCAGGCGATCTGTCGAAGCTGTTCACTCCAAACGACCTGCCTCGAAGGAGCTCTGGAACGCGGGGAAGTTTACGGCGTTTGGGGCGGGATGATCGTCCAGGACGGTGTGCCCCGGCGGCGGACCGAACCCGGTTCGCTCGGGCCGAACCACTCAGGGATGACTGCGATTATCTCCTCGTCAGTCAACGGGCCAACAACACAGTGATCGGCGTGGTTGGCGAGCAAAGCAGTCAGCGGGTGATCGGACGTGCGCGATCCGGTGGAACGGCGCTCAGTAGCGAGGTTCGAGGTGCCGACCCAATCCATCGGCTAATTACCAAATAACTCCCACAGGCCAACGCTTCGGCTGCGACCGCTGCCTCGCGCCGCTCGCGATTCGGTCTCGCGCGCCGTGATTCACTACCGCGATTCGAGCGCGATGCGCTTCTTGGTGGCAGCCCAGGAACAGATCGGGCAGCCCCTAAGATCGTGGCGTTTCGCCGGGCAGTGCTCGCGGCCAAAGTAGATGATCTGCAGGTGACGACGATCCCAGGTGTCTTCGGCAAAGACGGCCTTCAGGTCGCGCTCGGTCTTCTCGACGTTCTTCCCGTCGCTCAGCCCCCACCGGTCAGCCAGCCTGTGGATGTGGGTATCGACCGGGAACGCAGGGAAGCCAAAGGCGCCCGCCATCACGACGCCTGCCGTCTTGTGACCAACACCGGCGAGCCCTTCGAGGAAGTCCCATTCTGGGATGAGTTCGCCCCCGGCATCCAGGATCTGGTGCGCCATGGTCGACAAGTTTCGAGACTTGGTCGGTGCGAGACCGACCTGCTTAATGTACTCGAGGATCTCATCGGGCGACAGACGCGCCATCTTTTCTGGCGTGTCGGCGACGTCGAACAGTGCCGGGGTGACCTCGTTGACCTTTTTGTCTGTGGTCTGCGCGGAGAGCGCGACTGCGACGAGCATGGTGTACGGGTTGCGGTGATCGAGTGGCACCGGCGGGTTGGGATAAAGATCGTCGAGCATCTCGCCGATTCGGTCTGCCTTGTCCTGACGCTGCATCGCCGGGAACTTACTGGACCACGGCCTTCAGAAGTCGTCCCAGTACGACGCTCAGTGCACCCTGAACCGACTAGAGAGACGCTGTGCGGCGTCAACGACCAACTGCTGGATGCGCTCGGTGTCGCCTTCAGCAGGGAATCGAAAGCTCGGCGCGTTCACGAACAGTGCGCCCTCGTATTGCCCAGATGCGCCGCGGAACGGCACATCGATCGCCGTAATTCCCTCACCAAGATCATCAAACGACCAGAGCACGCCGTCGGCCAGGATCTGCGCAATGCGACGGCGAAGCTCGTCGACATTGGTAGGGGTCCGGTCGTTCACTCGTTCGAGCGGTTGAGCGAGATAGCTCTCGATTTCGTTCGCGGGAAGGTGCGCGAGCAGTGCGACGCCTGCAGGTACCGAGTGCATAGGGGCATAGAAACCCGTGCGATCCCTGACCTGCACTGCCTCGTCGGCTTGCTCCACGTTGTCAGCCCAGTACACGTTACGGCCGGATCGCACCACGAAACCGGTTGCTTCGCCGGTCGCTTCGGCGAGTTCGAGGAGGAACGGCCGGACGACCGCAGCCATGTTCGCGTCATTGTTCGCGGCATCGGCGAGCGCTGCGAGGCCCGCACCAAGTTCGTATTCGGTGCTCTTTGGCCGTTGCTGAACTGCGCCCTCGGCTTCAAGCGCCGACAACAGCCGCGACACCGTCGACTTGGGAAGATCGACCCGGTCGGCAATGTCAGTGACCCCTGCTGGGCCGAGCGACAACTCGCGTAGCACTGCGAATGCCCGCTCAATTGATTGCACGCCTGCCATGTCAAACCTCCAAGAACAGGTGTAGCACCTCGAGAGAGATCTTAAACACTTGCCGCACATTCAGGCTGCAGTCAGTGTTGGGTGGCCTCGTCGTCAGTATCATTCAGCGCACGCCTCTCCCAGAGGGGTCTGGCGTACTGTTTCACGATGCGGTACAGTTCCGCATTGCGGAACAACGGCAACGGGGCCTCCCGTTCCGCCCACTCTCTGGAGATTGAAAAATGAGCGATGACATCGGTGCCACAGGCGATGATGAAGCGATCGATCTGGCGCTACTCAGCGATGAAGACCTGACGCTGCAAATGCATGACGATCTGTACGACGGCATGAAGGAAGAGATCCACGAGGGCACGATGATCCTGCTCGACCGTGGGTGGGCACCTGACCGTGTGCTGAACGACGCGCTCGTCGAAGGCATGCGCATCGTCGGCATTGACTTCCGTGATGGCATTCTCTTCGTCCCCGAGGTGCTGCTCGCCGCCAATGCGATGAAGGCCGGCATGGCAATTCTGCGGCCGCTCCTCGCAGAGACCGGTGCCGAGTCGGTCGGCAAAGTTGTGATCGGCACCGTCAAGGGTGACATCCACGACATCGGCAAAAACCTCGTGGCCATGATGCTCGAAGGCGCAGGCTTTGAAGTGATCGACCTCGGGATCAATACCGACGTCGACGAGTTCATCGCTGCACTCGACGAGCAC
>CAWUXP010000095.1:0-5739 GCA_963926495.1 Candidatus Ilumatobacter herschelensis
TGCAGCTTGCCACTGCTGGTCTTCGGGAGCGTCCCGGGGTTCACGAGCATGATGTCGCGCGGCGGCAAGCCACTCACTTCGAGTGTTCGTTCGTGGATCCGGGCACGGATGTCGGACTGATCACCGGAGCTGTCGGTCAGGCGTACTTCGGCCACGACCACAACGCTCTCCTTGCCCTTGTATCCGTCCATGCCAAAAGCAATGACGTTGCCAGCGCGCACCCCGTCGAGCGGCCCGACAGCACGCTCGATGTCTTCAGGGAACACATTGCGCCCGCCGACGATGATGACGTCCTTGATGCGGCCGCACATGACGAGTTCGCCGTTCAGGAGGTATGCAAGATCACCAGTACACAACCAGCCATCGTGGAACAGCGCTGCAGTGGCGTCTTCGCGCTTGTAGTAACCCGGCGTCACCGACGTGCCGCGCAGCAGCAGTTCGCCAACGTGACGTTCAGGCAACTCTTCGAACGTGTCGGGATCGACAACCTTCATCTCTAAGCCCGGTACTGCTTTTCCGAGCAGGGGAAGCTCGCGAGCCAGGATGGCGTACTCGTCGGGGTCCGTGACCTCGATCGGCTTGGCGACTCGTTGGGTCTCGAGGACGATGCGGTCGACCGTGTCGGTTTGCAAGCCACGGCCACGCTTCGGGAACGATCCGGCGATTGCGACCTCGGCCATGCCGAACGCCGGGAAGACTCCGCCCTCAGGAAAGCCAAAGCGCTTGGCTTCGGCAACGAACGCAACGACCGCCTTCGGGTCGACGGGTTCCGCGCCCGAGAGCGCGAGCGTGAGGTGCGACAGATCGAGCCCCTCCATCCGCTTGAGCGCACGAGTCGCGAGTACCCAAGAGAAATTGGGGCCGGCCGTTGCGGTGCACTTGTAGTCACTGAGCCACTGCATCCAGTTGCCGGGATGCGCCAAGAAATCTTGCGGCGCAGCTTGCACCAAGTCGATGCCCTTGGTCATGGGAATCGCGAGAAAGCCGACGAGACCCATGTCGTGATAGAGCGGCAGCCACGACATCATTGTTTCGTCGTGCTGGATCTCGGCTGCATCGAGGGTCGCGTCGACGTTGGCCGACAGCACCCGATCAGGGATCATCACGCCCTTCGGTTCGCTTGTCGACCCACTCGTGTATTGCAAGATGACCAGACGCTCGGGGTCGTGATCTGGCAGTTCGAGCGCATCGCCCTTCGGCACGTTCGGTGCACCTGGCAGGACGGAAGCCATCGGTTCGATCGGCGGGTCGCCATCGACGGCGGCGTAGAAGTCGGCAAGCATGTCGTCGATCAAGACGAGCTTCGCGTCGCCGTGGCGAATGCGGCCGCGGGTGCTGTCGATGAACGCATCGAGGGACCCCATGCGCATCGGCAGAGGAAGCACCATCGAGGCAATGCCGGCCAACCAACAGCCGCGCACAATCGTCATCAGTTGGCGGCTGGTCGGGCCGAGCACCGCCACGTGGTCGCCGGGCACCAAACCCTTCGCCTGCAGCGCCGCGCCGACGGCGCGAGCGTCGTCGTGGATCTCACGCCACGTGACGAGTGCCGGCCGACCATCGGCACCAAGGTCGCCACTCAGGACGGACTTGCCAACGAAGCGGACACCAGTGCCAAGATCGGCAGCAGCTTCCAGACGAGTAATCGTGGAGTCGACGGGATTCATGGTTCGCGACGGTACAACGTCAGCGCCAACGCACTCCAGCCGTCTTGCGCCCTTGTCACGCTCCGGTCAGACCCGGTGTGACAGCAGCTGTGCGAAATCGGGCTACTGGCTCCCGTTGAGCCTCCCCGGCAAATGGTGCATGGAGCCTCCCCGGACCTTCACTTGCTTTGGCTGGCATTGATGGCAGCCGTATTCGAGATGAATGCCTTGGATCGACATCTGGGTGCCACGCGACTTCTCGAGGATCACCTGGGGGAGGTGGTACAAGTCATCACCACCACAGATCGGGCACTTCGGCCGCGGGTCGCGAGTCCACTGCACTTTGCACGCCGCACAGGTCAGGCGCAGCAGGCCGTCGCCCGCGGGCTCGCCGTTGAGGTGCTCGTCCGACTCGCATGTCGGACACACGATGTCGAGTGCCATGTCGGCATCGTAGGTGCCTGGAGACGGGGGTCAGTCCGCGGCGAACGCTTCCGACAGTTGCGTGATGCTCTCTGGCGGCAGCGTCGTATACAGCAATTCGGCCCCTTGGAAGCGTGCTGCCTCTGCGGCGAGCTCACCGACGTGGACGTGTTCGGCGAGGATCACGACCGCGGTTGTGCCGTCGTGGACGGCCTGCTTAAACCAGCCGACCCACTCGTCCGGAATCCCCAGGTCGACCACCTTGGCGGTGACCGCACCGACACTGGCGCCAACTCCCATGCCTGCGAGCCATCCGATAGGGCCGCCGACGATCAGGCCGAGTAGCCCGGTCCACATGGCACCCGACGCAGCAGCCTTACCGGGTGTCGGATCAATCGTCTCGACGACGTTGACCTTGCCGTCTTTCTTCGACACGATGACGGCGTCTTTCAGCTTCAGTGCCCCACTGACCCGCAGGCCATTCATGGCGAGCAGAAACTCCTGCGCCCGGAGCGGCGTGCTGAGCGCGACGCCGATGATCACCGGTGCATCGGGATCAAGGTCGATATCGGCGTTCGCTCGGAGGCTCGGATCTGGTGGCTGAAAGTCACTCACCCTGTGAGTCTGACCCGGGTAGTGGTGCAATCAAACCTCGCTCGTCAGCGCTGACCACTCCGCTCGCCCGCCCGAGCGGCAATGATGGGTTGATGCCTGACTTTCGCACCCTCTCGCTCGACAGCGGCCCAAGTGCCGGACAACCCATCCTCCTCGGCCACAACACCTTCTGGACGAAGTCGCTCGGCGAACGAAACACCGCTTTCGCTCAACTGCGCCAACAGAACGCCCAAGGCGCTGGCATGTGTTTTCATGAGGAACTCTCAGTTATCGAGGGCGGCACCGCCGGGCCCGGGTTCTGGTCGGCTGTCAGCTACGACGACATCCGCCAGATCAATCGGACACCCCACGCATTCTCGTCGGCAGCAGGGATCACGCTTGGCGAGGCACCGCCCGAGACACTCGAGTTTTTCGGGTCGATGATCGTCCTCGACGACCCGCGTCACGCCAAGATGCGCATGCTCGTCCAGAAGGGTTTCACCCCGAAGACCGTTGCCCGCATCGAAGAGTCAGTGCGCGCTCGAGCCAAGGACCTGGTCGCGAAAGCGAAAGAAATGGGCGAGTGCGACTTCGTTGAGCAACTCGCGGCACCACTGCCCCTCGGCGTGATCTGCGACATGCTCGGCGTGCCGCCGGAAGACGAACAGCAGATCTTCGATTGGACCAACCTCATTCTCGGTGCTGGCGACCCTGATTTCACGATGGACCTCCACGAGTTGATTCTCGGAGCCGCCGGGATGTTCGACTACGCGCAAGCCCTCGGCGAGGAGCGACTGAAAAACCCGACCGACGACATTGCGTCGATCCTGATGCATGCCGAGGTCGACGGCGAGCGGCTCACAGCTGCCGAGTTCGGCTCCTTCTTTATCCTGCTCGCAGTGGCCGGCAATGAGACCACCCGCAACGCCATCTCGTGGGGCATGCATCAACTCCACCATCACCCCGACCAGAAGGTGCAACTCCGCGACAACTATGCCGAACTGTCGATGCCAGCCGCCGAAGAGATCGTCCGCTGGGCGTCGCCGGTCATTCACATGCGCCGCAATGCCAACTTCGACATCCAGGTTGGCAACACGATGATTCGCAAGGGCGAGAAAGTCGTCATGTGGTACTGGTCGGGCAACCGTGACGAGAACGTCTTCACCGACGGCCACGCTTTCGACATCAATCGCGCCAACAGTAAAGAGCAAGAGGGTTACGGAGCTGGCGGCCCGCACTTCTGCCTCGGCGCCAACCTTGCTCGCCGCGAAATCCAAGTGATGTTCGACGAGATCTTCACCCAGATCCCCAACATCGCGATCACCGGTGAACCCGATCGATTGGTCAGCAGCTTCATCAACGGCATCAAACGCATGCCCTGCTCTACTTCAGGCTGAAACCGATCGGGGTTCGTGGGGAGCGCAGCCCGTAGGATCGAGGGCCGTATGAGCGACACCGACATCGACAGCCAATCCGGCTCCAGTAACGACACTCCGGAATATCGGTACACGTCGGCGCTTGCGCAGGATATCGAAGTCGGTTGGCAGGATTTTTGGGCGGAGAACGGCACGTTCCACACGCCCAACCCCGTTGGCGCACTCGCCGATCCCGACCGCACCGAGCCACTCGGCGAGAAGGTGTTCGTCCAGGACATGTTCCCGTACCCGTCTGGCGTCGGCTTGCATGTCGGCCATCCGCTCGGGTTCATCGGCACTGACGTCTACTCCCGCTTCAAGCGGATGACGGGCCACAACGTCCTGTACACGATGGGCTTCGACGCCTTCGGCCTACCTGCCGAGCAGTACGCCGTGCAGACCGGCCAGCACCCGGCGATCACCACGAATGCGAACATCGCCAACATGCGCCGCCAGCTGCGCCGACTCGGTCTGAGCCACGACATGCGACGCTCTGTGTCGACCACCGATCCCGAGTTCTACCGCTGGACGCAGTGGATCTTCAGCCAGGTGTTCAACGCGTGGTACGACGACTCCCCCGACGTCGACAGCGCACGCCCGATCAGCGAACTGATCGAGATGTTCGAGTCAGGCGAACGCGGCACCCCCGACGGCACGCCGTGGGTCGACCTCTCTGCTGCCGAACGCAACGTGATCATCGACGACCACCGCCTCGCGTACATCTCAGAAGCGCCCGTCAACTGGTGCCCCGGCCTCGGCACTGTCGTTGCGAACGAAGAAGTCACGGCCGACGGCCGCTCCGACCGCGGCAACTTTCCCGTGTTCAAGCGCAACATGCGCCAGTGGATGATGCGCATCACTACCTACGCCGACCGGCTGATCGACGACCTCGAACTGCTCGATTGGACCGACGCGATCAAGGCGATGCAGCGGAACTGGATTGGGCGCAGCAACGGCGCCAAGGTCGACTTCGCCTCCGAGGCCGGCCCGATCAGCGTCTTCACCACACGGCCCGACACGTTGTTCGGCGCGTCGTTCATGGTCCTCTCCCCCGAGCATCCGTTCGTCGATCAACTCGCCGACCCAGCCCGCACACCTGGGATAGCAGAAGAAATCGCTGCCTACCGGATACAGGCTGAAGGCAAGAAGGAATTCGAGCTGCAAGACGACACGCGCGAAAAAACCGGCGTGTTCACCGGAGCATTTGCGACCAACCCGGTCAACGGTGAGCCGGTACCGATCTGGATTGCCGACTACGTCCTGATGGGTTACGGAACCGGTGCGATCATGGCTGTCCCGTGCGGCGACACTCGCGACTTCGAGTTCGCCCGCAAGTTTGATTTGCCGATCCCAGCGATCCAAGAGCCTCCAGCATCTTGGTTTGAAGAGCGCGGCCTCGACATCACGCTCGACACCCGCCAGTGGCCCGAAGCCTTCGTCGGCGACGCGCCATACGTGAACAGCACGAACGAGCATCTGCAACTCGACGGGCTCGTCAACAAGGTCGAGGGCATCGCCGTCATGAATGCGTGGCTCGAGCGATCCGGGGCCGGTGAAACCACCGTCAATTACAAGCTTCGCGATTGGCTGTTTAGCCGCCAGCGCTACTGGGGCGAGCCGTTCCCGATCGTCTACGACGCAGACGGCAACCCGCACAGCAT
>CAWUXP010000096.1:0-7221 GCA_963926495.1 Candidatus Ilumatobacter herschelensis
GAACTCGCCGTGATGGCCGAGATGGCTGTCAACGTCGCGCACTGCCCGACGACTGCATTGAAGGTCAGTTACGGCGTCACTCAGGTTGGCAAGTTTCCCGAGATGGTGCAGATGGGTGTCAACGTCAGCATCGGCACCGACGGCAACAACGCATCGAACTACTCCGATCTCATGCGGGCGACGTATTTGGTGGCCGGGTTGTTCAAAGATGCCCGCCAGGACCCGCAGATGTTTCCGGCTGAGATGGCCTACGAGATGGCAACGCTTGGCGGCGCCAAGACCATGCAGATGCAAGACACCATTGGCTCGCTCGAGGTGGGCAAGCGCGCCGACATTGTGTTGCACGACACCGATCGACCGGAATGGCGACCGCTGCTCAACGTGGCAAACCAACTGGTGTGGTCGGCCGACGGACGCGGCGTGCACACGGTGTTTGTTGACGGTGCCAAGGTCGTCGAGAACGGTCAGATGACCACGATCGACGAAGGCACGTTCTACAACCGCTGTCAGATGGCCGGTGAAGCAATCACGGCTCGGTCCGGCTTGCCCGATAAGGCAAAGTGGCCACTGCTCTAGACCAGGTCGATTGGTACGAATGGTATGACGTTCGAAGCTGAGATTACGCCGGGCATGGCACCGGCAGAAGCTGTCGAACTCGGCTGTCTGGTCGAGGAGGCCGGTTTCGATCGCCTCGGAATTTCGTGTGTCGCGCTCTGGCCGGATACCTATCAATTGCAGGCACTCATCGCAGCGCGTACCGAACGGATCCACATTGGTTCCATGGTGACCAACCCGTACACGCGACACCCAGCGGCCCACGCAAGTGCACTGGCGACGCTGCAGGAGTTGTCTGGTGGCCGGGCGTTTTGTGGGCTCGGTGTTGGTGCCGGGCTCGAAGAACTCGGTATCGACTACCCCCGCCCAGTTCGAACACTCCGTGAGTCGATCATGGCAGTGCGGGGCCTTCTTGCTGGCGATGAGGTGACGCTCGATGGCGAGGTGGTGAAGTTAGACAAGGCGCGACTCATCCGGCCACCTACGCAGCCAGTGCCGATAGCGATTGGCACGCGAAGCGAAGGCGTGATGAAACTCGCCGGTGAAGTCGCTGACATCGCGCTGGTGGGCGCACGGCATCTCACCCCTGAAATTGTGGCGCGCTATCGAGGATGGCTTGCTGAAGGGGCCGCTCGGGCTGGACGCGATGTCGACGAGATCGAAGTGCTGCCTCGTGTCACCCTCTGCGTGTCTGACGATGAGGAGTTGGCAGTGAACAGCGTCAAGCGATTTGCCGCTCACTACCTCGACATTCTTGGCGACTATGGGCCGCCTGTCGATCCAGATCGTCGGCGCAAGATCGTGGCCACCCTTGATGATGCGACAGGTTGGTACTTCGACTTGAACCGCTACGACCCGCCGGAGATGCTCGATCTCATCGATGCTGATCTGGCTCGGAAGTTCGCCATCGTTGGCACCCCTGAGCAGTGCGCTGACCAGATCCGTGATTTGCAAGCGCTGGGTTTTGCAGGTGTCAGCTGCAACTTGGCGGCGGTCAACCGAGGGACGATGTACGACGGCTTACGCGAAACCATCGAGGGCAGCAAGCGCGTGTTGGAGTTGCTCGCCAACTAGCGGCGTGGCCACTTGGAAACTGATTCGACGCCGCTTCGCTTGCGAAGTGCTGCGCCTGCTGCGACGGCGTCATCGGTCAGCGCGCGAATATCGACAGTCACGAGTTCGCCCTCGGCAACAACGTGCTCGCCGGCCACGTAGACATCGCGAACCGACCGCCCGTCGGACCCCCAGATCAACTGAAGGACCGGGTCAGGGCTCGCTGGGATCCATTCGACCCGGGTCCGATCGTGGACGACCAGGTCGGCCTGCTTGCCGACCTCAATCGAGCCGACCAAATCGTCAATACCGAGTGCCTCGGCGCCGCGGATCGTCAACAGTTCCAGCGCGTCGTGGGCACCGAACACCGTTGGGTCGAGGTCGCGTTCTTTGGCCATGCCCGTGAACAGGGCAGCAGCGCGGATGCCATCGACCATGTCGCCAGCGTTTTCTGCGTCGCACCCCAGCGCAATTCGACCCTTCCGTTGCCAGATGTCGAGATGTCGGAACTCGCGAGACAGCCCCTGACCTAAGCGCAGGTAGGCCCACGGGCACGACACGACGGCGGAGCGTCGCTCGATCAAGAGGTCAACCTCGGCGTCATCGATATGCACCGCGTGGCCAATTGCCAGGTGCGGCCCGAGCACGCCGAGCGAATCAAGATGGACGAGCGGGCTGAGGCCGGTTCGGGCAAAATAGCTGTCGGTGTCGCTCGTGCTGGGTGAAAGATGAAAAGTCATCCCGACATCGCGCTCGCGGGCAAGGTTGGTGGCGGCGACGACCAGTTCGTCTGACATGAGGTCATGGCCGACAAGGGTGACCCAACTCGACACGAGCGGCCCCGTGACGAGGTCGAGCGCTGTGGTCTGGCGTTCAATCACTTCGTCGACCGACCCGGTAAACGGCCCGTGCTCGATATCCCATCCCCACGTTCCGATGGTGAGGCGGGCGCCGACTCGTTCGGCCGCACGTGCAATCCGGTCAGGGTGTGCAACCGTGCCGGCCTCGAACGTCGTGGTGATGCCGTTGGTCAATGATTCGGCCAGCGTCAGCGTGGCGGACAGTTCGTCGTCGTCGCCGGTGTGCTCGGCGTGGACTGGCACGACCCAGGTAAAGATTGCTTCGCCAGGCGCGAGGTTGTCGGGAATCGACGACTGGATCAGCCGGTCGCCCGTGAGATGTTGATGCCCGTTGATGTACCCGGGGAGAACGAGATCGCTGGGCGAACCCGTCACCACCGCATCTGGGTAGGCAGCACGCACTGTGTCGAAGCTGTCGACCATGGCGATGGTGGCGTCGTCGATGACGACTGCTCCGTGCGTGAGAATCTCGCGTTGCGGATTCATCGTGACAACGGTTCCTCGGATGATCTGCATCCCCCAAAGTATGGGCCGAAGATCTCGTGTCAGCGACCTGACCGGCATAGCGTTCCTTGGCGATGAGCACAGCAGCCGACGTCGTCACCAGCTATCTGAATGCCTTCTCGCGAGGAGATCCGGACGAAATTGCCGGCTTCGTCGCTGAGGGGTTCCACAACGAGCACCTCAGTTCGATCGCATCGAGCTGTGTCGGCCGCGACGAGTATCGGCAGCGGCTGCCCAACTTTTTGGCGACGTTCGTCGACCGGAGCTACGCAGTGCTCGAGGTCGTCGAGCAGGGCACCGCGACGCAGGCGCAGGTCGTCGTGCGTAACGACTTCACGGCGCTCTACGACGGGATGCCGATCGACATTCCTGGGGTGATGTGGTTCACCGTCGAGGGTGGCTTGATCACCAAGCGCATGGACGTGTGGGACAGCGGGATTTTCGTGGCTCAAACAACGACAACTGACTGAGCCCACACAGCGAACAGCGGGTCGCCCGATCTACTCGGGCGTCGCAGTTGCGTGGTCGGCTCATCGAAGCCGGCGGTCATGTCGAAGTAGGTCTCGACGATGCGGCAGGGCACTGTTGAGTTGGTTGATCTGGGGGCGTGGTCCGCCCGGTTGGCGGAGGGGTTTCGGTCAGGTCGCTTGGGCCAGTTTTCCGAAAGCTGCTGCGAGACGCAGACGTGCACCGCTGGCGTCAACGCCGAGTTCGTCGTGTCCGCGGTGCAGGTTCTGAACAAAACCTGGTCGCGGATCACGTTTGACGCCGTCCGATCTGTTCGCAACCCGCGCATTGTTTCCTTCGTGCTTTGAGGCGGCCGTGGTCGTTCTCGACCCGATTGTTCGCGTACCGGGCGGTGCCATGCAACGCATCCGGGAACAACCCATCGACAACGCGCAGCAACGGTGTAGCCAGATCGGTGGTGACATCTTCTGCGCGGCCATGAGCCTGCAGCATTGTGGTTTGGAACGGTGTCGCCGACGTGATGTCGCGTCGTTTCGACACGTACACGTCGACCACCTGGCCATGTTGGTCGACAGCGCGGTAGACGTATTGCCAGACTCCGGCGACTTTGACGTAGGTCTCATCAACGAACCAGCGGTCCCCGACGCTGTGTCGGCATGGTCGTGCCGCGTTGACGAGTAACGGTGTGAAGCGTTGAACCCACCGTTAGATCGTGACGTGATCAATCTCGATGCCGCGTTCCGCGACGAGTTCTTCGACATCGCGATATGACAGGCCGTATCGCCGCTACCAGCGGACAGTCGACAAGATCACCTCGGGAGGGAACCGGTATCCGACAAACGAAACCGACAACGAAAAGCTCCGACGATTCATCTCGACCCGCTCGCATCAACGAGCACCCGATCCACCAACGCAACAGCCCTCGAGAACTGGGTCAATGCGTCACCCGGTGCGCAAGAAAGTGCAGACAGTTCGATCGTCTGATGATCGCCGATGCGACACCCTCTGGCATCGATCGCGAGAGGATCTGTGGAGAAGCAATGAAACGACCTGCCAGTTTCACCCCCATCGGTTGAGGAGTCATGCCCGCCGGGCTGGCCGAGCAGTTGGGAAGTCACCATGAGCGACCAAGACGACAAGATGAATCCATCTGGGCGACCATCAGCATGTTGGGTTCGAATCGAAGCCGCCGCCGAGTGGCTCGGCCTCGGCGTACGGTTCCTGCGACGGCTCGTCGCCGAGAAACGGATCCCCTATTCGAAGGTCGGCAAGTACCTACTCTTCGATCTCAACGAACTCGATGACTGGGTCCGGAGTCAACACATCGACCCGCTCCGCTGACGATCAGTCCTGGGATCCGATCACCGCCCTCGACCGGAGCCGTGTGACAGGCAGTGCTCCTCTGAGGCCTGTTTGGCATTGAAGTTTGACTTTTGAAGGCATCACCTCTTTTGGGGGCGTCGCGTCCGAAAGGTCTGTTGGCTGGTGTCAAGGTGGTCGCTGACCAGCTGCCAGGCAGCGCCGTGACGGACAGCCATCACGCATCCAGCGTCGGCGAGCCCCCGCCCTCTGCCACCGGCGCGCTCGTCCACCAGGTGGTGAGTTGATTCCGTCGCTGCAGTCTCGTGTTTCTCAAGTCGGTGAAGACTTTGACCTCCCCCTCAAGAACGATGAGGTCGGTCAGGCGTAGCAGGGCGCGCACCGACCGCCGAACCCCAATCCGCAGTCAGCCTGGAACGTACCGTCCGTGCCATTGGCGTGCCAGTAGCGAGGGTAAACAGCGGTCAACACTGGCGAGCAGCGTGACACTCAGTATCGGGATCATCCCAGCGTAAGGGCTATATGCAGGTGGTATTCGGGTCTGAATGATCTGCTTTGCAAGCAGGGGGTCGTGGGTTCGATTCCCATCGTCTCCACCATTAAAGCCCCCGGCAGCAACGTTGCCAGGGGCTTTTTGGTTCCCTGGGTCCGGTGGCGTGCACATCAAATCCGTTCGAAGTAGCGGTGGCGTTCCCAATCGGTCACTGCGCTGTCGTAGGCATCACATTCGGACCGGTAGAAGTGGCTGTAGTGATCGACGACTTCGTCACCAAGCAGACGTCGTGCCGCCTCACTGGCAGCGAACACGGTCGCTGCCTCGCGCAGCGATGTCGGAATGCGCTGTACGTCGGCTGACGTGTAGGCGTCACCGTTGAATTCCGGCGGGGGTTCGACTTGGTTCGCTATTCCATCTAGGCCGCTCGCCAGGGCCGCAGCGAAGGCGAGATACGGGTTGACGTCGGCACCAGGGATGCGACATTCGATCCGCAGGCTGGGGCCGGATCCGACGATGCGGAATCCGGTCGTGCGGTTGTCGTCCGACCATGCCAACCCCGTCGGCGCCCACGACTGATCCTGATAGCGCTTGTAGCTGTTGATGGTTGGCGCGTAGAACACCATGAAATCACGGAGGTGCTGCATCCATCCGCCGAGAAACCAGCGGAACGCATCGGTGCGGCCGGCTCCGTCGGAGAAAAGGTTCGTGGCCCCCTCACCCTCGCCGGACCAGAGACTGAGATGGATGTGGCAGCTACTCCCGGACTGATCATGATGCGGCTTCGCCATGAAGGTCACCGACACGCCCTGTTGGTCGGCAAGTTCCTTCATTGCTTGCTTCATCACGACGTGCCGGTCGGCCATCGTGAGGATTGGTGCATAACGAATATTCAATTCGTGCTGCCCGATCGCTGCCTCGCCCTTCGAATTTTCGACAGGTACCTCGGAGTCTCGGAGCACCCGCCGCGCCGCGCCGACGTAGTCCTCGACCCGCGCCCCTTGGAGCAGGTGGTAGTCCTCGACGTACCAGCCTGCTGCCACGAGGCCGGTATAGCCCTTGTCGTGGGCGGCGCGATATGTGTCGCGATAAAGAAAAAACTCCAGCTCACTTGCCGCCATGGGCGCGTAGCCCGCGTGGTGTGCGGCGTCGAGCTGGCGGCGCAGGATCGAACGAGGCGCCACGCCAACCGGATGGTGATCGACATTGCGTTCGACATCGCAGAGCACGAACGCCGTCTGCGGAGCCCATGCAGCAAGCCGCAACGTGTCGAGATCGGCCACAAGGTGAAAGTCGCCGAACCCTGATGACCAGTTCGAAAATGCGTATCCCGATACGGGGTTCATCTCCATGTCGACCGTCATCAGGTAGTCGCAGGCGTGCGTCCCGTCGTCGATCGATTCGAGGAAGAACGCGGCGTCGAACCGCTTCCCCAAGGTTCGCCCGTAGTGATCGGTGAAGCCCACGACCACGGTGTCGATCGTGCCGCGATGAACGGCATCGCGAAGTTCCTCCGGTGTCACCTTGCAGTCCCCATTTCTGTCGGTGATCAATCACATTGGCACATCCAGCACATTGGCACATCCGGCAGCGCAAGCGCTCAGAAACCGGTTGCCGTTGCTTAGGGCGCCGTCGGTCAGACCTGCAGTGCAGCAATCGCTGGGTGGTGGCAGGCAACCCAGTGGCCGGGCTCGTGTTCAACCAGTTCGGGTTCGGTGCTGGCACACACATCGGTCGCGTACGGACAGCGGGTGCGGAAACGACAACCTGATGGTGGGTCGAGTGGCGAGGGCAACTCGCCGCTGATCAGCTCGCTTGCTGGCGGCAGGTTGAGATTGTTGCCGGGGATCGATGCAAGCAGCGCCCGGCTATACGGGTGCGTCGGGTGGCTGAACAGGTCGGCGGTCTCGGCGATCTCACAGACTTTGCCGAGATACATCACCATCACCCGGTCAGAAATGTTTTTCA
>CAWUXP010000097.1:0-9491 GCA_963926495.1 Candidatus Ilumatobacter herschelensis
TGTGCTCGAACGCGAAGCCAACGCCTACAAGCAACTCGCTGGCTTCGACCTCGCCACCCTGCAGGCAATGGCCGAACCCGGCTGAGCCGCCGCTCCTCGTCAGAGGAGCACAATCGTCATGGACTGGCTGGCTGTGCCCAGCAATTGGCCCGACTCGCTCCACATCAGGCAACTGCTGTTGGCGAAACCGTTTCCGACGAACTCGACCTGGTTGTCGCAGAGCACCCATTCGGTGTCGGCAGGAGCTGCGTCGGCATAGCGGATTGTGTTGTCGAGGCTCGACAGGTTCGTGACCCGCCCCATCGCATTGCCAACGACCGACGGCGCGTAGTCGGCAATGATCGCCAGCGACGCTGCATCGACGCGAACGCCGGGCATCCGTACCCAGACCAGCGAACGATTATCGCCGGTCGCCTCGCCAACGCCGGAGAAACCGAACATCCCGCGCGCCATCTTGACCTCAACATGGTCATGGAGCGACGGGTAGTCGAAGTGCCGTTCGGGGTCGACCGAGTCGCCAGGCAACAGGCAGTCAGGCATCGTGTCCCAGACGCCGCGTAGCTTTTCCGGGCGCTCGCCGACGGCGCCGAGCACATTGACGATTTCGTTGCCCTCGGACGTGGCCTGTAGCCGGCATTGGGTAACAGTCCGGCCGACGGCGGGCGTGGCGACGTCGACATGCATCTCCGATGGGTTGTAGAGCGTGGCGATGTACTGCGCCGTGGCCCAGACCGCTGGCTTGCCGGTATGAGCTTCCATCGCGGCGACGCCGGCCGCGAGGCCAACACCGCCGAACAGCGAGCCGCGCCCTCCGCCAACCGCTCGCTCGGTGATCGGGACGCGGTAGCCACCAGCCTCCTCGCCCGACTCGGTCATCCCCAGGAACTCAAATGTCGACTGTCCGCTCACGCCTCGGGAAGCTACTGGCCCATCCCGCATCCCATCCCATCGCATCCCGCATCGCATCCCGCATCGCATCGAAGGCGCGGGAGACGCGCACCAGTTGCGCATCTCCCGCACGCCTTCGCAACACGGAACGACTCGCTGCGACGGCACGCCCGAGGCCATGCTGGCATCAATGAATGTTGCTGACGCCGTGCGCGATGCCGACCTCCGGGTGTTAACCATGTGCTTGTTCCAGATCACCGGTGACCAGAAGTGGATGGAAGCCCCGTATCTGCCACGGCGCGACGTCCGCCTCATCGCACCGGAGGACGCCGGCTTCAGCGACGACATCGCTGACGAAATCCGTGCTGCTGCGGTCGATGCGATTGTCCTCGAGCCAACCATTGCGGACCCCGGTGATGAGCTGATGGTCGAAATGATGAGCGTGTGCCTCGGCGAACCGATCCCTGTGGAGTACGCACCGATGATGCGCGAAGAGATGGGGTTCCTCTCACGCGACGTTGAGTGGCCCGCCGAGGCTGAACGGCCAACCGTGCTGGTCGTGGGCGCCGGGGCGAGCGGCATCATCATGGGTGTTCGCCTCGACCGACTCGGCATCGACTACGACATCGTTGAGCGTGGCGCAAGCGTCGGTGGCGTCTGGCGCGACAATATCTATCCGGGTGCCGGCGTCGACACCCCGAACCACGCCTACTCGTTCTCGTTCGCGAAGCCAAACCGCTGGTCGCGCTACTTCTCAGCCCGCGCCGACCTCCATGACTACCTGCAGCGCAGCGCCGACGAGTTCGGGGTCACACCGAAGGTGCAGTTCAAGACCGAGGTGCTCGGCGCACGGTGGAGCGACGACGCCGGCGAGTGGGCTGTCGACCTCCAAACCCCCACCGGCCCTGTGACACGGCAGTACCGCGTACTGATCAGCGCGATCGGCCAGCTCAACGTTCCCAAGCCTCCACCGATGCCGGGCACAGCGAACTTCGACGGCCCGGTATTTCATTCATCGCACTGGCCCGCTGATCTTGACGTGACCGGCAAGCGTGTCGCCGTGATCGGTACCGGCGCGTCGTCGATGCAGATCGTCCCAGCAATCGCCGATCAGGTCGCCGAGCTCACCGTGTACCAGCGGACAGCGCAGTGGGCCCGGCCGATCCCGCGCTATCACGACCCGATCCCTGATGGCTCGCAGTGGCTGTTCGAACACATGCCCTTCTATGCATCGTGGTTCCGTTTCGTAATGCTCTGGCGCTACGGCGACGGCCTGCTCCCACTGCTGCAGCGCGACCCCGACTGGGAGCTGCCGCATTCGATCAACCGCGCCAACGAACGTCACAGGCAACAGATGGAAGAGCACCTGCGATCTGAACTCGACGGGCGGCCCGACCTGATCGACAAGTGCCTGCCGACCTACCCGCCCTATGGAAAACGCATTCTGCTCGACAACGGCTGGTTTGCGACGGTCCGTAAGCCGAATGTCGAGTTGGTGGTCGAGGCGGTTGATCACCTCGACGCGTCCGGCGTCGTTGCCAACGGCGAGCACCGCAAGCACGACATCGTGATCATGGCCAACGGCTTCGAGGTGTTCCAGTCAGCGAGTCGACTTGGCTTGATCGGCCGTGACGGTGTCGATCTCGCCGACCTGTGGGCCAACGACGATCCGTACGCATACCTCGGCATCACCGTGGCCGACTTCCCAAACTTCTTCATGATGCAGGGCCCAACCACCGGCCTCGGCCACGGCGGGAGCGCCATTTTCCAGGCCGAGTGCCACGCCCGACACATCACCGCCTGCCTGGCCGCAGTCGCCAAGGCCGGTGGCACATCAATCGAGGTGCACCCCGAGCCGATGTTCGAGTACAACGACGCATTCGATGCTGCACACGAGACGCTAATCTGGAGTACTCCGGGCCTTCGTAACTGGTATCGCAATGATGCTGGCCGCGTCGTGGTCATCATGCCGTGGCGTCTCGTCGACTACTGGCAAATGACCCACGACCCCGACCTTGACCATTTCGCGATTCGCTAGGACGACATAGTGCCAGTTGCCAGGTCGTCCGCTCACGTACGACCGTGATCTACCATTCGTTTGGACCACCTGGTGCCTGGCACCATGTCGTTCTATGACGATGACGTTCCAAGAGGCCTGCGCGGCCGTCTGTGCACCCGGTTCGATGTTCGAGATCCAGGAGATCGAGGTGCTGGGCCGAACCAGCAAGGTGTTCGCCGGTACGCCCCCGAACATCCGGGCGCTGTTCGAACTGGCTACGCTCCGCACCGACGAATTCATCATCTTCGAAAACGAACGCTGGACGATGCCGCAGCTCCTCAAGCTGGCTGGCCAGATCGGACACCTTCTCGTGAACGATCTCGGCGTTACGAAGGGCGACCGCGTCGCAATCGCGATGCGTAACTACCCCGAGTGGATTGCTGCGTTCGTCGCGATCACCTCGGTTGGGGCGGTCGTCGTCCCGATGAACGCCTGGTGGGTCACCGACGAACTGGTCTTTGCAATCGAAGACTCCGGTTCCAAGGTCGTCATCGCTGACGCAGAACGACTGCAGCGCATACAAAACGCTGCACCGGGCGCGATCGATGCCAAGATCGTCGTAGCGCGGGCCACCGGCGAACTCCCAGAAGGCGTAGTGAACCTCGACGACGCGGTGGCCCAATTGGAAGACGCCACCATGCCCGACACCGACATCGACCCGGACGATGACATGACCATCTTGTACACCTCGGGCACCACCGGCCGGCCGAAAGGTGCTGTTTCAACACATCGCGCCGTGCTCAGCGCACTCCTCGCTTTCGCCGCGCGTGCCGCCGTCAGCGCCGTCCGCGAGCCCGAAGACCCAGAGACTGTCGAAGAGGGCGGCGCACCACAAACCGCCTTCATGCTGTGCGTGCCGCTGTTCCACGTCACCGGCCTCGTCCCCGTCATGCTCGGCTCATTCGTCAGCGGCGCCAAGCTCGTCATGACCTACAAGTGGGAACCGAACCGTGCCCTCGAACTCATCGAACAGGAGCGCGTGACCAACTTCGTCGGCGTGCCAACAATGAGCTGGGATCTCCTCGAAGCCGACACCTTCGCAGAGCGCGACACATCGTCGCTGCGTTCCGTTGGTGGCGGCGGCGCTCCCATGCCGCCTGGACTAGTCAAGCGCATCGACGAGAACTTCCAGCGCGGCCGCCCGGGCCTGGGCTACGGCATGACCGAGACGAACGCCTACGGCCCGCAAAACGCCGGCGACGACTTCGTCAACAACCCAAAATCGACCGGCCGACCGGTTCCGATCATGGATGTCAAGGTCACCGATCTCGAAGGCAACGATCTCGCTGTCGGCGAGACCGGCGAGATCTGGTTCCGCAGCCCGTCGCTGATCCGGGGTTACTGGAACCGCCCGGAAGCGACCGCTGAGACCATCGTCGATGGCTGGCTTCGCTCTGGCGACATCGGCCATCTCGACGACGAGGGCTACGTGTACGTCAGCGACCGAGCGAAAGACATGATCCTGCGCGGTGGCGAGAACATCTACTGCGCCGAAGTCGAAGCAACGATCTACGAGCATCCAGCCGTCTACGAGGCAGCCGTTTACGGCATCCCCGACGAACGGCTCGGCGAAGAACTCGCTTGCCACGTGATGGTCAAGGAAGGCGAAACGCTCGACGCTGGCGAACTCCAGAAGTTCGTCGGCGAGCGGCTCGCCAAGTTCAAGGTGCCATCGGTGATCACGATCGTCAACGAGTCGTTGCCGCGCAACGCGAGCGGCAAGATCTTGAAGCGCGATCTGCGCGACGCGCTGATCGCCAGCTCCTAGAGCGTTCCAGCGTCAAGCGCAGCGAGCACAACGGCGGCACGTTCGCGAACGGCTTCGAGATCGCTTAACCGTCGCATTCCAGCGACCTGGCGCGCCATCCGGTGGTTCGAAGCGAGGTGCTTTTCGTTGCGCGCGATGAAATCCCAGTACAGCGTCGTGAATGGACATGCGTCGTCGCCGGTGCGCTTCTTCGGGTCAAATCGACACCCTTTGCAGGAGTCGCTCATCTTGTTGATGTAGGCGCCACCAGATGCGTACGGCTTGGTGGCCATCAGCCCGCCGTCGGCGTAGAGCGCCATACCAATCACGTTCGGCAGCATCACCCACTCGGCGCCGTCGACGAAGTTCGCCCACATCCAGTCGGTCATCGCCCACGGGTCGACGCCCGCCGTCAACGCCAGGTTGCCGAGCACCATCAACCTCTCGATGTGATGGGCGTAACCGTGATCGTGGACATGCTGCATCGTGTTCGCTACACACTTCATGTCGGTGTCGGCCTCACCGGTAAACACCGGTGGAACCGGCCGGTGTGCCTCCAACGCATTGCGTGATCGGTAGTCGGGCATCCAGAGCCAGTAAACGCACCAGACGTACTCACGCCAGCCGATCACCTGTCGGACGAATCCCTCGACCGAGTTGAGCGGGAGGTCTCGCTCCCGGCACGCTCGTTCGGCGGCGTCAACAACTTCGACCGGGTGCAGCAGGCCGATGTTCATGCACGTCGAGAGCACCGAGTGAGCCATCTTCCACTCGGTGGCAAGCATCGCATCTTCGTGCGGGCCAAACGGTTCGAGGCCGGTCGCAATGAACTCGTCGAGCCGAGTCAGCGCCTGCGCACGAGTCACCGGCCAGGTGCCGTCAGGGTCGCTGCCCCACAGGTCGTTCGGCAGATCAGCGAGCACTGCCTTGTCGATGTCGTCGAGCTCGAAGCGAGTGATCTCGGGCCAGGCTCGGCCGTCCTTCGGTGGCTTCTCGCGGTTGTCGTGGTCGAAGTTCCACTGGCCACCGAGCGGTTGGTCGCCGTCCATCAGCACGTGATGCTCGGTTCGCTGCCAGCGATAAAAGTCTTCCATCTTGAAGCTCTTCCGAGGAGCTTGCCAAGCGGCGAAGTCGTCATAGTGGCAGAAGAACTGGTCGTTCCTCATCGTCTCGACGCCGTGGCGCTCGAGCATGGCCTTGCCGTCCCAGCTCATTGGCTCCATGGCAATGACCCGCGCAACATCGAAGGCGTTGCGGTGTGCGGCGAGGCCCGCTGGAAGCGTCGGCGCAGTGCGTTCGTCGACCTCAAACCCGTCGGCACGCAGTTCGGCAGCGAAGTGGCGCATCGCGCTGATCACGAGGTGGGCCCGCTGGCGGTGCCAACGTTTGGACCCGAGCTTCAGCTCACTCTGGACCATAAGGACCCGGCAGTCGCCCGGCTGCATGCTGGCAAGCGCACCCTGACGATTCAGTTGGTCGCCGAGGACCCACACCGTCGGGAGCTCAGAAGGCACTGCTGGGCAAATCTTTGGCGCCGCTCTCGAGTGCGTCGCAGATGACGCTCGCCACATGGGCTGGTGTTAGCCCCTCTGGCATTTTCGGCGACGTGCCTTCGATCGGCCGGTCAGCCAGCCCTGTTTCGGTGTGCGGGGGTCGGGCGTCGATCACCCGGATCTTCGAGCGGCGAGCTTCACGTGCAAGTGCTTCGTCGAACGACTTCACCGCCGCCTTCGATGCTCCGTAGGCTGCCATCCCCGGCAGGTTCTGCTCGGCAATCACACCCGAAATGTTGACGATGGCGCCACCCTGCTGCACATGTGGGAGTGCGGCGGTGGCGAGCATGATCGGGATGAACGTGTTGGTGAGGAACAGTTCTTCCATTGCGTCGGACGAGAGATCAGCGACCAAACCGAACGCCACGACCCCGACCGCATTCACGACGATGTCGAGCTTGCCAGCATGGTCGACAGCGGCGGCAACTGCGAGCTGACAGGCGTCAGGCGTCCGAAGGTCGAGCGCGACAGAGTGTCCGCCGAGTGCCGCCAGCCGCTCTTGGTTGCGTGCGACCGAGGTAACGGTCGCACCACGACGCTCCAGCTCAGCAGCGAGCGCGGAGCCGAGGCCACCTGATGCACCGGCGAGTAGGACTGATTGACCGGCAAGCAACATTGTGCAAGCCTCCCACGAGCCGCCGAGGCATGCTCGACCCGGCGTCAACTCCCATTGTGGCAACTAACGCAGCTGAGCGAGGATCTGCCGGTAGGCGTCAGCATCGTCAGCGTTGTTGACCGGGATGGAGAATTCGATCCGGTCCAACCGATCGGCAAAACGCTCGTTCAGTTTGTCGGCAATGTCGTCGTACGTAGCAATGGTTGCCACGGTGTGCAACATCTCGTCATGCACCAAGCCGGGGAGGTCATCCCAGCGTTGCGCGCGTGACAGCGTCGATGCCTCACGAGCAATCTCACCCCAGCCATGGACTTCGAAGGCCCGACGGTACGAAGGCGTCGACAGGTAGAACGCGACGCGCGCACGAACCGTGTCGATCACTTTCTCGAGCCGTTGCTCGTCCGGTGCGGTGCCAATCAGCGGCTTCAGACAGACCTCGACGTCATTCAGGTTCCGGCCGGTTCGAGCGGCGCCACGAATGACGTTCGGCAGCACCTCGTCGTCGATGTACTTGGCGGTGCAAACCGGGTGGAGCCGGATGCCATCAGCGACTTCACCAGCAACGGCGCACATGTTCGGCCCGATCGCCGCGATGTGGATCGGGATATCGGGATAGTCGATCGGGCCCGGGTCGAAGAGCGGCACCATGACGTCGAGGTTGTAGTGCTGACTCTCGAACTTCAGCGGTTCGCCGGTTTGCCACGTGTTCCACACAGCGCGCATCGCGTTGACGTAGTCACGCATCCAGGGCGCTGGCGCGTGCCACTCCAGGCCGTAACGGCGCTGGATGTGGGCGCGGACCTGCGTGCCGAGCCCGAGCATGAAGCGACCGTTCGACAGCTTCTGTAGCGACCAGGCCGACATCGCCGTCGCTGTCGGGCTGCGCGGAAATGCCATCGCGACAGACGTGCCGAGTTGGACACGATCAGTCGTCATCGCTCCGAGCGCAAGGAGCTGAAACGGATCGTCCTTGGTCTCTTCCACAAGTACAGCGCCAACACCGACGTCTTCTGCGACCTTGGCCAACCGGGCAAAGTCACGGATGTCGAGCGGGGTGTCAGGCTCGCGCAGACCCGGGTCGAGCTTGCCGAGTGGGAGCAGCGTTTCGATCAGCATGGGCACGTCAGTCGCATCGGCTGTGACGTTATGCAACCTCCACAGCCCGGTGCGACCCGGACACCGAACGACCCCTCGCGCCTGACAGAACGCGACAACCATGCCGCCGTATCCGGTCGTGATCAGTCAGGTTGCGGCTGCGTCGAACTCGGTGCGGATGCGAGCCGCGTCGGGGTGCGTATCGATGAGGGCCGACAGATCGGCGCGAGCCTTCTTGGCATCGCTAGCTGGCTTGATGACCGTGGCCCACTCGACCATGCCGTCCCAGAATCGGTCGATCAGCTCAGACCCGGCGATGGTCCCGCCGTCGAGCGTGCAGAACGTGACGTTGCTCAACTCCCCGAGATAGAGGTTGAGCGACCTGACGTGGATCTCCTCGTCGGTGCGGATGCGGCCGACAATCTCAGCGCCGAGCGCAGCGTCGGCGGCACGTTCTCCGAAGAGCCCGGGTGTGGTCAAGACAGCCTGTGTCTCGGCGAACCCGATCTCGGCTCGGAACTCGATAACCAGCACGTTCGCGATGAACGACAGGATCTGCTCGATCTCCTCCGACACCTCGGGGAGGTAGCGAGTTGCGTCTTCGCGAGCCAGACCCGGCTGCGGTTCGACGTCGGGATATGCATCAGGCCCAAACGCCAGATCGCGTGCGGCAAACCACATTTGGTCGTGGCCTCCGATCCCCTGGTCGGGGATGCCGCCTTCGTCGATCCCGTGTGCTTCGAGCAAGCCGGTGGCGAGGTGACCGATTGCCATCCCAGAGATGTCTTCCACGATGGCTGCCTGCAGGTCGGGGACCGGCACGAACGCGATGAAGGCTCCCCGAGCTTCGATCTTTCCGACGATGGTCAGCGTGTTCCAGAACCGGACGTCGAGGCCGTTGCGGACCAGCACGACCTGCTGTGCGGTGTTCGGCATGCGATCGCCGGCCAGCAGTACAGCTGACGCCGGGAACAGTGCACCGCCGCGCTCGATCAGCGCTGCTTCCCATGCGTCCATGGCCGGGACGCGGCCAAGCGCACGGGGCGGTTGATACGACCCGTCGGCGAGCATGCCGCCGTGCAGGTTGCGGCCAGCAACCACGTGGGGCGCGGCGTACTCGTGCGTCGAGAGCAGGTAGTCGCGGTCAAACGAGAGCGGTGAATGGTCGGTGATGGTCATCGGTTCAGATGTTCTTGGGGAGTTCGGAGAAGGGGAGGACCTTGTCTTGATTCGGTTCCTTCGGAAGCCCGAGCACTCGCTCACCGATGATGTTCCGCTGGATTTGATCGGTGCCGCCGTAGATCGGTGGCGCCTGTGCGTAGAGCGCAGGGCCGGTGACCATGCCGAGCAGCGGGTTGCCCGTTGCCTCATTAAGTGACTTGCGCTGGGCGTCGGTGTAGGCGTGCAACATGCCGCTCGCACCGATAATCCCGAGACCCAGGTCGCGAGTGAGGCGCACCATGTCGCTCATCTGCAGCTTCGAGATGTTGGCCATGCCGGGGATGTCGTTGCCCTGCTGACGCATCGCCTTCA
>CAWUXP010000098.1:0-6992 GCA_963926495.1 Candidatus Ilumatobacter herschelensis
CTTTGCTTGCCGCTCGAGCGGCCGGAGCTGCCGACGGACTTCACGCAAGAGGTCTTGTACCCGAAGGAGATTTGCTTCGGTGGCATCGAGCCGACGCTCCGCCTTCTCCTTGCGCTTGCGGTACTTCAGAACACCCGCCGCCTCTTCGATGATCGCGCGCCGATCTTCGGGACGAGCGTTGAGCACTGCGTCGATTTGGCCCTGGCTGACAATCACGTGCTGTTGACGGCCGACGCCAGCGTCGCTCAGCAACTCCTGCACGTCAAGGAGGCGGCAGCTGACGCCGTTAATCATGTACTCGGAATCGCCACTGCGGAACAGGATGCGCGACACCGTGACTTCAGTGAAGTCGAGGCCGAGCGTGCCGTCGGAGTTGTCGATGGTGATGCTGACCTCGGCGCGGCCCAGAGCAGGGCGCTTAGCGGTACCAGCGAAGATGACATCGTCCATCTTCTGGGAGCGGACAGACTTGGGTGACTGGGCGCCAAGCACCCAGGCAATGGCGTCGACAACGTTTGACTTGCCAGACCCGTTGGGGCCCACGACGACAGTAACGCCCGGCTCCAGCGCCATCGGCGTGCTGTCAGCGAACGATTTAAAGCCTTTGATGGTCAGATTCTTCAGGTACACAGCGGTCAAGAAGCTACTTGCTCCGCACCCGACTCCCCCAACCATGCCCGTTCACACTGTGCCAGGCGCAGTGTGAACGTCAGCGCTGGCAAATTGGGCAGTAGTGCGTCGACCTGCCGCCGGAGACGATGCGGCGGATCCAGCCTCGACCGCAGGTGCTGCATCGCTCTCCGGTACGGCCGTACACGCGGTGCTCGTTCTGGAAGCTGCCACTCTCGCCATCGACGTCGACGTACTGCGCATCGCCAAGCGTCGAACCGCCCACCTCGATCGACGCTGTGAGAATGTCGATGATCGCCGAATGCAGCCGCCAGGTCGCCGCCGCATCGATCGTGTTGGCTGGCCGTTCGGGCCGCAGGCGCGACCGGTGAAGAATCTCGTCGGCGTAGATGTTGCCGATTCCTGCGACGTACTGCTGGTCGAGCAAGAAAGGCTTGAGCGCCTTGGTCGTGCCTCGGACCATCTTGCGTAGTGCGGTGCGCGGAAAGTCCTCCGCAATCGGGTCGACGCCGAGGTGGGCGAGGGGTGGGAGTTCAACGGCAGCATTTGCCGGGTCGTAGACGACCACCTCTCCGAACGTGCGGGGGTCGACGAACCAGCACTCGGTACCGTTGTCGAGGTGCATCACGACGTGCGTATGCGCTGGACGCACAGCACCCGCAGGCGCGAGGAGTACTTGGCCGCTCATCCGCAGGTGAATCATCATCGAGTCGCCCGAGTCGAGCGGCATGATCAGGTACTTCCCGCGCCGCTCGGCGCTGAGGACCGTCGTGTTAGTGAGGCCGTCGATCAACGCTTCGCGGGACGTCCGTCGAACCACACGTTCTCGACCCACTTCGACTCGCTCGATACGTCTGCCTGCGAGTTGCTTTTGCAGACCGCGCCGAACCGTCTCAACCTCGGGCAGCTCGGGCATCGCTCAGGCCAAGGCAGCAGCAGCGAGCGAAGCGGCCGCCTGCTCGGCGGCCTTTTTCGACCGACCGGACCCTGCGCCAAGAACATCGCCATCGATGAGTACTTCAGCACGGAAACGCTTCGCGTGATCGGGGCCCGTTGACGTGATGACGTAATTGGGTGCGGCCTTGCCGGCGCGCGCAGCGAGTTCTTGGAGCTGCGTCTTGTGATCGAGCTGGTCGAGCCGTTCGATCGATCTCGACATGCGCGGCGCCACCCAACGTTCGACCATCGCGTAGGCCGGTGTAGTCCCGCCGTCCAGATAGATCGCGCCGAGGACGGCTTCGAATGCGTCGGACAAAAGTGACGGCTTCTCGGCACCGCCCGCAGCCGCTTCGCCCTTGCCAAGCAACAGGTACGGGCCGATACCGATCTCTTCGGCAACTTCAGCAAGTGCGTGCGCATTGACGACGCTCTTGCGGAGATCCGTCAACAACCCTTCGGGCAGCTTGTCGAAGCGGCGGAACGCGATGTCGGCGATCACCCAGCCAAGTACGGCATCGCCGAGAAATTCGAGGCGTTCGTTACTCGGCTCGCCGGGCGTCTCAGCGCACCACGAACGGTGTGCCATCGCACGCCGGAGTAGTTCCGGGTCAGCGAACTCGTGGCCGACTCGCGTGGCAAGTACGGCCAGGTCGCCGGATTCCGGATCACGCACGGAGGCTTCAGGTGCTTTCGTTGGCGTTCTCGTACACGTAGTCGACAGCATCGCGCACAGTCTTCAGATCTTCAAGGCTCTCGTCTTCGATGGTAAAGCCAGCGACCTTGTCACTCAGTGCCTCTTCGAGTGCCTCGACGAGTTCGATCAGCGCCAGCGAGTCGGCTTCAAGGTCATCGGCGAACGACTGACCTTCGGTGATCGTGTCGGGCTCGATCTCGAGAATGTCGGACAGTGCGTCACGCACAATCTTCAGGACTTCGTCGCGGCTGATGACTTCACTCATTGCACCAGCTTACCCGTCCACCAGGCTCGAGATCTCGCCCTGGAAGTCTCGTTAGTCGGTCGGCATCGCCGCTGCGATGACGTCGCGGATTTCGCCGACCAGGTCGTGTTCGACCAATTCGCGAGCAACCGCTATGCCGTTCGTGATGGCCGTAGCGCTCGACGAGCCGTGGGCGATAATGCAAACGCCGTCGACGCCGAGCAGCACTGCGCCGCCGTAGGTGTCGGGGTTGAGCGTCGCGTAGAGCGGAAGCAGCGCTGGCATCAGTGCATCGGCGTGCACTTTGTACTCCGGCTCGCCAAAGGCTTCGAGTAAGGCTCCGATGAGGAACTTCATGCTGCCTTCCAACGTCTTCAACACGACGTTGCCGGTGAAGCCGTCGGTGACGCAAACGTCGATGTCGGCACTCATCACATCGCGGCCTTCGACGTTGCCAATGAAGTTGATACCGGGGGCCTGAGCGAGGAGGACATACGCCTCTTTGCGAAGTGCGTCGCCCTTGCCGGGCTCTTCGCCAATCGAGAGCAGGCCGACACGGGGGTTCTCGATACCGAAGCGGCGGCGAGCGTAAACGGAACCCATCAGAGCGAACTGCACGAGCCATTCAGACTGCACGTCGGCATTGGCGCCGGCGTCGAGCAGCACGGTCGGTGTCGAACCCGGCACCGGGATGGGGGTGGCGATCGCAGGGCGCCTGACGCCCTTGATGCGGCCCATCCGAAGCAGCGCTGCGGCCATCGTGGCGCCGGTATTGCCCGCAGAGATCATGGCGCTGGCGTTACCGTCGCGCACAGCCTCAGCGGCGCGCACGAGCGTCGAATCTTTCTTCTTGCGAACGCCCTGTGCCGGGTCGTCCTTCATACCAATGACTTCGGACGCTGGAATCAAATCGAGCGTGACTCCACCAGAGGTGAGGCCCGTCAGATCGTGCGGGCCAACCATGACAACCGGGGTGCCAGCCGCGACGGCGGCAAACGCGCCGTCAAGATTGGGTTGTGGGGCAGCATCGCCGCCCATTGCATCGACGGCGACGGGGAGCATGTCCGCAGGAGATCAGACTTCGACGACGACGCGGTCGCGGTACCAGCCGCATTCGCCGCACACCGTGTGCGGCGTCTTCGCGTTGCCGCAACGGGGGCAAATGCTCCGCGGCGGTGTCTGCAGCTTCCATGCGCTGGCACGACGGCTGCGGGTTTTCGACTTCGAAGTCTTCTTCTTGGGAACGGCCATCGTTCGCTCTTTCGCTACTGCATCGACCACTCTGGTCGACTGGAGATCTGATTCGCTGGCGGCGAGGAGCCTCGCAGCGACGTGCAACGTTATCGGCGCTCAGCCACAATCAACATCTTGCGTGACGAACGCTTGCCGACGAGCCGCATCTGTTGGCGTGACGATTTCGGCTGGAATAGCAACCAACTTCATCATGCAGACCCTCATTCGTCGAGAACGAGGCCGTCGAGGGCGGACCAGCGATGGTCGGTCACTGTGTTGTCGCAGTTGCATGCGGCTTTGTTCCAGTTGATGCCGCACGCCGGGCAGAGGCCTTTGCAATCGGGCTGGCAGACCTGTTCGGCGTCGAGTTCGATGAGCGCCAACTCGCGCACCATCGGGACGAGATCGAGTTGACCGTTCTCGATCGGGTAGGCCTCTTCATCAATGGTTTCGATCTGGTAGCGCTCATCGATGTCGACTCGGGCCACGCCCGACAGGTCTTTGAGACAGCGACGACACGGTGCGGCCCAGGGCGCCCCGACCGTTCCGGTCACGGCGATCCCGTCGTTCATGGATTCGAGTTCGATTACAACGTCGATCTCGCCGTTCAGCCGTTCGTGCACAACGCCGAGCGCTTCAGCCAAGATCTCCTCGACCACAGGCAAAGTCGCTCCCGGCCGCCGCAAGAGTTCGACCGCATTGATTCGAAGAGGCCGCAGCAAGTCCACCATGTGGGAAAACGCTACCGCCAGGCCAGCACTCCGAGAGTCTGTTCGTCAGCCATTGTTCGGCAGGGCTGCGCAGAGTGAGCGACAAAAAGGATCTGGGGATCTTCTGCAGGGCTGCTAATGGTCTTGGTCGAAGAAGGCCGAAGAGGCAGCAGAGTCGTCGATCACCGGCAGGCCGCCTGTGTTCGTCGTGTCCGTTTGCGCGTCGCCAATCGACAGGCGCTGACGCCCGGCGTTCACCGTCTTCTGCAACTTGTCGAGCAGGATCTCAAAGCTGCCCAACCGCTGGTCGAGGAAGTCTTCGGTCTCGTGCTTCAATCGACGCGAGTCGGCGTCGGCGGTCTCCATGACCGTCCGAGCTCGCTGTTCGGCGGCACGCACAACTTCGGTGCGCTGCACCATTCGCTCGGCACGCACGCGTGCAGCTTCGAGCAGTTCGTCGGCTTCACGACGAGTCTTGGCAACGAAGTCCTGTCGCTCCTTTAGCATCCAACGCGCCTGCCGGAGTTCGTCGGGGAGACGGTGTAGTGCTTCGTCGAGCAGTTCGACGATCTCGTCGCGGTCGATGCGCGGCGAAGACGACAACGGCATCGTCGGTGCGTCAACGATGATGTCGATGACGCGGCGGAGCAGTGTCTCGGCATCGCCGACCGGCCCCATCGGGGCACCTGGCTCGGGATAGGTGTCGTCTATGTCTTCGTACTCGTCGTAGTTGTCGTCGTCGTAATTCATGTTCAGTCCTAATTGTCTGCGAAGACGGTGCGCAAGGCGGTGGCCACAGCGGACGGCACCAAGTGCCCGATGTCCTCACCGTACTTCGCGATCTCCCTCACAAAGCGGCTACTGATGTAGCTCAGCCCAGGAGAGCACGGAAGGTACACGGTGCGAATACCTGTGACGGCGTGGTTGTTCTGCGCCATCTGCTGTTCGATTTCGAAGTCCTCGCTATTGCGGAGCCCCTTGACGATGAAGTCGACCCCGAGATGCGCGGCAGCCTGCACGGCAAGCCCGGTATGCGCTTCCACGGTGACGCCATCGAGATGCGCGAGTACTTGCTCAGCCAGCTCGATGCGCTGAGCGACAGGGAAAAGACCGCTCACTTTCGCGTGGTTGTGCATCACGGCGACGACCACGTCTCCGAAAAGTTCGTGCGCCTGTTCGATGACGTCGATATGCCCAAGGTGCAGCGGATCAAAGCTGCCTGGGTACATCACTCGCTGGGGTGTCGTGGCGAAACCGTTCACTCGCCCGACACTAGTTCGGCGCGTTCGAAGAACGTCACCACTGTGCGTCCGTACTTCTTTTCACGGGTGATCTTCCACCCGTCTGGGCAGTCAATCAAGCGACCCGATTCGGCAACAACGAGGTCAGCGCGGACTACCCGCAACAGTTCGGCCCAGGCATCGAAGCCGTACGGCGGGTCGGCCAGCACGATGTCGCAGTCGATTGCCGACGCGGTTGCCATGGCGTCTGAGGTGATCACCTTGGAACGGTCACGCAGTTCGAGCGTGTCGAGGTTCTCGTTGAGGACACGCAGGGCCGCGCGATCGCGTTCGACGAACACGCAGCGTTCGGCGCCTCGCGACAGCGCTTCGATCCCGACTGCGCCGGTACCGGCGAACAGGTCGGCAACGAGTGCGCCGTCGAGCAGGCCCGAGCTCCCGAGCGAGTTGAAGATCGCCTCACGCACCCGATCGGTCGTTGGTCGAGTAGACGTCCCGTCCGGCGACACGATCTTTCGACCACCCAGTTCTCCTGCCACAACACGCATCCGCCCGATGATACGGGCACACTGAGGGTGTGCTCGCTCCCCCGCCACAGATCACCTGCATCGATTGCGGTGGCCGCTGCTTCCTCCTGACAATGCCACGCGAGGACGGCACCTGGGAGGTCGACGACGTCGTTGCCTACCGCTGCGAGGATTGCCTCGACCGGTGGGACCTCGTGCTTGACGAGTCCGACATCGAGAGCGACGGCCGCCCCGACTGGTAGCCGGTCACACTGTGCCCGGCACAGTGCGACCCCAGCTCAAGACTTAGCGAGGAATTCTTCGTCTCGGTCGCTGAATACGAGGTCGAGTTCATCGGCCAAGTTCGCGTTATTCGCAAGATCCGGATCGCCATCGACGATTTCGAACGCCGCCTCGCGCGCCAGTTCGACGAGCTTGCGATCGCGTCGGAGTGACGCCAACTTCAGATCGCTTCGGCCCTTCTGCGCCGTCGACATCAGCGTGCCCTCGCCGCGCAGGTCGAGGTCGACTTCGGCCAATTCGAAACCATCGGTCGTTGCGACCAGCGCTTCGACGCGCGGGTTCCCGACGACTGCGTTGCCCTCGTCGTCTTCTTTCTGCTGAGTCACCAGCCAACAGGTCGAGGCGTGCGCGCCGCGCCCGACGCGTCCCCGCAACTGGTGGAGTTGGGCGATGCCGAATCGATCGGCATCGAGGATTGCCATGACGGTTGCATTCGGTACGTCGACGCCGACCTCGATCACCGTGGTGGCGACGAGGACATCGAGTTCGCCA
>CAWUXP010000099.1:0-5751 GCA_963926495.1 Candidatus Ilumatobacter herschelensis
GATGGCATCAGTCCGTGCCGCATCGACGTCATTGGCGCTCTGCGGAGCGTCGACGAAGATGGTCGTGGCCTGACCGTCGTCGTAGTTTGCCCAGACGTCCCACATCGCTGCCGATAGATGGTGCAGGTTGCGGGCATGCACCGTGGGTGCGGGAAAGTCGAGTCGAATCGCATCGAGCGCTTCATCGATCCAGACCCGAGCAACCGATGGAGCGTCGGCTGGGACGGCACACATTCCGTTCTCGGCCCGGTCGGCTGCGCTCTCACTGGTTCCGTTGCTTGAGCCGCACGCAGCCAACAACAACGCGCCAGCGACAATGGCACTCGCGATTCGTTGGTTCACATGATGCATTCTGGCCGCTGCAAGTGGTCCTCCGGCGTCGCCTTCGCCTTCGGCTTGGCAAGCCGCATCGACCAGACTGCACGGATGGATTTCGATCTTCCTGCCGACGACCACCCTGCGCGCGTCGCCGTTCGAGCGTGGATCGCCGACAATCCGAATCCGACCGGCAAAGAGCTCGCCGAGGCCGGGTACGTCGTGCCGCACTGGCCCAAGCCGTATGGCCTCGAGGCGAGCCCGATCGACCAGATCGTTATCGATCAAGAACTCGACGCCGCTGGCATCCGGCGACCGGGCAATGCGATCGGCATCGGCTGGGCGGCGCCGACGATTCTGCTGGCCGGTAGCCAGGAACAACAAGACCGCTACTTGCCGAAGATCTTCAGCGGCGAAGAGTTTTGGAGCCAGCTGTTTTCCGAGACTGAGGCCGGGAGCGACCTGGCAAACCTCGCCACGACCGCCGTACGCGATGGTGACGAGTACATCGTCAACGGGTCGAAGATCTGGTCGTCCGGGGCACACCACAGCAAGTTCGGCATCCTCATTGCCCGCACCGATCCCGATCAGCCGAAGCACAAGGGCATCTCGTATTTCATCTGTCCAATGGACACGCCGGGCCTTTCGATGAGCCCCATCGTCGACATGACCACGGCGCACTCGTTCAACCAGGTGTTCTTCGACGACATGCGGCTGCCGGTTTCGCTGCGTGTCGGCGAAGAAGGTGACGGGTGGCGGCTGGCGAAAGTCACTCTGTCTAACGAGCGTGTGTCGCTGTCGTCGTCCGGATCGCTCTGGGGGGTCGGTCCATCTGCCGAGCAGCTTCTTGAGCAGGTGCGTACGTCCGGTGGTATCAGCGACCCAACACTTCGCGACGAGGCGGCGAAGCTGCACATCGACGCCGAACTCCTTCGCCTCAACCGGCTGCGCAGCCTCTCGGCAACGTTGAATGGCAAAACTCCGGGCCCAGAGGCTTCGATCTTGAAGATCATGGCTGACGAACACGGGCAGAAGGTCATGGCGCTGGCCAAGGCGCTCAGTGGAACGAACGGCATGCTCGCCGGCTCCGGGCCGACGGGTGAGATTCCGTCATCGATGCAATCGGGGCCGACCGAGAACAACCTGGGCGGGCTCAACGGCTTCGACGATGTTGACCCGATCTGGCACTTCGGCTACCTGTTCCACCCGGCACTGACCTTGGGTGGCGGCACCTTTGCAGTCCAACGGAACATTGTCGCCGAGCACGTCCTTGGGTTGCCGCGTGAGATCAACGCTGAGCAGGGTATGACGTGGTCGCAAGCCCGTCGGCCAGCTTCTGAGTGACCAATCGTCGATGTGTGAAGCGAAGCGTCGGCCCGCAGGTGCGCTGCGGCACGCGAAGCTGATCAGCTTCGTTGTTCAGCGATATCGTGTACTGCCGTGACGGAGCAGCAACGTGGGTTCGGTATCGATATTGGTGGAAGCGGGATGAAGGCGGCGACCGTCGACATCTCTACCGGAGAGCTGGTCTCGGACCGATTTCGTATCGACACCCCGCAACCAGCAACTCCTGAGGCCATGGCAGAGGTGCTCAAGGAGTTGGTCGCACACCACGCATGGGCAGGTCCAATCGGGGTCGCCTTCCCAGCCGTGGTGCGCCACGGTGTCGTGGGCTCTGCGGCAAACATCGACAAGGGCTGGATCAACGTCGACGCTGACGCGTTGTTCACCGCATCAAGCGGGCTCGACGTGCACATGCTCAACGACGCTGACGCTGCAGGAATCGCCGAGATGCGTTTCGGTGCTGGCGCTGGGCGCAAGGGAGTCGTGATGATGCTGACCTTCGGTACCGGAATCGGCTCAGGCCTATTTATCGACGGAGTCTTGGTTCCGAACACCGAACTTGGTCATCTCGAACTCGACGGCGTCGACGCCGAAAGTCGTGCAGCAGCAAAGGCCCGTGATCGCGAAAATCTCAGCTGGTCCGACTGGGCCAAGCGGGTCGAGCGCTATCTGCTCCATGTCGAGGCGTTGTTCTCACCCGACCTCTTCATCGTTGGCGGTGGCGCAAGTAAGAAGCCGCACAAGTGGCTTCCTCAGATCGACATCGCCACCGAGATCGTGCCGGCACAAATGGCGAACAACAGCGGCATTGTCGGCGCCGCCCTTGCGATCAGCGAGCGCTGAACTCCTTGCGCTGGGCGCGCACGCCGACCACCGTCAGGGTGAGCGCTGTGATCGGGATGACGAAAAAGAGCATCACGTTGCCGTAGTCGGAGCGCACGCTGTGGTCGGCTGCATCAAGGATCAGCCAGGCGATGTAGCCGGTGTAAAAGAGTAAGAAAAGTGCGCCTTCCCAGCGGGCGAGCACGTGGCCGTTAGCGAAGATCGGCAGGCAAGCCACGGCAACGGCAATCATGACCGGGATGTCGACTTGGATCGCACCCTGCGCGACTGGGATCACGTTGGGCGAGACCGAAGCGGTGACACCCAGCACCGCCAGTAGGTTGAACAGATTGGAGCCGATTGCGTTGCCGACGGCCAGATCGCGTTCGCCGCGCAGCGCGGCGAGGACCGATGTGGCGACTTCGGGAAGCGAGGTGCCGATGGCGACGACAGTCAAGCCGATCACCAAGTCGCTGACGCCGAGTTCGGTGGCTATGTCGGTTGCTGCCGACACCAGCGCCTGCGACCCGCCGATGAGCAATGCGAGGCCGGCAGCGATGAAACCCAGGTCGTTCCACACTGGGACTTTGGCAAGTGCCTCGACAGACAGGTCCTCGTTGAGGTCGACGGGAATATCGTTGTTGTCGCGTGTGGCTGAGACCACGGTCCAGGTGACGTAGACCACCAGCAACGCGATGAGAACGAACCCCTCGAGTCGGCCGATTTCTCCGTCGAGCGACATCAGTAAAACGAGGACTGACACGCCGATCATCAGCGGGACGTCGATACGGATGATCCGTCGGGCCACCACGAGTGAGCCGCCGACGGCAGCTGAGATGCCGAGGGCGAGGAGGACGTTGGCAATGTTGGAACCGACGACGTTGCCGAGGGCGATGCCGCCAGCTTCGTCGCCGCCACGGACCACGTCACCGACGCTCACGGCGAGTTCGGGGGCGGACGTGCCGAACGCAACGACGGTCAGGCCGATCACCACGCTCGACAGGCCGGTGCGAGCAGCGATTCGTGTTGCGCCGCGGACCAGGGCCTCGGCACCGAGCACCAAACTAATCACGCCGCCCACGAGTAGAACGATGGACAACGGAGTCATAGCGGCCACAGGATATGGCTCATCGGAGCGACGCCCGCACTGCGCGCTGATTCAGCATCGACGACGGGCTGCGATTCGACTGCGGACGTCGATCCCCAGCTCGCGTGGCGCCGAGACGACGCCAGCGCGGGCCGCCAGGATCTCGTTCAGTTCGGCGCCAATCAGGAAGACGAGGCACACAAGCCAGAGCCAGGTGAGGGCGAGCAACGCTGTACCGGCGGCACCGACGATCTCGTTGCCCGAGGCGGCGATGCGGACGTAGTACCCGAATCCGACCGAGACAACGAACCAGCCGATGGCGGTGAATACTGCGCCGGGCAAATCGAACCGCCAAGGTGTTCTGTGGTGTGGACCGACGTGGAAAAGCGTAGCAGCCCAGATGATGAGGATGGTCAGGGCGAGCAGGACGCGGAGCGGGCCCGGGACCCCTACAGATCGGAGCCACACCCACAGAGCGGTCGAGATCGCGATGGTCATCATCGTGCCGAGCGCCATCGCAATGGCCGTCACGCGGAGCCGGAAAAAGCGTCGACCCTCGTTGACGTCATAGGCGACGTCGAGAGCTCTGATCAGCCCGGCAAAGCCGCGTGACAAGGTGAAGATCGCCACGATGACCGACAAGCTCAAGACGCCCGGCCGACTCTGATCAAAAAGGCTGTCGACGGCGTCACGGATGGTCGACGACTCGGTGGTGAACGTGCGGTCGATGAACTCGTTGATCGATGCTTGGAGATCGCGGGTCAGGTTCTCGCCGAGCAGCGACACCGATGACAACGTGGCGAGCAGTGCGGCGGGGATGCTGAGCAGCAGCCAGAAGGCAACCCCGGCTGCGGTATCGAAGAGGCCATCGTCGTGGAGTTCTCGCCACAGACGCGCAACAATCTCGCTCAGACGTCGCCGTCGCGTCGGTGCTGCCATGTTCGCAGCGTAGAGGGGATGCTCAGATTCGGAGTCTGCAGCGGAGAAACCGTCAGTGCGCGGCGCTCCAGGCGCGCATCCGGTCAGCCAACTCGTCTCGATAGGCCGTAGCTCGCGTGACCTTGAGGCTTTCGTAGCCGCGTACTTGGTCAGGCAGAGAGGCAATGGAGATGGCTTCGTCCATGGTCTCGGCCGATACGCGCTGGCAGAGTCGTTCAACGGCCTCGATGTACTCGGGGATCATGGCCCGTTCGAGCTTGCGTACAGCCGCCCATCGGAAAGGGTCAGCAAGCGTGCCGCGAACGCGCTTGCTGGCACGCAGTGCAGCGAGTGCCGGTGGAGCGCTTCGCCGCAGTTCGAGCTTTCGGTCGAGGCCGAGCGACCTCAGCATCGGCGGATGGAGGTGATAGGTGACCTTGGTGTTGGCACCTCCGACCGCCCGGTACCCACTGGTTGCCGCGTCGTCGAGAAGTAGGCGTGCAACCTCGTACTCGTCCTTATAGGCCATCAGCTTGTGGAGATGGATCACCACGGCCCGTGTGAACTGGTCGTTCTGATCAAGCAGTTGCTCAGCACGCTGCACCGTGGCGACGACCGAGCGGAATCGAGCGGCGTATCCCTCTGACTGATAGCCAACCAGGTCGCTGGCGAGCCGGTCGAACAGCTGCGCAGTGGTCTCGGGTGCGACGTAGACCGGCAGGCCAGCTGCCCGTTCGACCTCCTGTCGGTTGTCGATCCACGCACGGCCCCAACGGAACGCGTTGAGGTTCTTGGCCACGGCGACGCCGTTGAGTTCGATGGCGCGCTCGACTGCTTCGACTGGGAGCGGCAGCGCACCGCACTGAACAGCGGCGCCAAGCACAAGGAGGTTGGCAGTCGTCGTCGATCCGAGCAGACCTTCAGCGAGCGCCGCTGCGTCGAGAAACCGGTTGTTATCGGCTCGAGTGACCGACCCGACCCGTTCGACCAGGTCGTTGCCACTTGGCAGGCGGAGGCCAGGTTGGGTGACCATGGAACCGGTCGGGACGGCATCGGTCGAAGCGATCATGACGGTGCGGTCGACTCGAGCGCCATTGAGGTTCGCTGGCTGCGCTGCAACCAGAAAGTCGAACCCGAGGATCGTGTCGATGCCTGACGCGTTGCCGTGATTCGAAGCCGGTGCGGCATCGGTTGTGATGATGACGTCGCTTACGACCGGGCCGGCCTTTTGTGAGAGGCCGGTTTGGTCGAGGCCGCGCACGGTG
>CAWUXP010000100.1:0-7505 GCA_963926495.1 Candidatus Ilumatobacter herschelensis
AGTCCGAACGCAAGGGCACCGATCAGCAGGCTGACTGCGGGACCCGCGCCGGCGATCAGGCCATCGGCCTTCGGCGATGGAGACTCGCGGTCGAGCCGTGCAACGCCGCCCAGCGCCCAGAGGTCGATCGATTCGGTGTTGACGCCATAGCGACGTGCCACGAGGGCATGACCGAACTCGTGGAGGAGGATCGAGAGGAAGAAAGCTGCTGTTGCGGTGATGCCAGAAATGACACCGAGCGCGGTCGCGAGGTTGACTCCAAAGAACACGGCGATTAACGCCATGCTCCAATGGGCTCGGACTGGAATCCCGAAATACCGACCCAAATTGAGTGATCCGGATGGCTTCATAATCAGTCTAACCGTACACCCGTTCCCCCTATTCCCGCACCGCCAGTCTGGCGGGCCTGGACGAGTCAGGGTCTGGGTCAGGAGTGTTGGTTGAGGATGACGGTGGCGCAGTTGCGACCGCTGGCTCCCCACACACCTGCACCAGGGAAGGTCGCTGCGCCCGTGAGGTACAGACCTGCGATCGCGGTTTCGTACTGAGTTAGCTCGGGGTTTGGGTTGCGGAACGCGGCCAGCGGTCCACCGGCGAAACTCGTGGCGTGACCAGCCGGCAGGTGGAAATCTGACTCGTAGATCGCTGGGGTCATCGCTCGCCAGTCGACGATCGAATCGAGGAAACCGGGCTCGCATTGGCCAGCAAATAGCTCCAACCAACGCTGCGGTTCCGGCCCACGTCGTTCGGGATGAGCCCATCCGTTGCCCGCCGCGTCCTTGAAGTCATACGGGGTGAAGAGTGCTTCGAGACTGAACACATGACGGCCATCTGGCGCCATGGTCGGATCGAGCAGCGACGGGACGTTGACCAGCATCCCCGGTCGATCGAGTACCTTGCCTTGCTGCATGAGTTGGTAGCCGCGATCGATGTCGCCGAGCGACGGGCCGATAGCCGTGGTCGGGCCGAGCTGCCGGTCGTGATCCTTCAGAACCGGGGGAACGCTGAGGATCGCATCGATCTTTGACTCATACCCTTTGTCGTGCGGGATCGCCTTCCAGCGACGGATCAGGTCGGCTGCTTCCGACGGCGGGTTCTTCAACCACTTCAGGAAGGTGTCGTGCGGGTTGCAGGCCGAAACCACCACCGGCGCATCAATTTCAGTGCCGTCGACCAGGGTGACGCCGGCCGAAGCTGATCCCGAGCATCGAATCTCGGACACCGGGCTCGATGTCTGCAGCGTTCCTCCGGCAGCCTCGAAGGCCATCCGCAGAGTTTCGGTGACTCGCCCACTGCCTCCTACCGGGCGCCCGACCGTTCCGACGTGACGCATCGCGTGAGTCAGCGCCCCAAGTCCAGACCCTTTGAATTCGGGTGAGATACCCCAGACCATCGGTCCGGTCAGAGCGGCTGGACCCGTGATTGCATCAGCGGAAAAGTACGAACGCAACACGTCGGCCGCGCTGCGTCGCGACCAACGCAGCAGCGTTGCCGATCCGGCAAGCTGCCTGCGGAGTGCGAGCTTCGTGAGCCCGGCGACAGATGGCGGTTCGGTCGCCGCCTCGAAAATCATCTGAATAGCAGGCGTCGCCGCCTTGACGTATTGCCGGTAGCCATCGACCTCGTTGGGGAAGTGCCGACCAATCGATTCGAGCGTCTCATCGAGATCGTGATGATGGGACCACGACGGTGACGTGCCGCCCGGCGTCCAGGCCATGTTGTGCTGTGCTGGTTCGACGTCGATGTAGTCGAGCCCATGGGTCGCAAGGTCGAGTTCCGCAATGACCGGCGTGGTACGGAAGGTGAGGTGATCGCAGTTGCAGATGTTGACCGTCGCGCCGCCGAATTCCTCACTTGATGCCGTGCCACCAACCGCTGGTCGAGCTTCGAGCAGCAGCGTCTGCATCCCACCACGTTGCAAATAGGCGGCGGTGACGAGGCCGTTGTGACCGGCCCCGATCACGATCGCATCGAACTGCCCAAAAGCCATGGGGTCATTCTTCATGACAGAGGCGCCGAGGACGTAACGTTGGAGGTGTGGCACATGTTTCACGGCGACTCGCCGAACTTCGCGCACCGCAACTCAACGATGCACTGAACGAGAACAGCATCATCGTTCAGCCGCTTGGGGCTGTCGAGCAGCACGGCCCTCACCTGCCGTTCAATACCGATCTATTGATCGCCGACCGGGTATCTGCTGCTGCGGTCGAGGCCGTGGGTGAAGAACACGATGTGTGGTTGCTTCCTCCGTTGGCCTACACGAAGTCAAACGAGCACGCCTGGTCGTCGGGAACGATCTGGCTGTCGGCGACGACGCTGCTGTCGGTACTCGACGACATCGGCCGCTGCATTGCCATGACTCCGGCTCGCAAGCTGGTGTTCCTGAACGGCCATGGCGGCAACTCGGCAATCGTCGCAGCCGCCAACCGCGAGCTCAGGCTCGCCCATGGCCTTATGACGTTCCTGGCGCACCCGTCGATTCCACCGGACCAGGGCGGTCATTCTGCCGCTGGCGAACTCGGGATGGGTATCCACGGGGGCACCGATGAGACCTCGCTGATGCTGCATCTCGCACCGGAACTCGTCGACATGTCGGTGGCCACACGGAACGTGCCCGATCAGCTCGCCAAGAACGAACACGTCAAGTTCGGTGGGTCTGTGTCGTTCGGTTGGTTGTCGAACGACTTCGGCCCTGACGGCCACATTGGCGACCCCACTCCGGCCACTGCCGAACTGGGCGAACGCCTGTTCAACGGTGCCGTCGACACGTTCGGCGACGCCCTGGCCGAGATCGCAGCGTTCCAGCTTCCGATGTAAGACGCGACAAAGGCGGTCACACTGTGCCAGGCACAGTGTGACCGCCTTTGATCAAGTCAGGTCAGAGCCCGATGGACTCGTCGATGTACTCGTTAGTCATCAGGTCGGCAGGCGTGAGCCCTTCGGTACCGAAGACCGGACCGGCAACGGCGATGAAGCCCTCAAGGCGAGCTTCGTCGAAGTTGCCGAGCGTCGAGTCGGGGCCGTTGCCCACGAGGCCGAGTTCCTTCTGGAGTTCGACCGACGCTGCGCCGAGCGCCTCGTCGTAGGTCCAGAAGTCGTTGAACTCGTTAACGGCCTTGACGATCAACGTGTTCGTGGTTGCCGGATCGTTGATGTAGTCGACCGTCGACTGCTGCACGATCGGTGCGAACGCTGCCATGCAGTCAGCCAACTCGTCCTTCTTGGAGTCGAGCACGGCGAGCGGTGCGGCATAGGTCTGCCAACCTGCGTCGTGAATCAACTCGAACTTGACGGGCTTGCCCCAATCGGCAAAGACGTTCTCGTAGTTGTACGGCTCGGCGGAAGCGAAGCCCTGCTGAGCAATGTTGCCACCCTCGGCGATGAAGACCGACGGACCGCCGTCGTAGGAACCGTCGAGCTGACTTTCTTCGACCTGGCCATCAGACAGCAGGAACTGCATGTAGGCACCGGTTTCGAAGTAGCGGATCGTGACGCCTTCAGCCTTGAGGTCGGCGATGGTCTCGACGGCCGGGTAGGTCGCGGGATCCCACATGATGATCTGCGGGTTGATTTCGAGCGGGGCAACAAACGCCGTTGTCGGGTTGTCGGCGTAGTTCTCGATGGCTTCGTCTGTTGCGACGTAGCCGAACGTGATGGCCTCGTCTTGCGCCATGAGCGAGACGACCTGCTGGAAGCCGACGGCCGGACCGCCGGTGCGGACCTGCAGGTTGACGCCGGTTGCTTCGCCGCCAGCAACGAGCGGGCCGGTGACGGTCTTGATGTCAGCGTCGATCGTGGCGTTGGCCGAATCAATCATCTGGTACAGCGCACCGTGCTCGGCCTCGGGGAACCAGTCGGTCTGGATCGTGATGGTCTCGGGGCACACCGATGCGAGGTCGACACTGTCGGCTTCCTCCGCCTCGACTGAAGCGTCGGTCTCGACCGAAGCTTCCTCCGCTGCAGGCTCAGAGTCGCTGCCGCACGCAGCGACAGTCATTGCGGCGACTGCACCGAGTGCAGCCATCTTGGTCAAGCGAGTGTTTCGCATGGTGTCTCCCCCTGGAGAGTGTTGTGGTTGACCGGAGCGAACACGCCGGCACGCAGATGCTAGGTGATTGCGGATTGAGCTCTCGACGGCCAGTGTGAACTTCTTGTTTCGCACGTTGGTCGCAAGTCACATGGACATCGTCTGTCACACCGAGTTATCGCTAGCGGTCTGGCAGCTGCGGTCTGGCAGTTGGTCAACTCGAGCGCTTCTCGTGCCAACTACCGACGACCCGATTACCGATCCACCCGAACATCATGAACACCGCTATACCCAGCAGCGCCGACATGACGACGGCGCCATACATCTGCTCGTACGCGGTTGAGTTTTGATAGAGGTTGATCAGCCGACCAAGACCAGGTTCGCCCTGCCGGAAAAAGAAATCGCCGACAACTGCACCCACCACCGAGAGCCCTGCTGAAATCTGTAGGCCGGTGAAAATCGACGGCATCGCAGCAGGAAACTGCAACTTGATCAGCCGAGTCAGACGGGAGGCGCCGTTGAGCGTCATCAACTCGTGGTACCCCCGATCGACCGACAGCAGCCCGAACAACGTGTTCGCCACAATCGGGAAGATCGCAATAATGATGCACACCATCACGCGGGCCTTGAAGTTGAAGCCGATGACCGTGCCGATGAGCGGAACGAACGCAAGAATCGGCATGGCCTGCAACGCAATGAGGAATGGCCAGAGTGCGTTCTGCACCCATTTGGCCTGGCTCATCAGCGTGGCCAGCACGAAACCCAAGACGATGGCGATGGCGAGGCCGAGTGCTGCCACCTGGACCGACTCGAAGAGGCCTTCAAGCAACTTGACCAGGCCGCCGCCAGTACGTGAACCGTCGGCTCCGCGTTCAATGTTCCAAGTGAGGAACGAGTCTTTCACCACATCGTGCGGGACCGGCACGAGAGGCTTCTTTGGCCCAGACATCAGCACATGATGGGTGAAGTACCAGAAGCCGATGAACAGGGCGAACACGCTGACGGGGCCCACAAATCGGCTCGGCCCGGCGAATCGCTTCGGCTTGACGGCTGCAGCGATCGGGAGGCCGTTGCCCTGAATGGCTGCGACTTGCTGCGCGGCATCGCTGACGCCAGTGTCGGTGTCTGTACTCACGGGTGCGCTCCTCGGAGGTCGTTGGAGATCTTGCCGGAAAGCTCGGCAAACGCCGGGTCATACCGGATGTCATGGGTACGCGGGAATTCAAAGGGCACGTCGTAGTCGGCAACAATACGTCCGGGGCGAGCCGACATCACGAGCACACGGGTCGAGAGGAACACCGCCTCGGCAATTGAGTGGGTGATGAACAGCCCAGCGAAGTTCTTGGCTTTGAACAGCGCAAGTAGCTCGTCATTCAGTCGCTCACGGCTGATCTCATCGAGCGCACCGAACGGCTCGTCGAAGAGGAATACGTCCGGCTGTAACACCAGCGAGCGAGCCAGCGAGGCGCGCATCTTCATGCCGCCTGACAGCTGCCTCGGATACTTGACCTCGTGCTCTTTGAGCCCCACGAGTTCGAGCGATTCGTCGACCCTGGGGGCCATGGTGGCGGAGTCGAGGCCGTGAAGTTCAGCGATCAACTCGACGTTCTTCCGGACGGTTCGCCACGGAAAGAGAGTGGCATCTTGAAACACGTAGCCAATGGAGTCGCGATCGACGTTGCATTCGCCGCCAGTGTGTGTTTCGAGGCCAGAGGCGATACGCAAAAGCGTCGACTTGCCGCATCCGGACGGACCGACGACAGTCACAAACTCGCCGCGCTCGATACTGATGGAGACATCGTCGAGCGCGTGGGTCCCATCAGGAAACACCATCGACAGATTTTTGAATTCAAGCGCATGCTCGCGTGTCGCGGACAACGGATCTTCTCCCCTTATTGGTTCGCTGGTGAGCGGGCGAATTTTGGCAGACTCACGCTGCAAGACGACGACCATTTCGCCACACGATGCGCTCGGCTGGGCCGAACGCAATTGCCTCACGAAGCGTAGCCGCCTTGACAGCCACGAGATCAGCCCGCTGGCCGACCGCCAGTGTTTGCGCACCGAACGAGGTCACCCGGCCGGCGACCGTGCTGACCGACGACCAGGCGTCATGGGGGAGAAAGTGGCTGGTCATAATCATCAGGCCCGCAGTTTCGAAGGGGCAGGCCCGACCGACCGGGTTGAACGGGTCCTGCAGGTTGTCGGCACCAGCCGCGACCTGTGCGCCAGCGGCGCGCAGGGCAGCCACAGCGGTAAGTCCCCTGGGCATCGGGGTGTGGCCTCGACCCTGGAGGAACAGGTTGGTGTGGGGGAGCGTAACGACGCCGATGCCTGCCGCCGCAACAGCTTCAGACGTCGCCTGCTGATCGCGCTCGGACTGCATCGAAAGGCTCACGCAGTGGCTCGCCGTGACCTGTTGACCAAAGCCAGCAGCGACCATTTCAGCAAGTTCGGCCAAGCCGGTCGCGGTTGGGTCGAGCGTCTCGTCAGTGTGCAGGTCGACGCCAACGCCGTGATCGGTGGCTGTCTGCAAGAAAAATTCGGTTGGACCAAGCGTGTCACCACCCTCGAGGTGCGGGCATCCGCCGACGAGATCAGCTCCCGCCTGCAACGCGTCGTGCAGCAAAGCCCGCTGATTGGCGCCTCCGGGCCCCATCACGGGCCAGCCGCACAACGCCACGATCTCGACGTCGATCACGTCGGCAACCCGGCGTTTTACTTCGAGGAGCGCCTCGATACTCGCGAGGCCTTGCTCCAGGGTCGTGTCGGCGTGGCTGCGCACGGCTCGAAAACCGTTGGCTGACATCAACCGTGCGGCGCGTTCTGCCCGTTCGATAGTTTCGTCGACGTCAAGCAGGTCGCGGTTCGCACGCATTGCAGTGATTGCGCCCATCAGGTCGCCGGTCGGGTTCACGATCTGTTCGGCGAGAAAGGCCTTGTCGAGGTGGGCATGGGGCTCGACCGCTGCAGGCATCAGCACGTGACCGCGCAGGTCAACCACCTCGTCTGTGGGTTCCGCGGCGAGGTCTCCAATGCCTGTGATCACACCATCCATGATGCGGATGTCCTGTTGCAGATTTGTCACATCAGCATGAACCGTGGTCGCCCGTTGCAGCAGTGTCGAAGCCATCGTGCGAACATAGACGCCATGGTCGCTGCAAAAGATCTCAAACTCGGTGCTTTTTTCTTTGGTGGAGTCGAGATGGACGATGCCGGTGCCGGCTTGCCCAATCCAATGGACCGCCGCTATTCGAATGAGGCGTGCTGGAAAGCGACTCTCGACTATGTCAATTCCGCAAAGGAAGCCGAGCGACTCGGCTTCGATTCGTTCTGGACCACCGAGCATCACTTTCAGTACGAGGGTTATGAAGTCATTCCGAACGGTTTGCTGATCTCCACCTGGATTGCGGCACAGACCACGACGCTGCGCTTCGGTGCGATGTTCAACGTCGTTCCGCAATGGAATCCGATGCGCCTC
>CAWUXP010000101.1:0-10046 GCA_963926495.1 Candidatus Ilumatobacter herschelensis
CCGCGCCCGACGCGTCCCCGCAACTGGTGGAGTTGGGCGATGCCGAATCGATCGGCATCGAGGATTGCCATGACGGTTGCATTCGGTACGTCGACGCCGACCTCGATCACCGTGGTGGCGACGAGGACATCGAGTTCGCCACGACGGAACTGATCCATGGTGACTGCCTTTTCGTCCGACGGCAGCTTGCCGTGGAGCATGCCGAGCCTGAGCCCCTTTAGTTCGCCGAAAGCAAGTCGTTCGAGGGTCTCTTCAGCAGATGCCACCTCGAGCTTTTCGCTCTCGCCAACCAGCGGGCAGACAACGTAGGCCTGACGGCCAGCGGCGACTTCGTCCTTGATGTCATTCCATACCGCCGCTTCCATCAGCGCGCCGTCAGCCCACATCGTGACGATCGGCGTTCGACCCGGCGGCAACTCGTCGAGGATGCTGATGTCAAGATCGCCATACACAGTCATCGCCGCCGTACGCGGAATAGGCGTCGCCGTCATCACCAGAGTATCGGGCACCGCACCACTGGCCGTCTTCGAGCGAAGCGCCGCGCGCTGTTCGACACCGAACCTGTGCTGTTCGTCGACAACCACGACACCGAGGCTCGAGAACTCGACGGTGTCTTGGATCAATGCGTGTGTCCCGATGGCGATGTCGACGCTGCCATCGGCGAGCCCGGCAAGCACCTGCTTGCGATCGGCGCCAGCGACCCGGTTCGTGAGGAGTTCGACACGGAGCGGACGATCGCCGAACAGGTTGCCCGGGTCGGGCACGGTGACGCCATTAAGCATCGCGCGTACGCTCGTGGCGTGCTGTTCGGCGAGCACTTCGGTCGGCGCCATCAACGCTGCTTGGTGTCCGCCGTCGACCGCTGCCAGCATTGCGGCGACGGCCACAACGGTCTTGCCGGAACCGACATCACCCTGGAGTAGCCGGTGCATGGGCTGCGCGCTGCCGAGGTCGGCGTTGATCTCTTCGATTGTCCGCTCCTGCGCTCTGGTTAACGGAAAGGGCAGCGACTCGTAGAACCGTGTGACGAGTGGACCGCCGAGTGTGTGCTTGATCCCAAGCGAGTCGCGTTCCAACGCACGCTTGCGAAGGACTAAGACGAGTTGCACCCGAAGGAGTTCGTCAAACGCAAGTCGGTAGCGAGCCAACTCCTTCGTTTTCATGTCGTCTGGAAGATGAATTCCTGCGAGCGCCTCGGACCGGTCGATCATTCTGTGACGCCGACGGATCACTTCGGGCACCGGGTCAGCAATGGTCCGTTCGGCACAGCGCCGGAGCGTCTCTTCGACCCACCCGGCCATCTCCCAGGTATTGATCTGCGCCTTCTCGCTCTGCGGGTAGATCGGTACGATCTTGCCGGTGCGGTCGCCGATCAGGTCGACAACCGGGTTCGACATCTGCAGGCCACCCCGATAGGTGTCGGCCTTGCCGAAGAGCGCTACTTGGAGTCCTTCTTTGAACTGCCGTTCACGCCACGGCTGGTTGAAGAAAACCAGGTCCATTCGGCCCGACCCATCACCGACATTGACGTTGATCATCGACCTGCGATTTCGGGTGGTGCGCTTCGTGACCGATCGGATCGTCACGAGCACGAGAGCTTCCTGACCGGGAATGAGGTCGGCAATTCGCGCCTCGTTGGTTCGATCTATCCAGCGCCGTGGGTACGTCGTGACCAAGTCGAGCAGGTTGGTAATTCCAACCTTGGCCAGCGACGCCTGTTTCTTCGGGCCCACGCCTCGCAATCGCTCGACAGGAATCAACGAAAGATCCCGCATCGTGATCGGGCCCTGCTCACTCATCAGCCCTGATTCTGCCTGAGAAAAACCAGACGCCCTGAATCGGCGACAACCCCGACCACTTCACCTTGCGCTGCGCACCCTCCGCTCACTCGATGCCGAAGAGGTACGGATACAGCGGCTGTCCGCCGCGCTGAACTTCGACGGTGATGTCGGCACGGCGATCGCTGAGCCATCCTTCGATCGCCGCGGTTGACTCTGCGGTAGCGTCTGCGCCGGTGATGACCGTCACCAGTTCGGCATCGTCGTTCAGCAAATGCTCGAGGAGCGCGATCGACACACCGTGCGGCGAATCGCTGATTGCTGCGATGCCGTCGCCCTTGACAATGCCGATCCAATCGCCTTGCTTGATCGGGCCGGCGTCGGAGCTCGTGTCGCGAATCGCCTGGGTAACTTCGCCGGTCACAACCGACTCCGCCGCTTCGACCATCTGAGCGTAATTGACGTCAGCAGATGCCTCCGGGTCGTATACGACAAGGGCAGCCAGCGCCTCCGGCATTGACGTGGTGGGTACCACCTTCACATGCTTGCCGCTGAGAGCGTTGACCTGTTCAGCGACCGCGATGATGTTCTTGTTGTTGGGCAGAATGACTACTTGGTCGGCGTTGACCGCAGCGACGGTGTCGAGTAGCTCGGCAGTCGACGGATTCATCGTCTGACCGCCGGTGACCACGCCTTGCACCCGCAACTGGGCAAACAATTCGACGAGACCTTCGCCAGAGCACACCGCAACGATCGCCGTGGTGACGGGCGTGAGCCCACCGCCGGCCTTGGTGATGCTGGCGTTGGTGTTGCCGCCGGCCATTGCCGCTTCGCGCTTGGCGTGTTCTTCGTCGACCTCTTCGAAGAGGTCGGTCACGCGGATCTGCTTTGGGCGACCGCCGAGGTCAAGCGGCACTTCGATCGCCGCACCGATGTCGTTGGTGTGGACATGGCAGTTCCAGATTCCGTCGCCACCGACCACGACGATCGAGTCGCCGATTGCACCCCAGCCCTGCTTAAAGGCATCAATCTGTTCATCGGCGAGATCCATGAAATACATGACTTCGTAGCGCTGATCGGCTACGTCGACTTCGCTAGCACCGCCGATTTTGGTGCCCCCCGATCGATGCACCGGTTGATTAAACGCCGCTGCCACCGCGCCACCGGTGCCGTCGTCTTCTTCGGGCTCGGGAAGCGCTTCGCCGTCAACCACGTAGAGGGCCGAATCGAGCAGCAACAGGAACCCCGCGCCACCGGCATCGACCACACCGGCTTCTTTCAAGACCGCCAGTTGCTCCGGTGTATTCGCCAAGGCAATCCGGCCAGCAGCCTGGGCGGCACGCACGACTTCAACGAGCGAGCCACCGGCGTCGGCCGACTCTTTCGCTGCGTCGGCGCTCAGCCGCACCACAGTGAGGATCGTTCCTTCGCTCGGCTTCAGCACCGCTTGGTACGCACCGGTCGCCGCTGCTTGCAGTGCTTCGGCGAACTTCGCTCCGGTGACCGGCGCCTGTGTCTTGAGCGTCGTGGCGATGCCCCGCATGATTTGGCTCAAGATGACGCCGCTGTTGCCGCGGGCGCCCATGAGCGAACCATGGCTGATTGCATCGCACGTGGCGTCGAGGTCGCTGGGGTCGGTCTCGTCCATCTCTGCAACGACAGCGTCGAGCGTGCGCGCCATATTCGTGCCGGTGTCTCCATCAGGGACCGGATACACGTTCAACCGGTTCAACCCACCAGCGTGCGCCTTGACGGCGTCTCGGAAGGTGCGAACCGTGTCGCGCAGTGCTTCGGTGTTCAACCGTTCAAGTGTTGGCACGGCGCAAGAGCTTAGAGGTTGTGTGGCACATGGCCTTGAACGAGGCGAAGCTTCTGCCCAAGTTGCGGTCCGCAGTTGTGTTGGTAGCCTCACGTAGCTGTTTCAGGCACCAGCGTGCTTGAACAAATCTGACTTGAAGCGAATCGTCGCAGGAGAATCCAATGGCATCTAAGTGTGAAATGTGTGGCAAGGGCCCGTCTTGGGGTATGGCTGTGTCGCACTCGCACCGTCGTACGAAGCGTCGCTGGAACCCGAATATCCAGCGTGTTCGCACGCTGGTCAACGGTACAACCAAGCGCCTGAACGTCTGCACCGGCTGCATCAAGTCCGGCAAGGTCGTCAAGGCCGGCTGAGGCTGCGCCTTCGGTTGATCTCATGCAGGGCGTCATTAAGGCTTACGACCCCTCAACAGGAGCCGGTCTCGTCATGTGCGACACCGACCTGAACGACTACGAGCTTGCAAGCAATGCGCTGGCAGGGTCTATTTTTCGCATGGTCCGTCCAGGCCAGCGAGTCATTTTCGAACTCGACGATGCCAGCCGAGCTACCAAGCTCAGCCTCGGCTCTGAGGTCGACATGAAGACCCCCGGCCACTGAACCGCCTTTGAACCGCCGCGGCACTTGCGCGCCGCACGCAATCTGGCTTCTGTGTGCTCGCAGCCAGATTTTGGCGTGGCTTGGCCTGTAATCGCTGCCACCACGTCCTGGCGATGATCGGTTCGTGCGTACCGCTGATCTGTCCTGGTGATCGCCTGCGAAGCCTTTATCGCTTTTTATGATGAGGTATTCGCACATCAGATAGTGCGCTCTAACCACGCCGCCTATTAGCTACTGGACCTCCTCTTCGCCTATCGTCAGTTTCGAACACTTTCGAACACAAGCGTCGCCTAATCGGGGAGCACCCAATGAGTGGAACCACTAGCAATCAACGCCTCAAGGACTGGGTTGCCGAGTGGGCTGCCATCATGCAGCCCGCTGACATCTACTGGTGCGACGGTTCTGCCGACGAATATGAGCGCCTCTGCCAGGAATTGGTCGACAGCGGAACGTTCACCAAGCTCGACGAGGCCAAGCGCCCGAACAGCTATTGGGCGCATTCCGACCCCGGCGACGTCGCCCGTGTCGAAGACCGCACGTTTATCTGCGCTGCCACCGAAATAGAAGCTGGCCCCAACAACAACTGGCGCGATCCAGCCGAAATGCGTGCCGAGATGCGCCGCCTGTACACCGGTTGTATGAAGGGCCGCACGATGTATGTCGTGCCGTTCTCCATGGGCCCGCTCGGTTCGCCGATTGCTCACATTGGCGTTCAACTCACCGACTCTGCCTACGTCGCCACGAACATGCGCATCATGACGCGCATGGGCCAAGGTGCACTCGATGCCCTCGGTGCCGATCAGTGGGTGCCCTGCCTCCACTCCGTCGGCGCCCCACTCGCCGATGGCCAGGCTGACGTCCCGTGGCCTTGTGACGCAGAGAACAAGTACATCGTCCACTTCCCCGATACCCGCGAAATCATGTCGTACGGCTCGGGCTACGGCGGCAATGCGCTGCTCGGCAAGAAGTGTTTCGCACTCCGCATCGCTTCGGTGATGGCACGTGACGACGGCTGGCTCGCCGAGCACATGCTGATCCTCAAGCTCACCAACCCGCAGGGTGAGTCGAAGTACATCGCAGCCGCCTTCCCGTCGGCATGCGGCAAGACCAACCTCGCAATGCTCGTCCCAACGATCCCCGGCTGGAAAGCCGAGACCATCGGCGACGACATCTGTTGGATGAAGATCGGCGACGACGGTCGTCTTTACGCCATCAACCCTGAAGCCGGCTTCTTCGGCGTCGCTCCCGGCACCAGCAATGCAACCAACCGCAACGCCATGGAAACGCTCTGGGGCAACTGCATCTACACCAACACCGCGCTCACCGATGACGGTGACGTGTGGTGGGAAGAGATGACCGATATTCCCCCCGCACGCGCCACCGATTGGCGTGGCAATCCGTGGAATCCCGAAGTTACGACACCGGCTGCGCACCCGAACGCTCGCTTCACCGCACCGGCATCACAGTGCCCGTCCGCCGCACCCGAGTGGGAAGACCCGGCTGGCGTACCGATCTCGGCAATTCTCTTCGGCGGTCGCCGCCGCACCACGGTGCCGCTCGTGACCGAAGCCAACGACTGGGATCACGGCGTGTTTCTCGGCTCAATCATGGCGTCTGAGAAGACCGCTGCGGCAGAAGGCGTGCAAGGCGAACTCCGCTTCGACCCGATGGCCATGCTCCCGTTCTGCGGCTACAACTACGGCGACTACTTCGCACACTGGCTCTCGATGAAGGATCGCACCGACGTGTCGAACCTACCGAAAATCTTCTTCGTGAACTGGTTCCGTCGCGACGAAGACGGCCGCTTCCTGTGGCCTGGATTCGGCGAAAACAGCCGCGTTCTCAAGTGGGTCTTCGAACGCGTCGACGGCACCGTCGATGCCATCGATTCACCGATCGGCAAGCTCCCAGTGCCCGGACAGCTCGACATGTCGGGTCTTGACATTGATCAAGCCGACCTCGACACCCTGCTCGCCGTCGACACCGAGGGCTGGAAAGGCGCTGTCTCCCAGATCCGCGAGCACTTTGGCACCTTTGGCGATCGGCTTCCGGACGAATTGAACGCAGCAGTCGACGAGCTCGAAGCAGCTCTGTAGCCATTCAAAGGCCCGGTCACGCTGTGCCTGGCACAGCGTGACCGGGCCTTTTCGCGTGCATGGGGCTCCTCAGCCACCAACGAAGATCTAACGCTGAGCCGAAAACGACGAAGGCCGGGCCTTGCGGCCCGGCCTTCGATCAGTTTGAATTATGTTCAGTTGCTGGAGACGACCGAGACAGCCTTGCGGCCTCGGTAGTTACCGAACTGCACGACGCCATCGGCGAGTGCGAACAGTGAGTCGTCCTTGGCCTTGCCGACGTTGGTGCCGGGGTGGAAACGGGTTCCACGCTGGCGGACAATGATGGCTCCGGTGCGGATGTCTTCGCCACCGAAGACCTTCACGCCGAGGCGTTGTGCATTGGAATCACGGCCGTTGCGGGTTGAACCGCCGCCCTTTGTCTTTGACATGAGAAGTCAGCGCCCTTTTAGTTGGGGAAGTTGATGGACGTAATTTCGACCACGTCATACTTCTGACGATGGCCGTAACGACGATGGTTGTTGGTGCGGCGTTTGAAGGTGAAGCCGTTGATCTTCGGACCCGCTGCGCGGCCGACGATCTTGCCGGTGACTGAAGCTCCTACGAGCTCATCGGCCGTTGCCAGTACAGTTTCGCCGTCGACGAGCATGACGGGGGTGAGCGACACGTCGCTACCTTCGTCTGCGCCGAGCAGTTCGAGCTGCACTCGCTGGCCTTCAGCCACTTTTTCCTGCTTGCCGCCTGAGGCGATTACTGCGTACATAGCGATAATCGATGATAACGGCTCATTGACGCGAATGCTCCTGTGACCGTCGCCCTTCGTGGAGTCTCAGTCTGCACCGGAATCAGCGATCTGCTCAGATTCACGTGCGGCACCAGCAAAAATTCCCTTAGCCATCAGCGATGTTTCCTGCTTCCGGCGGCCCCGATAGATAAGTGCTCGCTCACGGTGAATGCCACTGTCACCAGGCTCAGCCCATCCGGCCAAGTCGGCCAAATGGCAGGCCAGCCGATGATCTCCCTGCTCAGCGACACTCCGGGCACGATCGATCAGCACGCTGGCGCCGCCGGCGAGGGAGGCCAGTTCGATCGCAAGGACCGCATCGGGCGACGGCTTGAGCCGGCTGGGCGCACCGTCCCACCACCCGCCGAACTGCCGCCACACCCCGCGTACAACGAATTCGGGCTCGTCGTAGAGCGGCCGGAGATAGGGCTTACTGAGCAGATCTTCGGGGACCGTGACCGAATGTACGATGGTGTCAAGAACTTCACCTGCATTCATCATGTCGACGACCTCACGAACAATGAGCTCCAAGCAGGTGGCGACGTCATCGAGCACGCGAGCGATGCGGTCCTTGCCTTCGATTGGCAACCCGTGTGCTGGAAGCAGCAGTTCTGGCCCCTTCGCGATCATTTTGCGGAGCGCTTCAGCCCACTCGATGGGGTACCGCTGAACCTTTTGCGGATTCCCTGCGTTCGGGAAATTCCAGATGAAGAAGTCGCCCGACGTGATCCACTTCTCTTCGGGAAACCATCCCCACAGGTGATCATCGGTCTCGCCACGCGCATGGTGCAGCTCGATAGTCCGGTTACCGATCTCGAGCACGGCGTGATCGTCAACAATGTGATCGGGCCGGTGCGTATTCGATGGGATGAACTCGGGGAGCGCCCCCATCTCGTAGTCGCCAGCGACTCCCCCAAACTGGCGAGCGTTGATCTGGACATTCCAGTCGTTCGTCTTGGCGTATCTGTCGAATCGAACGTCGACGTTGCGGTGACCGACCACGGTGATGTCGTCGTAGGCGGCGTCGAAAGCCACGCTGCCACCGACGTGATCGGCATGCCCATGGGTGTACACAATGTGTGTGACTGGATCGTTGGTCCACCCTTTGATTGCCTCGACGATCCGCTGGCCGGTCTGCACGTGCGATGCATCGAAGGCCACGAGCCCCTCGCCGGTGTCGGCCACGATGCTGTGACTGAAACTCTCGACGATGGCGAGGCCATCGGCAACTTCGGAAAGTTCGTTGCTGATTCGGTTGAACGGACGGTCAGTTAGGCCGTTATCGATGACATCATTGGAAAGCGCGAGCAGGTCAGCCATGAACCGACCCTACGCAGTTCGAATCTACTCAGAGGCAGCAGGCGTCGTTGTGGCCGCCGGCGCCGGGCTTCGCCTGAAATTCAATAGACAATGACTTGGTCAGTTTGCCTTTGGTGACAATCCGCATCTGCTCAGCCATACCGATGAGCTGCGGGGTGATCAGAATCCGGAAGTCCTCGTGGCGCAGCTTGCGGTACGGAGCGAGGTTCTTGTTCTTGACGTTGGTATCGACCGACACCTCTGCGACCTTGCCTCAACCGGTGGGGCGGATGAAGTCGATCGACATCGTTCCGCCCTTTTTCGCCAACACTTTGCGAGCGTCCTCAGTGATCTGAATTTTCATGAGTCCAGCATCGCACAGCTCGGATCGCTGTGACACTGCTCGTTCGTGATGAATCTATGAACATGGCTAGTCGAGGCGTCCGATCGGACGTCTCCTCAAGGCCGACCACGGCATCCTGTCCATGCTGTTTCGACACTCCCGTCTCCGAGCAGAGCTCGCTGCGTGAGAGCAGGGCCCCTTCGACCTGGTCCCGTGGTAACACGTGCGACGAATCGTTACACCACCGCAACACCGCCGTTGCTCTCAAACAACAATTCACCCAACCAAGACCCAGCTAACGCTCAAACCTCCGATGTAATCGGAATGCCCTACCTTCCATCTTTCGAGGGGATTACTCAAGCATGGAGTAATCGACGACGACGCCGCGACCATCGCAGTCGGGGCAGATCTCGCTGTACTCGGTCAGCAGCCCCTCACCGATTCGTTTGCGCGTCATCTCGACGAGCCCGAGTTCGGACACGTCGAAGACCTGTGACCGCGTCTTGTCCCGAGCCAGGGCGTCGCGCAGCGCCTCGACGACCTTGCCGCGGTTGTCACGAATCTCCATGTCTACGAAGTCGATGACGATGATGCCGCCGATGTCGCGCAGCCGCAGTTGCTTAGCAACCTCGACCGCTGCCTCCATGTTGTTGTGGAAGACGGTTTCTTCGAGGTTCGACTTGCCGACGTTCTTTCCGGTGTTCACGTCGACCACAGTGAGCGCTTCGGTACCTTCAATAATCAAGGAGCCACCAGACGGCAGCCAGACCTTGCGATCGAGCGCTTTGTGGACCTGCTCGTGGACGTGGTGGCGTTCGAACAGTGAGAGGCCTTCTTTGTCGGCGTCGTAGTACTCAACGCGATCGGCCAGATCGGGGTTGAATGCAGCGACGTAGTCGCGAACATCTTGCCAAAGCCGCTTGTCGTCAATGAGTACACCGCGGTAGTCGGCGTTGAATTCTTCGCGGATCACTCGCACCGCCAGTTCGGGCTCGCGGTACAGCAGCGCTGGGTGCTGTGCCTTTGCGGCCTTGTTCTCGATTATTTCCCACTCCTTCAGCAGGATGGTCATGTCGGCAATGAGCTCTTCCTCGGTTGCCGACTCGGCCGCGGTACGAACAATCAGACCGTGCTCGTCGGGCTTGACCCGGTCGAGAATGCCGCGCAGTCGCTTTCGGACATCGTCTGGCAACCGCTTCGAGATGCCATAGGTCTGCGAGTTCGGGATCAGCACGACGAAACGACCGGGCAGCGACACTTCCTGGGTGAGACGAGCACCCTTGTGCGCGATCGGATTCTTCGTGACCTGGCACAGAATCAACTGCTTGTTCTTGAGGATGTCCTCGATGCG
>CAWUXP010000102.1:0-15101 GCA_963926495.1 Candidatus Ilumatobacter herschelensis
GGCCGAGGCCGACACGGCGCAGAGCAGCGATGCCAGCGCCTTGGCCCCTGACCGTGTCACGAGTGAAGGCGGCGGCGACGGCACGTATTCCACAACAAACGTGCAGGTCGACGGCGTCGACGAGCCTGACATCGTCAAGACCGACGGCGATCGGATTATTGCGATTGCGGGCGAGATGCTCCACTACATCGACATTGCCGCCGATGGCGTGACGGGAACCAAGCGTGGTTCGGTTGCTCTGAATGGTCAGAACGGGTCGTACACCTACGGTCACGAAATCTTCCTCGCTGGCGACCGGGCGTTCGTGTTTGCCCAAGGAGAGTTCTATGGCGGATACCCCGAGCCAGACTTGTCAATCGGTCGCCCGATTGGGCCGGGCTCCTACCAAGGCTCGCAGACGCTGATCATCGAAGTCGATCTATCAAACCCCGACGCACCTGCGGTCGTGAACACGATGAGTATCGACGGCCGCTATATCAGTGCCCGCTCGATCGGCGACACCGCCCGAATCGTCGTCACCTCGCCGCCGCAGGATCTCGGCTTTCTCTACCCGTCGAACCCTGGCACCGAGCAGAAGGCTGAAGAGACGAATCGTGAGGTCGTCCGCAACTCAACCGAGCAAGACTGGCTGCCAGAGTTCCGCATCGACCGCAACGACGGCAGCACCGAAGAGGGGCAGCTTGTTGATTGTTCCGGCGTGTTCGCCCCCGCCGACTTCGGTGGTTTCGACATGCTGTCGATCGTCACGCTTGACCTCGGCGCCGACCTCGCTGCGCCGACCGGCACGAGCAGTGTGATGGCCACCGGCGACACCGTTTACGCATCGCAAGACCGCCTCTACGTGTCGACCAACATTTGGTCGCCGATCATCAACGACCAGACCAACGACCAGACCATCGACCAGCTCAATGAGAATTACGAGACCGCAATTCACCGCTTCTCGATTGCTGGTCCTGGCGCGGCCCGGTACGAGGCATCCGGCTCCGTCGAGGGACACCTGCTCAATCAGTTTTCGATGAATGACCGTGACGGTGTCTTCTACGTGGCGACCACGAAGGGCGCACCATGGGCCGAATCGTCCGAAAGCCAGATCGTCTCGATGGAGGTCAACGGTGACCAACTCGAACAGATTGGCAGCGTCAGTGGCCTTGGGCTCGGCGAACGAATCTTCTCGGTGCGCTACGTCGACGACACCGCCTACGTCGTCACGTTCCGCCAAGTCGACCCGTTCTACGTGATCGACCTCAGCGACCCTCGCAACATGGTTGTCCAGGGCGAACTCAAGATCCCGGGCTTCTCGAACTACCTGCATCCGATCAGCAACGACCTCGTCATCGGTGTCGGCCAAGACGCGACCGAAGACGGTCGAACAACCGGTACCAAGGTGTCGCTGTTCGATGTGAGCGACCCGGCCAACCCGCTGGAGATTGACGTGTGGACGTTGCCGGACGGCTTTAGCGATGCGCAATTTGACCACCGTGCCTTCCTCTGGTGGGGCCCGACCAACACGGCGGTCCTTCCGCTGCAGTCGTATAGCGACCAGTTCGCTGGTGCCATCGTGTTGACCGTGACCGCAGACGGGATCACCGAACAGGGCCGGATCAGCCACGCTGACGACGACGGCATCCCGAACGGGCAGACCGATTGCGAAGTCATCGATGGTTCGCAGTTTGGTGAGGACAACCAGTTCTTCTGGATCGGTCAAGAAGGTGGACAGGTTCAGCTCTGTACTTCCCAAGACCAGGGTGGCGCTACCGGCCTGTTCTGTGATCCGGTCCCGGTCGACCAGCTCGAGAACTGGTGGGGCATTCCCGCTGAACAGCTCGACATCGACACCAGCGGTTTCGAACGCATCGAGCTGTGCTGGCCGAACTGGAACGGCTACGAGACCGCCATCCAGCGCACGATGATCATCGACGGCAACCTCTGGACGCTGTCGCCCACGATCATCCAGTCGAACGACCTCACCAGCCTCGACCGCACCGACAAGATCACTCTCACCTAACCGTAGTAGTTCTGTTCGGTCTGGCGACCGAATCGCCTTCGGCTCGGAGGGCGGAGTTCGTGCCCGGGTTTTAAAGTCTGCCACGATGAAAGAATGCCGATTGCTCCTGCGTATGACTGGGTTGCTCACCACGCAATGGTGAGCCCTGACCGGCCGGCTTGGGCCGATATCGATTCCAACGGTGATGGTGCTGGATTGGTCTGCAACTGGCGTGAGGCCGACGAACGAGTCGGCCGATCAGCGGCCATGTTGCGCGACGATTTTGGCGTCGGTCGGGGTGACCGCGTCGTGATGTTCTCGATGAATCGTGTCGAGTTCATCGAAGTGCAGTTCGCCTGCGCTCGGCTCGGCGCAGTCTTTGTGCCGGTCAACTGGCGGCTCACTGTTCATGAACTCGACTACATCGTCAATGATGCCGGTGCCACGGTGCTCTGTGCCGACCCGGAGTTTGGCGACGCCGCTGCCGAACTCGCCAAGCGGGCCAACGTGGCGCACCTCGTCGTGTTCAGCGGGGCAGGGTCGCATCCCGACGGGAGTGTCGACTACGACGACGGGCTAGCCGCAGCAGCGAACCGCATCGATGCCGACCCCGTTTTGTCGCCGGTGATGCCTGAACTGACCCACGACGATCCGCTCACGATTATGTACACCTCGGGCACGACGGGCCGCCCGAAGGGCGCGGTTATCACGCACGGCATGTCGTTCTGGAACTCGGTGAACCTCGCCGAGCTGAGCAATCTGTCGCGATCGATGGTCAATTTCTGTTTCCTCCCGTTGTTCCACACCGGTGGTCTGAACTGCTACACGAACCCTGCGGCCTATTTCGGTGGTTCGACCTTGATCATGCGCACCTTTGATCCGGGCGAAGCGCTCGGCCTGATCAACGATCCCGAGCGTGGCATCACGCACTTCCTCGGCGTGCCAGCGAATTACCTGTTTATGGGCCAACACGAGAACTTCGCAACGACCGACTTCTCACGCATGGTCACGACAGCAATTGGTGGGGCGCCCGCTGCCCTGCCGCTGCTGCAGATGTGGGAGAAGGTCGGCTGCCCCCTTGTTCAAGCGTTCGGGATGACTGAGACAAGTCCGATGGTTACGTCGATCTCGCCGGAGATGGCCGTGGCCAAGGCCGGTTCGGCGGGGCTGCCGGCAATGAACACGTCGATTCGAATCGTCGGCGAAGACGGCAACGATGTGGCTGCTGGTGAGATCGGAGAGCTCTGGTGCAAGGGCCCGAATATCACACCGGGCTACTGGAACAATCCCGAGGCAACTGCCGATGCGATCACCGATGGTTGGCTCCACACCGGCGACGCGGCGCAGATGGACGAGGACGGCTACATGTATATCGTCGACCGGTGGAAGGACATGTACATCTCAGGTGGCGAGAACGTCTATCCGTCCGAGGTCGAGTCGACCCTGTTCGAGTTGCCCGGCATCGCCGACGTCGCGGTGATCGGGCTACCTGACGAAAAGTGGGGCGAGGTCGGCCAAGCAGTCATTGTGAAGTCCACTGATGCGGTGGGTTCGGTGTTGGACGAGACCGCGATCTTGAACTTCTGTCGGGAGCGCCTCGCCCGCTTCAAGGTGCCGCAGTCGGTTCGCTTCATCGAGGAACTGCCGCGCAACGCCACCGGCAAGATCCTCAAACGTGAACTGCGCGACTGAACGGTTACACCCGAGCTGACCTCGGTGCGACCACGACGGTGCCAGTCAGGCTTGGGTTCCGACCTTGAGGTCGCGGAACGGCACGCCCTTGTCGACAGCAGGTTCGCGCGGCAGGCCCAGAACGCGGTCGCCGATGATATTGCGTTGAATTTCGTCGGTGCCGCCAGCGATGCCCGAAGCGAAACTGCGCAGGGTCAGGCTCTGCGCGCTGCCACCGTGTGGGTCGTCGTCGGTCCAGGCCACCGAGGACATGCCGGCGATTTGGAGTGCGATCTCACGCATCCGCCAGGCAATGACTGAGCCATATAACTTGCCGAGGGAGCCACCTGGGCCTGGCGTGTTGCCGGCCTTCATTTCGGCCCGGGTGCGCATTGCAATGAGCGCCTTGGTGGTCTCCATTGCATACACCTGCATCATCTGATCGCGCACGACCGGATTGTTGATTGCTCCTGATGCCGTCGCGTAGTTGTGGAGTTGGTCGTACATCGGCCGGTTGATACCGCCGCCGCCACCTGCACCGATCGCGACACGTTCGTACATCAGCATCGCAGTGGCGAGTTTCCAGCCGGTGTTCAGTTCGCCGAGTAGCCAGTCTTTTGGGATGGCCAGATCGGTGAAGAACACCTCGTTGAAATGTGACTCGCCGTTGATCTGGTTGATGGGACGGATCTCGACGCCCGGTGCCCCCATATCGAGGATGAACATCGACAGGCCCGCGTGTTTGACTTGCTCGGCATCGTTGCGGGCTACGCACAATCCGTACTGTGATTTGTGCGCCAACGTGGTCCAGACCTTCTGGCCGTTGATGATCCACTCGTCGCCGTCGAGCTCGGCCTTGGTCTGTAGCGATGCGACGTCGGAGCCGGCGCCGGGCTCAGAGAACATCTGGCACCACAGCGTCTTGCCGGAGATCAGATCTGGCATGAACTGGCGCTTCTGGTCGCCGGTGCCATGGTCGTTCATCATCGGCAGGCACATGCCGTGGCTGATGACGAAGTCGCTTTCCATTATCGGGTAGTCCGCTTTGACTTCGCGCCAGACCTTGTCGTGAGCATTCGTCAATCCGGCACCGCCAAACTCGGTTGGGTACGGGACGCCCGCGCCGACGCCGGCTTCGGCGGCCGCAGCGTGGAACGCGCACGACTCTTCGAACGTCGGCGCACCCGCTGGCGTTGGCTGCGACTCCATGAAGTCGATGCACCGTTGGCGGAAGTCGTTCAGGTCGTCCATCCCGTCACCGTAGGAATCGCGCGCTCGGCACAGCGAGACGGGGGGCTGGCGCGGCTTGGCGTAAGGGTGAGACGGCTGGGTTAGATCGTTCGGTCGCTCAGCGTGCTCGTGCCAGCCGATGGTGCGTGACGTTTCGGGCCGATCAGCCGGGCGCCGAGGTGATCGGCAACCGTCACGGAGTGGTACGTACTGTCAGGTCGGCGGAACGCCGGGAGGGGTTCGACGGCAACATCGAGGTCGGGGTAGTGGAAGTACGCGACTGATCGGCGGAGCACCGGATCGGTGCCGTCGCCATGGAGGGGCACTCGGTGCACCGTGGATGGCCAGGCATCGTCGGTCCACATTGCGAGCAGATCGCCGACGTTCAGCAGTAACGCATCGGCGTCGGGGACGATTGGCTTCCAGCCGTCGGATCCGAGGATCTCGAGGCCGGGCACCGGGTCGGCCCGCAGGATCGTGACGGTGGTGTAGTCGCTGTGTGCGCCCATCCGCTTCTGGCCCGGCGCAGGTGCTACCTCGTCGTCGAGCCGTTCATAGCGGATGCAGGCCATGGTGTCGGGCCCGGCCGTTGACCGACCAGCTAGGTCGTCGATGCCGATGATGGCGCCGATCATCTGGTCGAGTCGACCGGCGAGCTCGGCCATCGCATCGAGGTACAGACGGGTCGCTGCAGCGAACCCCGGCGCCTCTGTGGGCCAGGGCGTTGCCTGAATCAGACGATGTACGCCTGCCCGCGCGTCGTGGCCCGAGTTGAACGACTCGAACAAATCAGGCGGGCTGGCCTCGCCGAGCGAGTACGAAAGGGCCTCGCTGCCGCGCTGGCGGTAGCCGCGATTTGCCGCCGCATCGTCAACCACGTACTTTGACTTCGTACCAAACGGGAGGGCGAAGAACTCTTCCATCGCGGCCCACAACCCATTGGCGACGTTGGCCGGGAGGCCATGCCCAACCAGTTGCACAAAGCCGTCTTTGCGGAGCGCCCGATCGAGTGCACCCGGTGCATCTTGGTCGCTGAGGTCCACTGTGTCGATCGTTACCACGCCCTCACTCTGGCCCACGTCGTTGACGCTCATCGAACTCATCCGCCTATTCACTCCGCCAAAATGTGGACCGAAATGCTGCACCGACGATGACTGGTGGCCTCAATTTCGGGTGGTCTGAGCGATGATGGGGCCATGAGCGATTCGTCGAATACTGCGCCGAAGATCAAAGACGTCGACTTTGGCGACCTGCTCTACTTGGAGCCGCACGGCCCAGACACATACGTCGGCATCGTGGCGCGGTACCCGTGGGGCAACCGGCTCTTCGGCGGCCAAGTCGTTGCGCAGGCGCTTGCCGCGGCAATGGCAACGGTCACTCCCGATCGCCGACCGCACTCGCTGCACTCGTACTTCATCCGCCCGGGGTCGACGACTGAGCCGATTCGCTTCGAGGTGGAGCGACTCCGTGACGGCCGATCGTTCTGCACCCGCCAAGTCGTTGCGCGGCAATCCGGTGGGGCAATCCTCAACGTGTCGGTGTCCTTCCAGGTCGACGAAGATGAGGCCGACGCGCAGATCGCCAAGTTGCCTGAGGGACTCGCTCTCCCCGACGATCCGACCCTTGAGAACTACTCGTGGGGAAACCTGATCGATCGGCGTGCTGTCGACCTGCCTGGCCAGAACGGCGAGCCATGGCGGCTCGGGTACTGGTTGCGGATTATGGACGAAGACGGCGCGCTGCTCGGCGACGATCCTGCCAAGCACACGCTCGCCATGGCGTTCCTCTCGGACGCTGCGCCGTCACGTGCGGCACGATCGCCGCACCCAGACTTTGCCAACGACACCAGCGATCGCTTCAAGTTCCAGGGCGCGAGCCTCGATCACTCGGTCTGGTTCCACCGCCCGTGCCGAGCGGATCAGTGGCACTGGTTCGACACCCGCTCACACGGCCTGAGCGGTGGGCGCGGCCTCGTCACCGGTGACGTCTTGAACCTCGACGGAACACACGTTGCCACGATTGCACAAGAAGTCTTACTTCGGCGCATTCGCGATCGAGGCTGATCGGCGCAGGCCTGATCCATTCCGCTCCCATCACGGTTCGAGGGTGGCGAGAACTCGCTTGGTGCGGTGCTGAAAACGACCGAGGTGCGCTCATCGACCACGTTCGGTGCGCCACTGATCGACGTCAAGACCGTCTGGCTCAGCGTCGTCATGTCACGTGCGCTGAGTTGCACGAGCGCGTCGTACTCGCCAGTGACGAGCCACACGGCAACGGCCTCGTCAAACGACCACACGGCGTCGCGGTTGCGTTTCTTGGTCGGGCGCTACGGTTCTGGACGATGCGAATTTCAGAGCGAGTCGATAATGCGGTGCGATTCATGGCCGAGCTCGCCTCAGGTGAACTCGCCGAGGTCGACGGTGGCGCGGTCAAGGCCGAGGCCATCGCGACGCGCCAGGGGATCTCTCTCAAGTACCTGCTCGATATCACGCGTGACCTGAAACGTGCCGAGCTGATTCGGTCGAAGCGCGGGCCGACCGGTGGTTTCACGCTGTCGCGTGAGGCAAGTGCCATTTCGCTCGCCGACGTGTTCCGGGCGGTCGACGGCCCGCTGGCTGATGTGCACGACGAGAGCCTCCGTGGGCTCAGCTATCCGGCACCTGCCGAGGTGCTGCCCGAAGTGTGGATGGCAATCCGCGGCAGCTTGCGCCGCGTACTTGAAGAGGTCAGCCTTACCGACCTCGTCAACGGCAGCTTGCCGGCCGATGTCGTTGCGCTTGCAGCCGATTATCTAACGAGCACGGACCAGCGCCACCCGCGCTGAGCAGCAACTCGGGGTTGCATCGCAGGTTTCTGTTGCATCGCGCGGATCCGCGGTTTAATGTAATGTCCGTGGAGTTAGTAGAGAATCAATTAACACATTTGCAGCGTCTTGAAGCCGAAGCGATACACATCATGCGCGAGGCGGTGTCCGAGAGCGACAACCCAGCGATGCTGTATTCGGTCGGCAAAGACAGCTCGGTCATGCTGCACCTCGCGATGAAGGCCTTTTACCCTTCGAAGCCGCCGTTCCCGCTCGTTCACGTCGACACGACCTGGAAGTTCAGCGAGATGTACGCCTTCCGCGATCAGACGGCCAAAGATCTCGGCGTCGATCTGATCGTCCACCAGAACCCCGAATGCATCGAACGCGGTATCAACCCGTTCGAACACGGTTCTGCAATGCACACCGACATGTGGAAGACCGATGGCCTGAAACAAGCCATTGACATGAACAAGTTCGACCTGTGCTTCGGTGGGGCGCGGCGCGACGAGGAGAAGTCGCGAGCCAAAGAGCGCATGTTCTCGGTTCGCTCACCGCAGCATCAGTGGGATCCGAAGCGCCAACGCCCCGAGCTCTGGAGCCTCTACAACGCTCGTCGAAGCGCGGGCGAGACGCTTCGCGTGTTCCCGATCTCGAACTGGACCGAACTCGACGTGTGGCAATACGTTCACCTCGAGCAGATTCCGATCGTGCCGCTGTACTACGCGGCGCCTCGGCCGGTCGTGCACCGCGGTGGCACGTTGATCATGATCGACGACGATCGCTTTCAGTTTGAGCCAGGCGAAGAGCCTGAGATCAAGAACGTGCGGTTCCGTACCCTCGGGTGCTACCCGCTGTCGGGTGCCATCGAGAGCGACGCAGACAGCCTCACCGGCATCATCCAAGAGATGCTGCTCGCCACCACGTCCGAGCGCGAGGGCCGGTTGATCGACAGCGACTCCGCTGGCTCGATGGAGAAGAAGAAGCAAGAGGGGTATTTCTAATGGCGCACGTTTCTGATCTGATCGCAGTCGACATCGACGAGTACTTGACGTCGCACCAGTACAAGTCGCTGCTGCGTTTCATCACGTGCGGCAGCGTTGACGACGGCAAGAGCACGCTGATCGGGCGATTGCTGTACGAGTCACACATGGTGTTTGAAGATCACCTGGCCCAGCTTGAGGTCGATTCGGCCAAGGTTGGTACGCAGGGCACCGATCTCGACTTTGCCTTACTACTCGACGGCTTGACCGCTGAACGCGAGCAAGGCATCACGATCGACGTCGCGTACCGATTCTTCTCAACGGAGAAGCGCAAGTTCATCGTGGCCGATACGCCGGGGCACGAGCAGTACACGCGCAACATGGTCACCGGGGCGTCAACTGCTGACGTTGCGATCGTGATGGTCGATGCCCGAAAGGGCGTGCTCACCCAGACTCGCCGGCACAGCTACCTCGTGTCGCTGCTTGGGATCAAAGAGGTTGTCGTCGCCATCAACAAGATGGATCTCGTCGACTACTCGGAGGAGACCTACGACGCGATCATCGCCGAGTACACCGACTTCGCTCGCCAGATCGGCCTGAAGAGTGTCAACTACATTCCGGTTTCAGCGCTGAAGGGCGACAACATCGTCGCGCCGAGCGAGAACCTTCCCTGGTACGACGGTCCCACGCTGATGACGTACCTCGAAGAGGTAGCCGTCGATGATGACGTTGCAGCGGGGCCCTTCCGGATGCCCGTTCAGTGGGTCAATCGCCCCAACCTCGACTTCCGGGGCTTCGCTGGCCGGATTGTCGGCGGTTCCATCAGGCCAGGCGACGCGGTCCGGGTGCTTCCCGCCGGCACGACGAGCACCGTCGACCGCATTGTCACGATGGACGGCGACCTCGATGTTGCCGTCGCTGGCCAGTCAGTCACCATCACCCTCGCCGACGAGATCGACGTCAGCCGCGGCGACCTCATGTGTTTGGCTGATCAGCCAGCCGAAGTAGCCGACCAGTTCGAGGCACACGTCGTGTGGATGCACGAAGACGAAATGTTGCCCGGCCGCCCCTACCTGATGAAGATTGGCACCCGCACCGTCGGCGTGACTCTCGCGAATCCGAAGTTCCGGGTCGACGTCAACTCGCTGGAACACCTCGCTGCCAACACGCTCGAACTCAACGAGATCGGTGTGTGCAACCTCAGCCTCGACCGGCCGGTTCCGTTCGACCCGTATGCGAACAACCGGGAGATGGGCTCGTTCATCATCATTGATAAGCGCACCCAGGCCACTGTGGGCGCTGGCATGTTGCACTTCGCACTTCGGCGCAGCCACAACATTCACTGGCAGGACGTTCGCGTTGACAAGGCAGCCCGTGCTGATCAGAACAACCATCAGCCGGGCGTCGTCTGGTTTACCGGCCTCTCGGGCTCCGGCAAGTCGACCATTGCGAACATCGTCGAATCGAAGCTCCACACGCTCGGCGTGCGGACGTATCTGCTCGATGGTGACAACGTTCGCCACGGACTCAACCGCGACCTCGGCTTCACCGATGCAGATCGTGTGGAGAACATTCGGCGGATCGCTGAGGTGTCGGCCCTGATGGTCGACGCGGGTCTTTTGGTCCTCGTGTCGTTTATCTCGCCATTCCGCGCCGAACGCCGCTTGGCCCGCGAGCGAGTTGAAGTGGGCGAGTTCGTCGAGGTGCACGTCGACACGCCGCTCGATGTTGCCGAAACGCGCGACCCGAAGGGCCTGTACGCCAAGGCTCGTGCCGGTGAATTGGCAAACTTCACCGGGATCGACTCGCCCTATGAAGCGCCGGAGTCACCGGAGGTTCATGTCGACACCATGGCACTGTCCGCGGAAGAAGCAGCTGATCAGGTCATCGCAGCGCTTCGTGCGAACGGCTTGGTCAGCTAACCTGAGCTCACCGGGCCAAGCCTGAACTCAGGCCTCGATACTTCAACGAAGGAACTGAGTGACAACTGATTCGTGGATTGCGCTGGTCGTGATTCTGTTGTGTGTGGTGATCCTTATCGCCGACCGCATTACACCGGTCGTGGTGCTGGGTGGCGCCGTCGTCGTCCTCATGTTTCTGGACGTCATCGATTCCGAGGTGGCCCTGAGCGGGCTGTCTAGTCCTGCACCCGCGACCATTGCAGCCCTGTACGTTTTGGCCAGAGCCGTAACGGCAACGGGGACGTTCTCGCGTGTGTTCGACCGATTACTCGACCGAGGAGGGTCGATTGCCCTGCTGGCGGCGGTGACTGCTGGGGCTTCGTCTGTCGTGCCGAACACACCGCTGGTGGCGATGTTCGCGCCTCGTGTCGTTCGTTGGTCTCAGCTCAATGGAGTCAGCGCTTCGCGCTTCCTGCTTCCACTATCGTTCGCGAGCATCCTCGGTGGCGTCATCACGCTGATCGGGACGTCGACGAACCTGGTCGTTTCGGACCTTCTGAGCAAGTCGGGCGAAGAACCGCTCGGAGTACTCGAGATCACGGTCGTGGGGCTTCCTGTCGCGGTGGTCGGTGTGGTTGTGTTGTCGACGATTGGGGTGCGCCTCCTCCCGGACCGGACTGCAGTATCGACTGATGTTGCGCGTCGCGGCAGGGAGTTCCAGCTCGCCGCCCGCGTCACCGCCGACGGCCCGCTCGTTGGCCGGACGATCGCCGAGTCAGGCCTGAGAAATCTCGACGGCGCATTCTTGGCCTTTGTCGAGCGGCCCGGGACCGATCGACAGTCGGCTACGTCGCTTGCGGCGTTACCGCACACGCGCCTGGAAGTGGGCGATGTCTGCTGCTTCGTCGGCGATGTCGCGAGGATGATCGATCTCCATGACATCGAGGGCCTCACGATGCTTGAGGAGCAGCACGTCACCAGCGCGCACGGGCCGAATGCCCGAGTCTTCGAAGCAGTGGTTTCACCTGGGTCGGCGCTGGCGGGGGCATCGCTGAAGTCCGTGGGCTTTCGAGCGCGCTATAACGCTGCAGTCATGGCGATTCACCGGTCGGACGGCGACGTCGGCGGTCAGCTCGGCCAGGTCACGCTGCGGGCTGGCGATGTGCTGCTGGTGCTTGCCGACGACTCGTTTGCCGCGCGCTGGCGAGGGCACGCCGATTTCTCGCTGGTCGCGGCCTTAGACGAGCAGCCCCCTGCACGTCGGGATCGGTCGATGCTGGTTGTTTTGACAACGGCTGGGCTGGTGGTCGTGGCGGTGAGTGGTGTGCTGGATCTGTTCGAGGCAGCGCTGGCATCGGCGGTTGTGGTCGTGGCGGGCCGGGCGGTCTCGGTCAGTCAGGCGTGGCGATCCATCAACGTCAACGTGGTGGCGACCATGGCAGCAGCAATCAGCCTGGGGTCAGCCGTTTCCGCAAGTGGGCTCGCCGAAGAGATCGCCGGTGTGGTGCAACGCGCCGACGGCTTGGGCCTCGGCAACGTCGGCCACGTGGTCTTGGTGATGTTGGCGACGATCACGTTGACGGAGCTGCTGACCAATACTGCGGCTGCTGCGCTGATGGTGCCGATAGCGCTTTCGATCGCGGCCGATGTGGGGGCCGAACCGAGGATGCTGACCATTGCCGTCTTGATCGGCGCCTCCTGCTCGTTCCTTTCTCCGGTGGGATACCAGACGAACCTGATGGTGTTCAGTCTTGGTGGGTATCGATTCACCGACTTCACGAAAGTCGGTGCTCCGCTGACGTTGTCGACCGTTTTGATCTCTGCGGCGATCATCCCTTGGGCGTTCGGCTAGCTGAGACAACCGCAGCATGTTGATGCTGACGAAGTAAATGTCGTCGCAATCTCGGGACACGACGCAGCGGATTCCGCCGCAATCCGTCCCGAGGTTCCCGCTGAAGCGCGTCAGTCGCCAGAGCTCCGATCAGCGTTGCAAGTCCAGCGCGAGCGGTACGGTTCGAGCATGACTGAACGCGCTCACTCACTTCGTTTCGGATGGCTGTCGCCGTGCATCGGCAACCGGTGGAGTGGCCACAAGCCGATCGTGGTCGAACAGGCGAAGTACATCTTGCCGACGGTTAACGATCACTTTGACAGCATGTGGGTTGCCGACCACTTCTGGGGCTTCGACGCTAAAACCGACCCGTTCGTCGAGGCATGGACATCGCTCACCTGGCTCGCCGCAAAATTCCCCGACGTACAGCTGTGCCACCACGTGCTTGGCCACGGCTACCGCCCGCCAGCACTCACCGCGAAAATGGCAGCCACGCTCCAGGTGTTCTCCGAGAACCGGCTCATCTTGGGGATCGGCGCCGGTTGGCGCGGTGACGAATACGAGGCATACGGCTACGACTTCCCAAAGCCGTCGGTGCGCTTCGCGCAACTGGAAGAAGTCGTCGAGATCTGTCGGCTCATGTGGACCCAAGACGACCCGTCGTTCGAAGGCGAGTACTACTCGATCTCAGGCGCTGCAGCCCCGCCGCTCCCCGAGGTTGTGCCGCCGGTGTGCATCGGGGCCAATGGTGAAAAGATTGGTCTCCCCCTCGTCGGTCGCATCGCCGATATGTGGCACAACGGTGGGCGCGACATCGCTCAATGGTCGGCCAAGCGCGACATTGTCCATGCGTCTGCGACCGAGGCCGGACGCGACCCAGCCACTATCGAAAACGCGATCACGATCGAAAAGCCGCTGCCCCAGACCGACGAGGAATCCGAAGCCTTCGTCGAGCTCCTCGCCGGTTGGCACGCGGCAGGCGTCGACCATGTCGTCTTTGACTTCGGCAATCCGGAATCGACCGAGCCAATCTTGCGGTTCTCAGAACAGGTGATCCAGGCATTGCGCTGATTCGCAGCGCTCAACGAGAAGGGCGGCGACCTCGGGACACGACGGAGCGGATTCCGCCGCATTCAGTCCCGAGGTAACAGCTGTGGCTCCAGAGTTGCGAAAGGGGCCTGACCCCATTCGTGACGTTAGGCGAACCCGCCGAGGCCTGGGTTGACGCCATCGACGATTTGCTGGGCCCGATCGAGCACGCCCTGCTTGGTTTCGTCGTGGGTGAGGATCCAGAACTTGTTCTCGATGACAGCATCGTGCACTGCGTCAGCGACGACCTCAGTCGCAATGCCGTTCGCGACCAACGATTCGATCGTCGCCTGCATCCCACCGGCCACAGGGTTGTCAGCCGGTTCAGGCCGGAGATTGTCGGGCATGTTGCGGTCGCTTTTGGCGATACCGGTTGCCACGAAGGCTGGGCACAGCACCGATACCCCGACGTCGTTCTTGGCAAGCTGCATTTCCTTGGTCAGTGTCTCGGACAGTGCGACGACGCCGTACTTGGCAACGCTGTATGCACCCATGAACGGTGCCGATCCGTGCCCAGCCATCGATGCGGTGTTCACCACGTGACACGGCTCGCCGTGCGCGATCATCGCAGGAAGGAAGACCTTGCAGCCGTAAATGACGCCCCACAGATCGATGTCGATGGTCCAGCGCCAGACCTCGAGGTTGTCGGGATCGGCGACTGGACCGCCAGCGCCGACACCAGCGTTGTTGCACAGCACGTGGACCTTACCGAAGGCCTCGATGGCGACGCGTTCGAGTTCGCGCTGCTGCTCGATGTCACGGACGTCGACCTGCAGGCTCACGACCGAGTGGCCAGCAGCAGTCAGTTCGGTCACGGCTGCTTCCATTGCCGGAACTTCGATGTCGCCGATCACCAGGTTCATGCCGGCGGTGCCGAACCGGTGAGCCATCGCAAGCCCGATGCCGCTCGCGCCGCCGGTGATTACTGCCGTCTTGCCGTTCAGGTTCTCCATCCGGAAGGGTCTACTCGCCGCGTACCGCTGAGATATAACGCTGCTGTCCGGCACAACGCTGTGCGGGGCGCAGCAATTTTGGCGTCAGGGATGCAGCGTGGCGATTTGTTCGTCGGTCCAGCCAAGCTCGGCCATCACCTGAGCGGTGTGTTCACCAAGGCCTGGTGCATGCAGCCGCACGGTTTCATGGTCGTCGCCCTGACTCGCAAACCGGATGGGGTCGCGGGTGTAGCGGTACGGACCTTCGGTCGGGTGCTCATCGTCGTGCAACAGATCGACGGCCTTGAAGTGCGGATCGTCGGCGATGTGTTCCAAGTCGAGGACCGCTGATGCGGGGATCGACCGACTGTCGCAGAAGTCGAGCAGCGCGACCGTTGGTAGGTCAGCGACCATCTCGTCGAGCATCCCGTACAGCTCATCGGAGTTGGCGATGCGCGAACGCTGCTCGGCGAATCGCGGATCAGTCGCGAGCTCGGGTCGACCGACGAAGCCGAAGAAGTCACGCCAGTTCGCGTCGGTGTACGGCAGGAGCACAACCCAGCCGTCGGCGGTTTGGCGGGGGCGCCGATTCGGAGTCGTGATCCGCGGGTAGCTGAACTGCCCAACCGGTGGTTCGAAGGTCGAGCCACCGAGATGTTCGACGAGGTTGAACGAGG